>DHOP01000093.1:33055-44352 GCA_002407775.1 Prevotella sp. UBA5387
GTACCCTGCTTAACAAGAATATTATACCAAGGATTATACATGTCACCCTTGTCGACTTCTTCAATCTCCGCCTTACCTCGAAGTTCCTCTGCCATACTGCGATTGTTGGGATCATCGTTCATGTCGCCCATGACAAACACCTTGCAGTCCTTGTTTACGCGGAGCAGAGAGTCTTTCACTAGCTTAGCTTGAGCGGCACCAACCTCGCGATAGTAAGAACCTGCAAAACGACTTGGTAAGTGGCATACGATAAAAGCTACAGGCTCGTTGGCTATTGTGCCTGTCACAGTAAGAAAGCCACGCGTCTTGTAATCGCTGTCCATCTTCTCGGTGGGAATGTAGGGCACGAGGCTTACGTCTTGAACTGTAAAAAGCTTTGGATTGTAAAGCAGTCCGCAGTCAACGCCACGTGTGTCAGGACCTTCAATGTGACAGAACTGATAGCCACGAGACAGGAGTTCAGGCTGGTTGCATAGATCCGTTAGGACCTTCGCATTCTCTATTTCTGATACACCGATTACCGCGCAACCCACACCCGGCAACACGGAAGTCCCCATATCGCTTAGAGCACGTGCCATGTTGTGAAGTTTGTGGCTATATTTCAACCCATTCCAGCGATAGGATCCACTTGGAAGAAATTCGTAGTCATTTTTTCCTACATCGTGGCAAGTGTCGAATAAGTTTTCTTGATTGTAGAAACCAACAGCGTAGACTGAATACTTTTTTTGGGCTGACACAGATAGTATATTGGTCAGCAGCAAAGCGAGGATAACTAGTTGCTTTTTCATTATCAGTTTATAAGTGTACCGCAAATATCGGAATTATATCTGAGAAAAAGCCATATTTATTGAAATTTTAAACATAAAGCTTTCTTTAATCAAAAAAAAATTAGTTAATTTGCATTCCTTTCATCAATAACATATCTAACAACTATGCAGAAAAAGCTTATCTTTGCCATGATGGCCCTAAGCTATGCTTCGCTGACTTTTGCTCAAACCGATTCGACAAACGTTGGTGAAGCAGCTTTCACTTTTACTGAAGCACAGTTGGGCGAAGATGAGAACATGGGACAAAATGTTACCATCGTTCACTCTAACTCCAATGTCTACGCTTCTGAGATAGGATTCCTATTCTCCCCGGTTAGATTCCGTTATCGTGCACTAGACCAGAAATATAATGAAATTTATATCAATGGTGCACCGGTAAATGATATGGAGGCTGGGCAATTCCGTTACTCACTAGTTGGCGGACTTAATCAGCAGACCCGTGGCATGGAATCGACTTTACCCTTCGAAAGCAATAATTTCTCTTTTGGAGGAATGGGTGGCTCCAATAACTACAACTTCCGTCCAGCAGCACAGGCCGTTGGTCATCGTATCACTTTGTCGGCTGCCAATCGTAATTATACGATGCGAGGAATGTACACTTATAACTCCGGCCTGAATGATAAGGGCTGGGCTTATTCTGCCAATCTTACCTATAGATGGGCTAATCGCGGCTATGTGAAGGGTACATTCTATAACGCCCTTTCCTATTTCTTCGGGGTTCAGAAACTTATCGGAGACAATCACAGCATTTCGCTTTCCACATGGGGGAATCCCACGGAGCGTGGCACACAGGGTGCATCGACTGATGAGATGTACTGGCTGGCCAATGATTATCAGTATAATCCATACTGGGGTTACCAGAATGGCAAGATAAGAAATAGCCGAGTGGTCAATGACTTTGCTCCGTCAGCAGTTTTTACTTGGGACTGGACGCTCAATGACAAGAGCAAACTGACCACAACGGTGTTCGGAAAATATAGTATGTATGAGAGCACAAAGCTGAATTATAACAACGCCGAGAACCCTCAGCCTGATTATTACAAGAAACTTCCTTCCAACTTTTATGATCCCTGGGGAGAGAATCCAATGAACTCTTTGCAAGGATATTCAGACTTTGAGACTGCCCGTGATTTCTTGATGGGTAGTGAGGTCAACCGTCAGATTAACTTTGACGAGCTAATCTATGCTAACCGCCAAGTTACAAAGCAGGGCGCTGATGCCATGTACTTCATCCAAGCCAAGCACAACGATGTGCTTAACTTGACATTGGCATCAACCCTAAGTTCACACATGACTCAAAAGAGCACGTGGAACACCGGCTTTGTTGTAGCTCACAATAATGCAAGCCACTATCAAACGATGAACGACTTGCTTGGTGCAGGCACCTATCATAACATCAACACTTATGCCCTTGGCTCTTTCCCCGTAGGTTCTGACAAACTACAATATGATTTGAACAATCCTAACGCTGAGGTAAAAGAGGGCGATCGCTTTGCCTTCGACTACAATATCATTACGAACAAGGCGCAGGTTTGGACCAATTATACAGAGGACTTTGGCATCGTACATTATAATATTGCTGCCCGTTTAGGTGGTAAGACCATGCAGCGTGATGGCCAAATGCGCAATGGCCTCTTTGCCGACAACTCATACGGAAAGAGTAAGACAGCCAAGTTTGTTGAGGGAGCAATCAAGGCTGGTGGTAACTTCAATCTCGGAAGAGGCAATACGCTTAGCCTTGGTATGGGTTATGACAGCCATGCCCCAGAAGCCTATGTCGCTTTTACTGCTCCTGAAATGAACAATGATTTCGTGGATGGGCTGTACAATGAGCATATCTTCTCCAGTGAAGTGGGTTATCAACTACAGACTAGTTGGCTGCATGCCAATGTCAATGCTTACTATAACTATATCTCGCATGCCACTGAATGGCTCAACTTCTACTTCGACGACATCAATAGTTTCTCCTATAACTCCCTTACAGACATCACCAAAAAGTATTACGGAGTGGAGGCAGGTCTTGACTTCCGACTCACTTCGGCATTCAATCTGAAACTTATTGGTACCATGAGTGATGCCAAATATGCAAGCAATGCCAAAGTTACCTACCTTAATTCTACACAGGGCGTCTACAATCGCGATGTGGCATTGATAAAGAACATGCGTGAAGATGGCACCCCACTTACAGCTACCTCTATCATCTGCAGTTACCATCAAGGTGGTTGGTTTATTGATTTGAATGGTAATTGGTATGATCGTATATACTTGAGCTACTCTCCTTACTATCGTTATCAAAGTCCAATGGAGCGTTCAGGACAAACAACCCCGTCGCCCCAAGACATGGGCCATGGCGGATGGATGTTTGATGGTTCTATTGGTAAAAGCATTTACCTCAAGCATGGTAGCTTAAGTATTAACCTTATGGTGAGCAATATTTTGAACAACAGACATATTGTAACCGGAGGCTATGAACAGAGTCGATCAGACTATACTTCATCCGGTAATACGCGCACCTATCGTTTCTCTATGAATCCGAAGAAATACTATACCATGGGTACCAACGGTATGATCAATATCGCCTATAAATTCTAAAATAGCAAGTCAAATGAAGACAACACATTATATATATATTATGGCGCTTGCCGTAGTTGGTGGTCTTTTCACTAGCTGTATGGACAGTGGTTGGAAAGAGCCTGAACTGACAGCTTTAGAGGCAGGTATAGGCAACGCGGCCATCGCTGAAACCAATGTTGTAAGTATTGCTGACCTGAAAAACAAGTATAGAACCCTAATCGAGACTGATTATCGTGATGGGGATTCTTTTACTCAGGTGACAGAGGATATGCAAATCAAGGCTGTAGTGACCGGAAATGACATTGAAGGCAACATCTATAATGAGATAGCTCTTGACGATGGTACTGGTGCTATTATCGTAGCCATCTCCCAAGGCGGACTATTCAGCATTTTGCCAGTAGGTGCAGAGATTATCATTGACCTGAAAGGGCTCTATGTTGGAAACTATGGTAAGCAGGCTGAAATTGGCGTTCCCTATACCAACTCGTCAGGGCTGACTTATGTTAGCCGCATGAATCAGTACCTTTGGTCTCAGCATTTCAAGCCGACAGGACAGACAAAGGTTATTGAACCAATAGAGTATTCTAGTAGTTGGAGAGCCTCCACCAACGGATTGCAGTATGGCGGCAAACTTGTTACATTGAAAAATGTATCGTTCAAGGGTGCGGATGGTACGGCCACATACGCTAATGCTGGAGCAGGACCAGGCTCTAAGAATGTTTATTTCAACGAATATAGCCAGAGCTCCATTATGCTCTATAATAGCAACTTCGCTGATTTCGCCGCTAATCCTCTGCCAACTGGCAAGGTTAATGTGACGGGCATTTTGAAAAGATATAACAATACATGGGAAGTCATCCTCCGTACATTGGATGATGTTGAAGTCGTAAAATAATAAAATATAGATAAAACATGAAAAAGCTTATTCAAACTTTATTCGCTTTAGTCATGGTTGCTATGACGCTGAGCAGCTGCGAGGATGTACCGGCACCATTTGATACCTCATTTCATGAAAATCCTAGCGATACAGTAACTACTGTTGACCCAGTAGGCGAAGGCACTTTGGCCTCTCCTTATAATGTAGCTAAATCCTTAGCGATTATCAAGGCGGGCACGTTCACAAGTGACAACGTTTACATCAAGGGTGTTATCACTAAAATCGATAATATCGATACAAGTTTTGGGAATGCCGTTTATTACCTAGGTGATACCGGTACTGACAAGAGTACACTTGAAGTATATCGGGGAAAATACTTCAATGGAGATAAGTTCACTACTGGCAAGGAGATTGCGGTTGGTGATACAGTTGTTGTTTACGGCACGCTAACGCTTTTTAACTCGACTCCTGAGGTTGCTGCTGGTAGCCAGATTGTAACCATTAATGGTAAGAGCAGCGGCTCAAACCCTGGTGGTAGTAATGTGGAACCCGCTGGTGAGGGAACCCAGGCTTCTCCTTACAACGTGGCTAAGGCACAGAGTATCATCGCAGCTGGCACTTATACGGATAATGATGTGTATGTCGTTGGTACCATAGTTGGTACTCCACAGATTGATACAGGAACATATGGCAACGCCACTTATTATATCTCTGACGATGGAACAGAGGCAGGTAAATTAATGGTGTATAGAGGCTATAGTTTCAATGGCGACAAGTTCACAGCTGCCGACCAACTCAAGGCTGGAGACAAGGTTGTTATCCTTGGCAAGATCGTCAACTACCAGAATAACACACCAGAGGTTACCATGGGTAGTAAGATTATTAGCCTTAATGGTAAGACAGAGGGAGGATCAACACCTCCAGTAACTCCTCCGGCAAGTGGTATTACGGTCGATGGAACAACCGTTACTGCTGTGAATAAAGATGTTACCGCAGGAACCACCACGCTTACTATTGATCTGAACACATTAGGTTGGGCCAATGCTACAGACCCAACTGTCGTTACTCTTTCTGATGGGTCGACTATCACTTTTGAACAGAATACTAATCCCACGAACTCTCCTAAGTTCTATGATGCCACCAAGGGTGTACGTCTCTATGCCAATAACAGCATAAAGTTTGCTTGCAAGAGCACAATTGCAAAGATTATCTTCACTTGTGACGCTTATAATGGTACTAACTATGTGGGTAACGATACGCAGACCATATCGTTTGATGGGGCAAATGCTACATATGTCAATACCTATGCAACCTCTAGTGGTGGTGTTCAACTTCGCGTACAAACCATCACGATTACCTACGCGCAATAAATAAATAATCACTTAATAATTTGGCGGGTTGCAAGGTTTTTGTTAACTTTGCACCCGCAAATTATTATCAAGACATTACAAATAAATATCAGATAAGTAAAATGAAAAAAGGTATTCATCCAGAAAACTATCGCCCCGTCGTATTTAAGGATATGTCCAACGGCGATATGTTCCTATCAAAATCTACATGCAAGACATCAGAGACAGTAGAGATTGATGGGGAGACTTACCCATTGGTAAAGGTCGAAATCTCAAGCACATCACACCCGTTCTATACAGGTAAGAGCAAGCTTGTTGACACTGCAGGTCGCGTAGACCGCTTTATGAACCGTTACGCTAAGTTGAAGAAGTAAACTTAGGCATACACTTATACTGTATATACGATATTTTTAAGAGTGCGGTCGAACGTAGTTGCATATACGTTCTATCGCACTTTTTTTCTCCCCAAAGTTTAAACTTACTTAGTGTAATGACTCTGTTTCACAAATATTGGTCACTTATTTTTGGACTGCTTCTCCTGTCATCATGCAATCATGATGAAGACGTTGTTCCAACGCCGACACCGATCAATGATGACGTGAACGTGAATGCCAATCGAAAGACATTCTCGGAATATTCTCGATTGGAAATGCCAAAACTCCATAATGGCAGCGATACGATACTTATTCACAAGTCGAAAGATGGGCTTGTGAATTATATCACGGAGTGGGATTACAAGCGCAAGACACAGAGATGGAGCTGCTATGTGCTCAATAGTAAGTTCTTGGAGTCTAATACTACCCGATACTACAGCGATACTAATCAGTATCCCGATGACGAAGTGATATCCGAATCCTTGCAATGGCTTGATGACCCTTATTATGGCAATGCTTATAAGCTGGATCACGGACATATTTGTCCTTCAGCGGATAGGCTAAGTTCGGCAGATGTAAACTATCAAACTTTCTATCTTACCAATATGCAACCTCAGTTCAATGCCTACAATGCTGGGCTTTGGGCTAAGATGGAGAGCAAGGTAAGATCTATTGCCAAGCAGTGTGATACACTCTATATTTGCAAAGGGGGGACGGTAGATGGTGGCCAATGGGGAGGATACAATAAGATTTATCGCACACTTGACAATGGCCTGATTGTACCACGCTTCTTTTACATGGCACTACTTCGTGTGAATAATGGTAATTATACCGCAATGGCACTTTGGTCAGATCAAGTGAACAATGCGAACGACAGTGGTTCCAATCTTGGTCAGTATGCTATTACCATAGATGAATTGGAGGCTCGCACAGGCATTGACTTCTTCTGCAACTTGCCTGACAAAACAGAAAACGAGGTGGAAAAAACTTTTGTTTCCACTGGGTCATGGGGACTCTATTAGTCCAGTAGCAAAAAACGAGGGGTACGTCTCACCAAGAGACATATCCCCCCTCATCATTCACATTCACTTGTTATTATTTCATCACCATCTTGATGCGTTTTACATTGATAGTTGGTGTGGCACGTGTCTCCGTGTAACGGTTGAACCAGAAGTCGTCTACCTCATAACCATCGTTTGACCAAAGGTATCCTGTGAAAGTACGGTTGTCAAGATTGAGGTCATTATAATCGATAGACATAATATAGTTAGATGTCGTGCCATCATTGTTCTTCTCTTTGTAATTCATAAAGATGTTGCCCGTATCCGGGTCGATGTACCAGGAAAAATCACGTTGAAGGAGTAGTTGGTCAGTCTGTGCGTCAAAGTCATATTGTGTGCCAGTGCCTGAAATGCTTTGCAAGTTATACTGCTTAAACTCTATATCTGTACTATAGTAGGCACTGTCAATGACATTTCCATTGTCATCTAGCGCATAAGCCATCATATCTCCTCGCCATTGTCCTGCCAGTGTCTTTGCCATGGCCACGAAGAAGTCTTCGTTGTCCACATTGGAGTCATTTGGCCGATTATTGTAGTCGTCACCCCAAGACCAGTTGTCGTACCAATAAGGATTACTGTCACAGCTTGTAAATATTATGGGTGCTGCCATCAATATGGCAGCTACCACCATTGCCTTGAACGTCTTCATATCCGTCATTTATTAAAGTTTCTTTTTTCTCCAGCGTGCATATCCTTGGTTGCTCTGGTTCCCTTTGCATAGTAGGAGTCCCATGGCCAATAAGAAGTGCGATCGAGATTCAGGTTCGCAACCACGTATCCATCAAGTGTTTCCAATCTCCCTGAGAGCCAGCTGTCGGACAAATTATAGTCGCGGATAACCAAGCGGTCGCCATTATAATAGTCCAAATAAATATTTCCATTGGCTACTTCCCAGGTGAAATCATAATACTCATAAGACTGCCAAGAGTTGGGATTGTAGTCTATCTCTATGCCTTCTCCGCTGGTGGAGCCATCATTGTAGGCGTTGAAACGAAATTCTGTCTCCCATTCAGCATAATCTTGGCCATAGATGTTGACATAATACTGTCCCAAGGAACCATGCCATGTGCCGTGAAGTATAGATGTCACATCGTAATCGTCATACGGATCGCAAGATACCATTGTCATGCTGAGCAGCCCAATGCATGCGATAGTCAAAAGTGTAGTTAATCTTTTCATATCTATGTTCCTTTAAATGATACGACAAAGATAGGCGAAATTTAACAACAAAAGCGTATAAAACACATATTCTTCAGCAGGATTAACCTACACGTTTTAGGGAAATCCCTAAATTAATTTAATTCCCCGAAAATCCCTAATGGCCAAACTTGGGTTTGGCATCTTTTTTGTAATTTTGCCATAATATAACATTAAATATAGAAAATCAAGAAAATGAGAACCGTTTACGATTTCTCTGTCAAGGACAGAAAAGGCACAGACGTATCACTCAAAGAGTATTCTGATGAGGTACTCCTCATTGTTAATACTGCCACAAAGTGTGGCTTTACGCCAACCTATACCGATTTAGAATCCTTGTACCAAAAGTATCACGCACAGGGCTTTGAGATTCTCGATTTCCCTTGCAACCAGTTTGGTCAGCAGGCTCCGGGTACTGATGAGTCTATCCATGAGTTCTGTAAGCTCAATTATGGGACGGAGTTTCCTCGATTCAAGAAAATTAAGGTTAATGGTGAGGATGCAGAACCGCTCTATAAGTTCCTCAAGGAGCAGCAAGGCTTT
Organism: Prevotella sp. UBA5387; assembly: GCA_002407775.1. GTDB lineage: Bacteria > Bacteroidota > Bacteroidia > Bacteroidales > Bacteroidaceae > Prevotella. The sequence goes on from DHOP01000093.1 coordinate 41,858, forward strand.
GCCGGTTGGGATGAAACCCATCCTCTTTTCCCTATCCTTGATAAGATGCTTTCTGAAGCAGATCCTCATTATAAGGAATCATCTGATATTAAATGGAACTTCACAAAGTTCCTAATCAATAAACGTGGGCAGGTAGTAAAACGCTTTGAGCCCACTGAGAGCATTGATCACATCATTGCTGATATCGAGCAATTCCTGGCAGAATAAACATCAAAGAAGTTTTACTTCTTAAGCAAGGACTTAACAATTAGTTTTATGGAGCATACAAAGTGTCTTATCATAGGTAGTGGACCCGCAGGGTACACCGCTGCTCTTTATGCTGGCAGAGCCAATTTGGAGCCAGTGCTGTATTGTGGTTTGCAAATGGGCGGTCAGCTCACAACGACCACTGTCATAGAAAATTTCCCTGGTTATCCAGAAGGTGTCGATGCCAATCAGATGATGATGGAGTTTCGTCAGCAGGCTGAAAGGTTTGGTGCAGACATTCGTGATGGTATCGTAACTGACGTGAATATTGACCAGAAGCCATATGTTGTTACTACAGACCGTGGAGATCAAATCTCTGCCGATACCATTATCGTGGCCACTGGTGCATCAGCCAAGTATCTTGGAATGCCTGATGAGAAGAAATATGCAGGGCAGGGCGTGAGTGCTTGCGCCACTTGTGACGGTTTCTTCTACCGTAAAAAGGTGGTCGCTGTGGTCGGCGGCGGCGATACGGCCTGTGAGGAGGCCATCTATTTGGCCGGGCTTGCCTCCAAAGTTTATTTGATTGTTCGCAAGCCTTTTATGCGTGCCTCTGAGATCATGCAGCGTCGTGTTGAGGAGAATCCTCAGATTGAGATCCTTTATGAGACAAACACAGAAGGTTTATATGGTGAAAGAGGAGTAGAAGGAGCCCATCTGGTATATCGCCGTGGTGAAGCTGATGAGCGTAAATACGACCTCCCTATTGGTGGTTTCTTCCTTGCAATAGGCCACACCCCGAATACGGGCATCTTCAGGGGAAAGCTTGATCTGGATGAGGTGGGCTATATCATGACTCAACCTGGTACCGCTAAGACCAATGTTCCTGGCATCTTTGCCGCTGGCGATTGTGCAGATAGTGTCTATCGTCAGGCAGTGGTAGCAGCTGGTAGTGGTTGTATGGCTGCACTCGAAGCAGATCGCTTCTTGAGCTGTTAAGACCATTTGAGCCTACCGTTCTATCGGGTAGCGGGTGTATTAATGATTTTTTGTTTTGTGTCAATTGCTTTGGCTTGACATAAAGTATACGTACAGCACCGCACAGTATCTATATCTGTGCGGTGCTTCTTCATTTTATTGAAGCCAATTATCATGAACTGTCTTGTTCAGTTCTATTGCGTTTACATTTTGATTAGATAAGTTCCGTCATGTGAATCAAATTGATTCACGGACTGTTTCAAATTGATTCACAAAGTAATTCAAATTGATTCAGGCGTAATGGACATTTGGTAGGATGGAATCTTCCAGGTGTGTCAGTAATGGACATTTGGTAGGATGGAATAGATCATCCTACTTTTTCAAGTTCAAGAACCCGTCTATGAACTTCTTTTTGTTCCTTTCATTCAATCCATTGTGGTTGAGCAAGGCCCGTTTCAATTGGGAGTTGGATCCCTCCAACATGTTCGTCGTGTTGGGCAGTCCAATGTCCGGATAGTCCTCATAGGTGAACAACCATTGAAGATGTGCCTGAATGGATTTCCTTGCCGATCTAAGTCTTCTATGCGTGTAAGTGGTATTTCCGGAGGGTAACAAGGTCCTCTCATTGAGGAACGTCTTCCATTTGTAACACCATTTCTCAAAGGTGTCGGTGAACGTCTTCTTGCCCAGGGAGTGCATCTTCCTGGACAAGGACAACAGTTCGATGCCGGCGGGCAGACGAGGATTGTTCGTGATTAACCTTCTGATTATCCGCTGCTGATGGAACTGGCACATTTGCACGGGGCAGAAGTCAACGGCCTGTATAAGTCCCATGCGCCCATCACAGACGACTCCCCTTATGATGGTGCCGTTCCCCCCGATGATGTCAATGCCGTCAAGATAGTCCCTGTTGGTCTCATTCCTGACATACTTGCGGTACAGGATTGTTCCCGTCACGGCATCTTGGAAGAGCATGACGCCAAACTTCCTGGAGAAATAAGTCGTGTCAATCTCCAGTATCGCAGTCTTGGGATAAGTGGGAGCAAAGGAATCTACGACTAATCTCAAGTGGCGGCGGATTGTCCTTTCCGAACAATTATATTGCCCCGACAGGCTTGATACCGTTCTGTTGTCCGTTAGATAATCCTTCCACAAAAGGACATCGTCCATTCTGGAACCTCCTCGGAACTGTTTGCCACAATTCCTGCAGATGTACATTTGGACACCTCGTTTATGACCGTCCCTTTTAACATTTGAGCTGCCGCAAAAGATACAGTTTTTTTATTCATGAGCTTTCAAATGCAGCAAAGGTAATAAATAATGGACACCTG
>DHOP01000084.1:0-16830 GCA_002407775.1 Prevotella sp. UBA5387
GCCTACCAAATGTCCATTACACCGCTTTTCTTCGAATATGTTTGTTCATAGTGTAAAAGAAAGCCCGCTGGCAGAACAAAATTTTTGATTATTTCGTAGTGTCAGCGGGCTTGCTTATTTAAAATGGAGTAACCTTATTGGAAGCTTAATATCTCTTTATCAGGTACCTTTTCAATATTAATAATGTCGCCTTGGTGCATTTTGCCAGAGAGAATTCGCTCTGAGAGACCGTCTTCTATCCATGTTTGGATAGCGCGTTTCAGCGGGCGAGCACCAAACTGCACATCGTAACCTTTAGTGGCGACGAACTCCTTGGCAGCGTCTGTGAGTTGTACATGGTAGCCCAACTCTTCAATTCGCTTATATAAACCCCGGAGTTCGATATCGATGATCTTCTTTATTGCACTAAGATCCAGCTGATCAAAAGTGATAATTTCATCCAAACGATTGAGGAATTCCGGCGAGAATTGCTTGCTGAGGCTCTTTTGAATCACTGAGCGAGCATATTCTTTGTCGTTGTCATTCATGTTTGCGACATTGGAAATACCGCCTGCATTGAAGCCAACACCACGACTAAACTCCTTAAGTTGGCGTGTACCAGAATTGGAAGTCATGATGATTACTGTATTCCGGAAGTCCACTGTGCGTCCCAAACCATCAGTAAGACGGCCCTCATCCAAGGCTTGAAGCAACAAGTTGAATACGTTGCCATGTGCCTTTTCTATCTCATCAAGGAGAACGATGGAGTAGGGATGTCGTCTCACTTGTTCGGTGAGCTGACCGCCTTCTTCATAACCCACATATCCCGGGGGAGCTCCGATGAGACGTGACACATTGAAAGCCTCTGTGTATTCACTCATATCAACACGGATAAGCGCATCTTGCGAACCGAACATTACCTCTGCCAACTTCTTTGTAAGGTAAGTTTTACCCACGCCTGTTGGCCCAAGGAACATGAAAGCACCAATTGGATGGTTGGGATCTTTCAGACCGACGCGATTACGCTGTATGGCTTTTACGAGCTTATTGATGGCGGGTTCCTGTCCAATGACTTTCTCCTTAAGCACGTTACCCATGTTCCTTAAGCGTTCACCCTCGGCCTCAGCCATTCGTTGCACGGGTACGCCCGTCATCATTGACACAACGTCTGCCACATCCTTATCTGCCACCTCTTGACGTGACTCGCTTTCCCCCTGTTGCCAATGCAGTTGCATGGTCTCCAATTGCTGCTCTAATTCTGTCTGCTTATCGCGGAATCCTGCTGCCAATTCGAAGTTTTGGTTGCCCACAGCTTGCTGCTTTTTGGTTTTCACCTCTTCGAGTTGCTTCTCTGTGTCGGTTATTTCCTGTGGCACTTCTGCATGCTGTAGATGCACTCGAGAACCTACTTCATCTAGCGCATCAATGGCCTTATCAGGGAAAGCGCGGTCTGTGATGTAACGGTCAGTGAGCTTTACACATGCCTTGATGGCATCTTCTGTATATGAGACGTGGTGATGGTCCTCGTATCTACTTTTTATATTCTCTAATATCTGTAGCGTCTCATCAGCCGTTGTCGGTTCAACGAGTACTTTTTGGAAACGACGTTCCAATGCGCCATCTTTCTCGATCGAGTTGCGATACTCGTCAAGAGTGGTTGCTCCAATGCATTGTATTGTGCCGCGGGCTAAAGCAGGCTTCATGATGTTGGCAGCATCCATACTACCAGGAGTACTGCCGGCGCCAATGAGTGTATGAATCTCGTCAATGAAGACAATGATGTCTGGGTTTTGCTCGAGTTCCTTCAGAAGGGCACGTATACGTTCTTCAAACTGTCCACGATACTTAGTGCCAGCAACGATAGCCGTCATGTCCAGATTTACCACGCGCCGATTGAACAACACAGGAGATGTCATGCGCTTCGTGATAAGTTGTGCCAACCCTTCTACTATGGCACTCTTACCCACACCTGGCTCACCTATTAGGATAGGGTTGTTCTTCTTACGACGACAGAGAATTTCTGTCACGCGTTGCATTTCTTTCTCACGACCAACAACTGGGTCGAGTTTTCCCTCGGCAGCTGCGCGTGTTAAGTCTGTAGAGAAGTTGTCAAGCATAGGTGTTTTCCCACCACCTTGATGCTTGGCAGTAGCTGTTGCACCATGTTGAGCTTCTCCTTGTTTGTTACGGAAAAGATTGTCCTCGCTTTCCTCTTCTTCATCATCGGGCAGCCCAAGTCCGTCTGTCATAGGCTTCTTTTGCAACAATTTCACAGCTTTCTCATAATCGAGACTGTAGAATTCCAGAACTTCCTTGGCACCATTGTTCACTTGATCGTGGAGTATTGCAAGCAAAAGGTGCTGTACATCCACCATCTGTGTGTGTTGTATGCGTGCTTCTAGAACAGCTAACTTCAAGATGTTACTTGCCTTATCATTGAGTACGAGTTCATTAGTCTGTATGGGTGTGTTCAGCACATCTTGCTTAACGCGCTGCTCAAGCTCGTCCTTGATGTTCTGAATATTGAGATCCAAACGATTGAAGAGGTCGATTACAGGACCATTCTTCTCCCGTAGCATGCCGAGCAAGAGGTGTTCAGGTCCAACAAAGCTGCTGGCCAATCGCGTCGCCTCTTCCCTGCTAAATGCAAGAATCTTCGATACTTTTGGTGAAAATTGGCTGGTCATAATATATCCTTTTACCTTTCTTTCTAAATGTCTATTATACTATTTACAAATTATAATTAGCAACTATTGTGCCAAAAACTACTCTTTAGGCACTAAAGACCACATATTTGATTGTATGGGCAGTTAGTGCAACGTTTGTTATCCGTGGTTGGAGAGAATACAATCTCAGGATTATAGATTTCGCTGATGAGCGATTTCAAATGCCCCATGAACTCTTCGTACCAGTCGTCAATATCCTCGATAGTATTGTACCCAGTTTTTTTTGTACCTAAAACCAATGTTGGATCATAGTCTGTTTTGGTCGTTGATCGGGTAAAAAGCAATGCCGGTGAAACAGGGTAAGCATCCTTGTTTACTGTCTTCAGAGCCTCGCTACTGCGCCGTATGATACCAGCGTATAGGAATGCTTGTAAATAATAGGATGAATGTTTGGTGTCAACATTATCCGGATTGAATATTTCATGGATGTCAGCGGGCATAGTTGAAAGAGGCGTTCCTGTCTTATAATCCACCACCCGTATAACTTTTTGTCCATTCTTGGTGACTTTATCAAGACGATCAATCCATCCACCTATCTGAATAGCGTATTCTCGACCTGCCGATTGAAATGTCATGCTGTCATAGAAGCTCTTCTCTAATGCCAAGATGTCTATTGGGGCTAGTTGCTGATCTAGCCTAAGTAGTCGGTCGAGGTAAATGCGAATGACCTTTTTGTTAAGCAATTGCAGACCATTATATTGTGGTCGGAAAGACCCGTCCTTGACATTAAAGAGCACATCAGCAAATGCATGGTCAATATGACGTTCTAATCTTACTCTGTCTTTCCGTAGAGTGGCAATACTGTCAGCTGAGATAGAGTGTGTACAATTCTGTGAAAGATCATCATAGATAAACTGTGCTGCACGATGGAAAATATTGCCAAATGCCTTGCTGTCCATCTCCTCCTCATCATCGTTGTCATCCTCTTTTAATTCGCAAATGGAGTAATAATAGAATTGTAATGGGCAACGCAGATATCGACCGATGGCAGTTGGTGATAGATGATCTATCTTATCCAACTTACCCATCACCACTTTGTCCTTTTCGATAGGGAGACGCTGTATGAGGGTAGTGCTCTGTCCAGAAAGCAATGTCAGATGCTTGATATTCTGTATGTCAGCGTTTTCAACCATATATTGGAGCATAAAGCGGCTCATCTCATGCTTACCTGTATCATCAGTGGCGTTGTTATAAGTCATTGTGACGTCTAAGGTACGCTGTAGCAAAGCATTGAAATAATAGGCATAAATGGCCACTTTGTTTTCTACAGTAGTTAGCTCATATCCTTTGCGTAAGGAGTGGGGGATAAATGAGGCATCATTCACACGCTTGGGAAGGTTACCCTCGTTGCATGAAAGTAACAGTACATGGTCGAAATCTAGGTTTCTCGTCTCCAGCACTCCCATGATTTGAATTCCCAATAATGGTTCGCCATGAAATGGGATAGTAGTGCTTTGTATAACCTGTGTGATTAGACGTTGCAATATCGCTGTGCTGACAATCTGTTTACCACTTTGTTCTTCTATGTTGCCAAGGGTCATATTTGCCTCGGGTGTTACTGGCACCATAATATCATCGAGCCTATTAATAAGAGTGTACATTCTGAAAACAGACTCATTCATCAATGGGTTATTATCCTCGCGTGCGCCTACTCCAATATGTTTTAATATGCCGCCGATCCATGAGAGCAATGGCAAGCTACCGTTTGTGGATTGTAAATCACCAAATAATTCTACCAATACTTCATCATATCCTTCCGTGAGCAACTGTATATCAGGATAATATCGTTTATGTTCATTAAGAAGTTCGAAAAGTCGTGGACAGTCATCTGAGAGGTACTTTGCGTATGGATGGCGTAAAACAGGGTTAATATATTTCAATCTAAATACCCCTTTTTTATTAGCTCTACCCTTCAATTGTAAATCTATCAGGGCATTAACAAAAGAACTAATAGGTGATGATGCAAGCGGGTAACCAGTGGTTATATTCACGTTGGTTACCTCATCGGGCAGGCAATGAATGACTGTTTCCAACAGACGCTCATCCCCCAGTACAATAGCTGTTTGGCTTCCGTTTGCTATGCGGTTGTTTTGTTTCAGCCATTCGCTTACATAGTGTGCCTGAATGTTCTCAGTTGGGGCTGAGATATAGCTGATGTTCTTAGGGAGAGACATCACGTTGTATATATCGTCATAATTCAATGATGCCGATATGCGTGTTCGAGAAAGCTCGTTGGGAAAACGATCCAAGTAATTGGCGATGTATTTGCCTGCTTCGTTGTTGTGTAGATAATACGCATCGAAATCCCAATAAAATTCGGCCTTACCTTCTTCTTTTAACCCTTGGAATAGGCTTTGTTCCACTTTTTGAAGGAGATTGAATCCCACAAAGATGTAATACTTGTAACGGAATTGAATATCTGGTGTTTCGACTACTTGTCGATAGAGCATTCCCTCATAAGCTAGGCTTTCACTTTGCAGCTGTTCACGAAACTTGTTATATATAATGGCAAGGTATTTCCAAATATCATTGAATCGCTGCTGCATAGCGGTTTGGTCCATTACTTTGCCGAAAAATTGCTCCAAACTGGTGCGTTGTAGTTCAGTTAAGAATGAAAAGTCCTTTATTTCCTGCCATGCTTCAAGGTTGATGAAAAGCTTGTTGGTATCCGCCATATTCTTATCGATGTCGTCGAAGTCGGATAAAAGCAATTGACCCCAAGAGAAAAAGTGGTCCAAAGGCTCAGATGAGCCAGTCACTTCGCAAAATAAATTATAGAGCTTGAAGACGAGCAGAAACTGGTCTGGAACCGTCAATTTTGTGTGCTGACGGAACAAGTCGCTAATGGTTACATAGGCGGGACTCCAAAGTGGTTTTCCCGCTGCCTCATAGAGTGCCTGGTTAAGGAATAGAGAGGCGCGTTTGTTTGGGAACACAATGGCCACATCGTTTAGTCCATCCTTATGTTTGGTCAGTATGTCCTGGGCCACGACTTGCAAAAAAGACTTCATATTTACCAACTTCTTACTTCTCTTTCTGTTTGATATACAAGAAACATCTCTTAATTATTGAAACTCAACGGCTAAATCCTAAACAGCTGTCACCCTGTTTGTTCTGATGTACCAAAGATATCCGGAAACATTTTGATAACCCATGTTACGCAATAAATCCATGTATCTGCGCACCTGATCATGATGGGCTTCGTGCTCTGCTCCTGTCTTGAAATCAATGACTATTATTTGATTGTCGTCGTAGATCACGCGGTCTGGACGATGTTCCCGAACTCTCCCTTCTGACTCATCAAAAGCTAATATAGTGCATTCGTTGAATACTTTCCAATGAGGGGAGAGCCAGTCGGCAACCTGTTTGGATTTCATTCGCTCATCAATGATGCGACGAAGTTCTTGTCTTGTTAATGGCTTGTCATATAGAATTCCATTAAACTCCAAATCATCAATAGCTTGTGGAATATCGTTAATGTTTTGGATGGAGGCGAAAAGTGCATGTAGGATGTTACCTGTTTGGATATAGCTTCGGCGTTTCTCTTGCTGTTCAAGTTCATCGTCTGGTGTGACAAAGTCAATACTATTATTACTCTGACAAAACTTTACTTTCGCCATATAGTTCTCGATCTTTACCTTGACGCCCTTCTCGGTCTGTTCAAAGACATTGAGTGTTTGTTTTATTGCCTTTTCCTCTGATGGGCAGAGATTGCCAAATCGGAAAGATAGACTTCCATCTTCTTCGTTTTCAAGGGTCCAATTGGGTAAAAGATCATGTAGACTCACCATTTGTGGCTCTTGGTCAGCTTCATCAGCATGCCGCATGTCAATACCATTTGACTGAAGGACTCCACTGATAAGTTGCGATGGCCACTTTGCAGAGTCTTTTTTCCCAATGATAAATAGATTTCTTCCCGCACGAGTAAAAGCAACATAAAGCAAATTCAGATTGTCTACAAGGCTCTTCAAATGTTCACTTAGGTACTCCTCGCTATAGATAGATGATTTCAGCTTCTTTGCAGAGAGCTTTACGGGGACTATTGGAAGGTCTTTATAGGGAGCCTCTTGTGGTGACATCCAAAGGATATCACCGGTCTTCTCTATATCCCAATCGCAATATGGGATGATGACGTTGTCAAATTCTAACCCCTTGCTCTTGTGTATGGTGAGTAGGCGAATACCATCGATTTCATCGCTGTGAATCGTCTTGCTGGAGATTGTGTTGTCCCATTCTTGTATAAACTCCTCAATACCAGTGATGTTGTTTTTCATAAACTCCGTCAACTGATCAAAGAATGCGCATACATAAGCACTCTGTCCTTCAAGACGGTTAAGCTCAAAAATTTGGTAGAGTCTTTCGGCCAAATCCATGAGCGGGATCGTCAGAAGTTGAAGTTGTAGGTCAACAATATCACTTGGAAGATCACTCCAAAGAGAATCTTTGTCCACGAAAAGACTCGTGTCATCGGGTTTGTCAGCATCCCCACAAACCTTACGATAGGCCTTGACCAAAGACGCGGTTGCCAATCGATCCTGAGGCTTTGTCAACCAGCGCATGGCCATGACGAGCGTGTTTACTGCTAAAGAAGCATCAAGTCTGAAAGCTTCATCAGACACCATGCTCACTATCTTCTCTTCTCCGTCCACAGTGATAGGATGTTGTTGAAAATACAAAGCAAGGTCCTGGATGTGCTTGTTTCGTCTTACCAGGATGGCTATTTTTTTTTGTTCAATACCCTTTGATAGCAGCAGCTCAATAGTATGTTGCACTTCTAATATCATATTCGCTTCGTATTCCTTGCTCGATATAAGTTGAATACTCACAGACCCTGCATCATCCTCATCGTCATCCCTATGTTTTTTGGAAACCTTTTGCTTCACATCCCCGTAAGCACTGCTAATATTTGCAGCCTCATGAAGCAATTGCGTCGAGGCACCCGTGGATTGTAGGTCAGCCAATGCAAGATTGGTAGTAAGTTGACTACCTAGTGAGAAGAAGGCGTTGTTGAAAAGTATGATGTTTCTTTTTGATCTCCAGTTAGTGTCCAGTGGCTGCAAGTGGATACGACTATCGTTTTGTGGCGAAAGGCATTGCAGCAGTCTCCAGTCTCCATTGCGCCATCGATAAATGCTTTGTTTTACGTCACCGACAATCAATGAACCATTATTGTGGGCAAGACAATCGTCTAATAGCACTTTAAAGTTACTCCATTGTACTGTACTGGTGTCTTGGAACTCATCAATCATGATATATTTTAACTGTCCGCCAATCTTTTCATAGATGAATGGTGAGTCTTGTTTATCTATGAGATCGTTTAATAGTTTCTGTGTGTTACTTAGTGGATAGTTATTGTTTATGTTGTTAATTCTTCTTACTTCCTCCTCGATTCGACCAAGCAATCGCAACTGATTGAGGTTATCTAAAGTCAGTTCAACGGAGTTGAGGACAATGCAAGCACGCTGGCGTTCTTTCTCAGCTTTGGCAAGGAGCGGCCCAACTTGTTCAATGATTACCTCGCTTTCTGGTTTACCAAGATCCGCTTTCTTAATCATGGAAGAAGGGTCCTCAATAGCATTAGTGATGTAGCTATTGGGTATCTTTGGATCGTTATAATCTCCAGAAGCTAGTTTAGTAAAGTATCCGGGAGCATTTTGATTTCCACGACTGAAGTTTTTGTCTTCTAAATGGTTATCGTTTATTATCTGCAGAAAGGCTTGAGCATAATTTGCCATGGTCTCGTTGGCCTCAGCTTTCATTGTGCGGAGCTTTTCGGTGTAATGCTTAAAGAAGTTTGGGTCATTCATGATGAGTCGAAGCTCATCTTGATGTGACTTGTAGAATTCCTTGAAAATCAATTTTCCGAAGTCCTTGATTTGTCCGATAACATTCCAATTTTTCTCATCGTCCATCTTTTCTTGGACGTAGTCCATAATCCATCCAAGGATAGGGTCATTGTCTTTGTCTATGTCTTCAATGATGTTATCTACAGCTTGGTCTTTGGTTTCAGTGTCATTTAAGCTCACGTTAAGATTAGCAGTTAAACCCAGCTCTCGAGCAAGATTACGAAGTATGCTTTGAAAAAAACTGTCGATTGTTTCTACACGGAAGTAGCTGTAGTGGTGCAGGATAAGATTTAGTGCTTGCAATGCTCTGTCACGGATATCCTTGTCAGCCATCTTAGGAAATGTTTCTCGCATCCTGTCCATGTAGTCTTCTGAATCAGAAAGAGCATGGCCGATACCGTATAGTTGACTCAATATTCGTATTTTCATCTCCTCGGTAGCCTTGTTAGTGAAGGTTACTGCTAGGATAAAGCGATAATTATCAGGCTCTCTGATAAGGAGTTTGATATATTCGGCTGCCAATGTGAAGGTCTTTCCACTGCCAGCACTGGCCTTGTAGACGGTAAGAGGTTTGTTTGTTTCTACCATGGTTGTCTAGGTTCCGTTTTAGGATCAATTCATGACAAAGATACCGAATTGGAGTGAATAACCCAAGGGAAAGCCATTAAATATTTAGATGCTGCCTCAGCTAAGAATGCAACATTCTATCTATTAGAATGGCAATGCAATCATTCTTAAACGTTATTATTCTAATTACGATGATAAAGCTCCTCATTATGAAGATATTGTCAGATATTATCACATCTATAGATTTATATTATTAAATAATATAACTATCATATTAACAGCGATTATAGCGGTTTTATTAAATCTTAAATTAAAGTTATAAATTGAGTGAATGCTTATGATTGAGACTACAACTGGCTATAATTATTTGCAATAATCATTGAAAAAAGCTCCTAAAAGTCATTTGAAAACGGCAGAAAGAGGTATCTTTGCCTTGCTTGTTGAGTGTTATACAATTCTGCCAAATTAAAATCTTTAGTTAACTTTTTGACAGTCTGTTTTAGTTGACAATTCTTCATCACCATTAATTAATCTATTGATTTCACCTTAAATTATTTTCTATGTGTATTGATAAAGTCCTCAAATCACTATTTTTATCTACCTTAGCTATATCTTCATTGTATGCTAAAGCTGAGGAAAATCCATTATGGATGCGCTTTCCTGCGATATCGCCTGACGGCCAAACCATCACTTTTGAGTATAAGGGGGACATATTTACTGTTCCTGTTAGGGGAGGCCATGCAGTTCAGTTGACCACCAATTCTGCCTATGACGCATATCCAGTGTGGAGTCCAGATGGGCAGAAGATAGCATTTGCTTCTGCTCGTGAGGGAAGTTTGGATGTTTATGTGATGAGCAATCTTGGTGGAGTGCCAAAACGTCTAACGACTGAAAGTGGAGACGAGTTTCCCCTTGCGTTTAGTGACAAAGACCATGTGCTCTTTAAAGCAGAATTGATGCCTACACTACAATCTGTTATTTTTGATAGCAACAGTTTCCCTCAAATCTACCAAGTGGCAACGGTTGGCACACGTCCGAAGCTCTTTTCGGAGATCACAATGGAAGACATGGACATCAATAAAAATGGTGATATCCTTTATCATGACAAGAAAGGCTATGAGGATGAGTTTCGCAAACATCACCGTTCGCCAATCACACGTGATATTTGGCTATGTCGTAATGGAAAGTTTACTAAACTGACGACCTTTGACGGTGAGGACCGCACTCCCCGTTGGTCTGCTGATGGTAGTTCTTATTATTACCTGAGTGAGGAGGATGGCACATTCAACATATACCGGCGTAATATTGATGGTAGTAATAAGACTCAGTTGACTCATTACAAGGGTAATCCGGTGCGTTTTCTGACAATAGCCAAAAATGGCACGCTTTGCTATGGGTACGATGGTGAGATTTACACATTGACAGAAGGTTCTGAGCCCCAAAAGGTTGCCATTAATGTGATTACTGATCAAACAGATAAGGATCTTGTAAGGCAGGTTCTTACTACAGGGGCCTCGGAAATAAAGCTCTCACCCAATGGTAAGGAAATTGCTTTTGTGCTCCATGGTGATGTATATGTCACGTCAATAGATTATAAGACAACCAAGCAAATCACTGACACTCCCGAGCAAGAGCGAGATATTGACATCTCACCTGACGGACGGAGTATTGTTTATGCTTCGGAGCGTGGCGGTCTGTGGCAGATTTACATGGCGACACCAAAACAAAAGAAAGAGAAGGAACTGACCTATGCCACAGATATAGAGGAACAACGACTCACCAATTCAGAGGTTACATCGCAGATGCCAGACTTTAGTCCAGACGGGAAGTCGGTTGCATTTCTGGAAAATCGTGGCACATTGCGGGCTATTGATTTGAAAACTAAAGTTGTGAGAACGCTGATGGATGGCAAATATATGTTCTCTTACAGCGATGGTGATGTATGGTTTGAATGGAGTCCAGATAGTCGTTGGCTAATTTCTTCCTATATTGGCACAGGTGGATGGAACAGTCAAGACATAGCCCTCGTCAATGCCTCGGGTAATGGTGATATTCGAAATCTTACAGAGAGCGGCTACAATAGTGGTCGTGGCAAATGGGTTCTTGGCGGCAAGGCCATGATTTTCCAAAGTGACCGTGCCGGTTATCGAAGTCATGGTAGCTGGGGATCGGAGGACGATGTCTATATCATGTTTTTTGATCTTGATGCTTATGACAGATTCCGAATGACCAAAGAAGAGGTGAAACTTGCTGACGCTAAGGATAAAGAAGTTAAGGATGAGGCTGCCAAGAACAAGGACGTTCAAAAGAAGTCCTCAAAGAAAAAGAATGAGAAGAAAGAAAAGGATGCCAAAGAAGAGGTCAAACCGTTACAGCTTGATGTTGAAAATTGCCGTGATCGCGTGATACGTCTTACCGTAAACTCTTCTCGTTTGGGCGATGCCGTACTCTCTAACACAGGCGATACACTATATTATCAAGCTGCCTTTGAAGGTGGATTTGATTTGTGGAAGCAAGATTTGAAGGAAAAAAAGACCGAGATTGTTCTTAAAGATGTGGGAGATGGTCAGATGCAAGTGGACAATGACTTCAAAAATCTCTACTTATGCACCAATGGAAACATCAAGAAAGTGGATTTGGGCAAGGAAGAAGCAAAGAATGTAGAGTTCGAGGCCATGTTCAATTATCGCCCCTATCAGGAACGATCATATATGTTTGACCACATTTGGAGACAAGTGAATGACAAGTTTTACGTGTCAGATTTGCATGGTGTAGATTGGGAAGGCTATCGTAAAACATACGAGAAGTTTCTGCCATTTATCAACAACAACTATGACTTCCGAGATATGTTGAGCGAGATGCTCGGTGAGTTGAATGCCTCGCATACTGGCGCGCGCTATTACAACAATGATCCAACTTTGAAAACTGCGCGTCTTGGACTTTTCTATGACATGGCCTATGATGGTGATGGACTGCGTGTCAGTGAGGTCATTAAGCGCGGCCCTTTTGATGTGAAGAATACTGGTGTTGTGCCGGGTTGTATCATCGAGAAGATTGATGGGCAGACTATCAAGAAGGATTCCGTCTATAACTATATGCTTGATGGAAAGGCAGGAAAGTCTGTTCGATTATCAATTTATAACCCAAAGAATAGTAAGCGATTTGATGTTGTGGTTAAAGCTATTGACAAAGCACAACAACAAGAATTGCTTTACAAACGTTGGGTGGATCGGAATCGTCAAATGGTGGACAGTCTTTCTGGTGGTCGACTGGCTTACGTGCATGTAAAGGCCATGGATAGTCCTAGTTTCCGTACAGTATATAACGATATTCTTAGCGATAAGAACCGCCAAAGAGATGCTGCAATTGTAGACGAACGGCATAATGGGGGCGGTTGGTTACATGATGATCTTTGTACTTTGCTAAGTGGTAAAGAGTATCAACGTTTCATACCCCATGGCAAATATGTAGGGTCTGACCCGTATAACAAATGGCTCAAACCATCATGTGTAATGATGTGCGAGGACGATTACAGTAATGGTCATGGTTTCCCTTGGGTTTATAAGACGCTTGGAATAGGAAAACTTGTTGGTACACCTGTGGCTGGAACGATGACTGCAGTATGGTGGGAGACACTGATTGATAACACTATTGTGTTCGGTATTCCTCAGGTTGGATGTCAAGGAATGGATGGAAAGTTTGGGGAAAACAATCAGCTTAACCCTGATATTGAGGTCTACAATTCACCCGAAGATGTTCTTGCAGGTCATGATCGTCAACTTGAAGCTGCGGTTAATGCCATGCTGAAGAAGTAGCTGATAATAAATATAGTATCAATCCGAACAAACGCTAATGTCTAAATGCACGACATTAGCGTTTTTGTTTGGATTGATACAAGGTTATGGCTCTATGATTAGATAACTTTGGCAGTTAGATTGGTAAGGAATCGTATTACGGATGAATAGTAATTGAACTGCGGTTGGATATTATAAACGCCGTAATTCGATGCCAATGACACAATGAAAGCAGCCTAGTCGTATCACCAAAAGATAGCTATCGCAGGTTCGTATAATCTGTTGGCGAAATTGGTGATTCATTTTGTTTGAATGATTGATTTGAAAATAAAATAACGCTAATGTCTGATGAAAAGACATTAGCGTTCTTAATCTTAGCTTTTGAGTATGTCAGAAGTGACCTTCTATGAATATGAAGATCTTTATCTCACAAACTTACGACCATTCCGTATATAGATGCCGTGTGGCAATGCGTCTGTAGAGGTGCCGAAAAAGCGACCGTCAAGGGTGTAAATCTTACCGTCTTCAATAGACTCTACACCTTTTATGGTCTTATCAATAGAAGTTGTAGCTACAGAATCAAGGAAGTCAAAATAGACCGCTCCCCAGTAATAATTGATGTTCCGAATGGGAGTTGGATCTGCAGCAGTCCACCAAGCAGCAACGGGCAAACCATCAGCTTGGGTAAAGAGCGGGGAGTTTATTTCGCCGTCCACTCGGAAAAGATCACCATTCAACTGCTGATAGTATTGCAAGGAAGTTATGCCATTGTCTATCCAATAGCTTGACTTGAGTATTCCATCGGCAGGAACAACTGCCATTCTAGGATGTCCCACCACGTCGTTCACCCTGTTGTATGATAGACTGAAAGCTGTAGCATCATAGTCAACATGATATAGGAGTAGTCCCTTTGTGCTTGGGTTATAGTTTACTTGACTATTTTGAAGGCGAGCAAATCGTTGGTCCCAACCCTTATCCTCGAAAAGTTCAAGTACAAAATATTCATTGGGATTAATAGGGTTAAGTACCTTAACAGCTCGTTTGCCCTTTTCATCTATTAGCGAATATTGCTTTGAGGCAAAGATAGTGGGTATTATTTCCCAGCCAAGGGCCTCCCGTTCCCAGGCAGTATAGTTTCTTGGGCAATAGCCCATGCTAATGTATGTTCCAGCGTCCATGACACTCCAGTCTTCCATTCCTTGGTTATCATAGATCTTACTTGCATCTAAGTGAGCCCCATAAAAGTCGGGAAGACCAAGGCAATGAGAGAACTCGTGGATGAAAAGCCCCACACCATTGATATACTTCACAGCATTACTAAAAGTCTTGGTAGTATCCTGTGGGGTGAGATTATAGCCGAAAGCTCCCTCAAAACCATTAAGTTCGTTGCTTATTCCGCCACGATTGATGCCCTTGCCATCAAACGTAGGAGAACTGAACCCATAGAAGCTCTTAGCCCACATTGTCTCATTGGGGCCACCGTTGCTCTGTCCATAACCGGCATATACAATATATACAAGGTCTATTTTCCCATCTTGATCTTGATCGTATTGTGTGAAGTCAACGGAGTCCTTCACAGCATTACAGGCATCTGTGAGCAACTGAATATACTTTTCATCGTCCCCACCATCACTTGTTCCACCATAGTAAGCCATGTTTTGTGGCAGTGTGATAGGACCATAGACATCGAATTGAGGTGAATAGGTACTGTCACTCTGTTCCATGAAGTATTGTTTTACACTTCCATAATTTAAATTTTCACCAGTGCCGAGGTCCACTGGGTGTCCCGAAGCAGCATTAAGATACTGGTCGAAGGAAGCACGCGGATTAGGTGTAGTGAACTTGCGATCTGTGTATTGGGCTAGAATAACTACTGCGCGGGGCGACCCGGTGTGAGGAAAGTTGCTTGGTGTTGGGGCTATGGGTTCGAGCATAGTGCCACGTGTAAGTTGAGCGACTTTGGTTTGAGCAAAGAATGTTTCCTTGTCAACAGTTATAGCCTTGAAGTCATTGCCTGTTCTTTCAAGAATGTTTCCCTGCTGATCCGTGTACCAATGAAAGTTCTCATCGCCGTGAAGAAAAACAGTGATGGGTGTTCCATTGCTTTGGATGACGGTGATGGGGTAGGGCCAAGCTTTCCCTGCGTGCAAAGTACTTAAGGAGAACAGTCCTATAAGAAGTGTAAGTAAAGTTTTTTTCATATATGGAGTGGGTTGTTTGCGAATGTTAATCTATGTGTTTATGATTTTAATTTGCGTCTATTGAAGAAGTATTGACCTTTATCTTTGGTCAACTTGCCAAACTCAATGGCATGTTGGGGGCAATGATGGTAACAGGCAAAGCAGTTCATACAGCCGTCGAGATTCTTCCATCGTGGTTCGCTGCCTAAGCCACCTTCGATGTCATGGACTGGACATACGTCGGCACATATGCCGCATTTTACGCATCGATCACTGGAAACATGAAAAGGTTCGTCGGTCATGTATTTCACAAAAGACCACCCTAGAAATCTGGAATTGATCTTTGGCCATCGTCCAATGTCAAGTTTCGTCTTTCCTTCTCTTCGTGCAACAATGTCTGCAATGATTTCTTGGTGAAGTTTCAGGTCAGCCTTCTCAAGCTTCTTGTGCTCTAATTCGGTTTTGTCAACATTGAAAAAGGGAAGCCCAACATACGTGTTTGGCATGAGAAGCGAATATGCGGCATCTAGCGTTATACCCTTCTTGGCCAAGTCTTGTCGCATGATATCCATAGCCTCCCCTAAAGTATCTCCAGCAGTGCATACCGCATAGACAAAGTGTCCGCTTGTGTCAAGCTGCAATTTTTCGATGAATTGACGCACCAATTTTGGAGGTCTCCATGCATGAACAGGGAAGCAAAAGCCTATGCGCTCTCCTTCTCTAAGTGGTGGGGGGGCAGTAGTATCTGAAAAGTCGGGGATGAACATTAGCTCATCATCAGTGGCTTGTGCTATCCTTTCAGCAGCCCAGCGTGTGTTGCCCGTGCTTGATAAATAAAATATCATGGCGCAAATATACTAAAAATAAGGTGATTAGCGGTTGGTTAACCTACAAAAAATGTTGTCAATCTTTTGCGTCGATCTCATTACAGCAACCAACAAGCATATTCCTTATTTGTGCTATGCGTGCTGTTTCTTCTGGCCTGTATCGTCGATAGTACACCAGTGAGCTTTGGAAATTATCCAAGGCTGCAATCCAATCTTGACGTAAACTATAAATAAATCCTATACGATAGAAAGCGTCAGCCTTTTCATTATCGTGGCAGAGTAAAAGCATTTGTTGGTAAAAGGGAAGTGCTTTGTCAAACTCCTTCATGTAGAAGTAGCTCTCTGCAGCTGCAAAGCTATAGAATGAACGTTCGCTTGGTGAGAATGACTCAAGTTTGGGGATGACAGAATCGAGGCAAGTTGCTGCACGAGCATAATCCCATTCGTAATAATAGCATACGCCGAGATAAGCACGAAAGCGGGGATTGAGTTTGTATTGCTGATCCAATCTTTCAAGCAATAGCATTGCTTCGTGATATTTCCCGCCTTGGTAGTAGTCTAAAGCCATGCCCAACCGAGCTGCGTCAGAGGTTTGGGCTGAGGCTGACTTGCTCATGCTAGTTAACAGAATGAGCACAATGGCTATGAACTTACCAAATGAAAATAATTTCATGCCTTGCTTTCTTGAATAATCAATAAAATTTATTACTAGGAGCGCTTGCAATCATTTAAGTGCTCCTAGTTCTTGAATCAATGAGCTATTTCACATAAAATTCGATGAGTTTTCTGGTGGCTTGCTGACAAGCAGGGCAGAACTCAGGAATCTCATTTGTACGCATTCGGCAGTCGGGATAGCCACGATAAACGCCCTTTAGCTTGTAGCCAGCACCCTCATATAAACCCGCGCGCTT
>DHOP01000084.1:16945-38777 GCA_002407775.1 Prevotella sp. UBA5387
CCTCATATAAACCCGCGCGCTTGTCCTTGCCAATCAAATTCTCCCATTTGCCCGTGAAATCAACCTTCGTAGTGATATTTCTTTCCCACGGTTCCACATCGAGAGGATACATGTCGACGGCATCCCCTTCATAGGCATATTCGTCTGCTAGAGCGGCAAAGCTATGCCCGAACTCGTGAACCACCACAGGTTTAGACCATTTGTTGTGTGTGCTTGAGAGAACATAGGAATTGAGTACACCACCACCACCATAGCGTTCGCTGTTGACTAAAACAAGAATGTGCTCATATGGAGTCCCAGCAAGCCAATTGTGCATGTCCTTCAGGTGTGATGTTGTAAGATATCTCTCACTATAATTTGTGTCCCAATGAGAGTTGAGTGCAGTGTTGCGCCAGATACCTTTGCCTGGTTCGCTGGCACCGCTTTCTTTTGATGGTGACTTTACGGCAATGATATTGAAGTATTGTCGCATTGACTTATATGGTTCATGAGCAAACAATGCTTCCATCGCTGTACGAGCATCAGCTATAAAGGTGTTCATCTCCGATGCTTGATAACCCTCGGCAAGGTAGGCCAAATAGATGCAATTGGTGCTATCACTGGCTTTTTGTAATGTTTCGAAAGGAGTAACATCCTTATAGCCAATGGGTCTAATGAGGATATCCGAAGGCACTATTTGGTGTGTCATCGAGGAGGAGATTTCACGACGATTGTTGCGAAGGTCAAGAGTGATATCAGCTGTGTCCTTGGGCATAGGCACAAGAAACACATTCTCAAACGACTTTACTTTGTTCAGTGCCTCCGGTTCTTGCTGCCACTCTTGAAACAGTGTGGAGAAGGAGTTTCGGTAGATAACACGTCCCGAGTGGTGATCGCGCACGGTGATTTGGCCATTTCCTTCTACAGGAACTTCCGCTAACCTGTGACGCTTGCCATACCAGCGTGGCTCCACGAGCAGTTCGTCCACTGCGATGTTTTGTGTATTGTGGTCACCTGAGAAGAGGTAATCAACACGCAATGTTTGGTCGGTGAAATAGTCGTCAAATTGCTGTGCTGTCGCCGCCGTACAGGAAAGCAATAATAAGTAGAATAGAAATACCTGTCTTCTCATCATCTTGTGTATTGTCAATTATAATATATAGAGTTCAGAAAATGACGCATTAAATATAATGTTTCATATTCAAGGTTTGTTGAAACCAATATTTAGGCAATCAACAGCTTTTCCTCCTTGTTAGGAAAATAACGCTTTATGATGGCTTGTATTACATTAATTGATAGAATGATCTAACACTTTCTATAGCGCTGAAGGTGAATCAAAGATGTGTCCCGGCCTAATAGATGCGAATTATTTCACCCACACGAATGTTATGATCAGGAGTGAAATCGTTCATCTTATACAAGTCCTTCAGTCTGATGCCATACAACTGAGCAATGGAATACATACTCTCTCCCGCCTTTACGGTGTGCGGACGATTCTTGAAAGTTTTAATGGCGCGCTTCTGCTTTTTCTTTAAATAGATAATGTCACCCTCATGCAACACATCGTTATAATCTCGTTCATTGTAGCGAGCAATCTTTTTACCAGAGAGTTCCGTCTCCTGTCCTATAGACTTGAACGTGTCCCCTTCACGTGCAAAGAGGTAATAGTTCTTATTATAGAGTTTGATCGGGTGCAAATTTCCACCCTTCTTCACTGGCTGATCCTTACCAGAGTGCTGGGCTATGAAACGGTCATAGCTCTTTGCCTCGTCGTATTGATAAAGTCGATACAACTCTATGATATCAATAATCTTATTGGCATAGTTGGGGTTTGTGGCATAGCCACAATCCTTCAAGCCGCGTGCCCAACCTTTATAGTCTTTGATAGACAGTTGGAAGAGTCGAGCATATCGCTGGTTTCTGCTTAGGAACTTGGAGTGGTCTTCATAACTTTGCTTTGCATCATCGTAGGCACGAAAGCACTCACCATTATAATCGTCGTCCTCTGTAATGGTACGTCCTGTCCAGTCATGGCACTTGATGCCAAAGTGATTGTTGCCAAGCACTGCCAAACGACTATTTCCGGCACCACTCTCAAAAACGCCTTGTGCCAGTGTGATGCTTGCAGGAATGCGAAAACGTAGCATCTGCTCTATGGCCAAGTCTTTGTATTGGTCAAAGTAATTCTGAAAGTTTTGACTCCATTTCATCTGGGCTTGTGCGGTAATAGTAGCACAAGCGAGAAGAACGAAGCAAAGCAAGCGATTTGATTTTAGCATTATACAGTCTGACTTTACGTTTCGGCGAAGTTGCGAAAGCTAACTTGTCGGATTGTGATTCAAATTGAATCACGGAGTGAAGTAAATTGAATCACGCAGTGAAACAAATTGAATCAGACGGTGAATCAATTTGAATCACCAAATGAGGTAGCAGCAATTGCGCAGCCGAAGCTGCACAATTGCTGTTACTTAACCGTTCATTGACATTAGGAACTCAGCGTTGTCTCGAGTTCTCTCCATATTTCCATGTATTGCGTTCATTGCTTCCATGGAGTTCATGTCGGCAATATATTTGCGCAAAATCCACATTCGGTCAATTGTAGTCTTATCTTGCAGTAAATCATCGCGACGTGTGCTTGAAGCTACAAGGTTCACAGCTGGGAAGATGCGCTTGTTGCTTAGTGAGCGATCAAGCTGCAACTCCATGTTGCCTGTACCCTTAAACTCTTCGAAGATCACCTCGTCCATCTTGCTACCTGTGTCAATCAGAGCGGTGGCAATGATAGTAAGCGATCCGCCTCCCTCGATATTGCGTGCGGCACCAAAGAATCGTTTAGGTTTCTGAAGTGCATTGGCGTCTACGCCACCAGTAAGCACTTTACCACTTGCGGGCGATACTGTGTTATAAGCACGGGCTAATCTGGTAATGGAGTCAAGGAAGATGACTACGTCGTGTCCACATTCCACCATTCGCTTGGCTTTTTCCAAGACGATGCCGGCGATCTTGACGTGACGCTCTGCAGGCTCGTCGAAGGTTGAAGCGATGACTTCAGCATCTACGGTGCGAGCCATATCGGTAACTTCCTCCGGGCGTTCGTCTATGAGAAGCATCATCAGATAGGCTTCGGGATGGTTAGCTGCTATGGCGTTAGCGATATTCTTCATGAGGATAGTCTTACCTGTTTTAGGCTGGGCCACAATGAGCGCGCGCTGTCCTTTGCCGATAGGAGAGAAGAGATCTACAATGCGCGTGGAAAGATTGGTAGTCTTTGGGTCGCCACAGAGCGTGAATTTCTCGTCAGGGAAGAGTGGGGTGAGGTGCTCGAATGGTATGCGGTCGCGTATTTCCTCTGGCTGTCGGCCGTTAATTTTTACAATGCTCGATAGTGGGAAGTACTTCTCTCCCTCGTGAGGTGGACGCACCTTGCATTGGACAACGTCACCGGTTTTGAGATTGTAATGCTTGATCTGGTTTCCGGCAACATAGATGTCATCGGGCGAGGACAGATAATTATAGTCGCTACTGCGGAGGAAACCATAGCCATCAGGCATTATTTCCAACACACCAATGGCGTCTATTATATCGTTGAAGTCATAGAATGTTTGACTAACTGGGGCAGGAGCAGCGGGCTGCTGATAAGGTACTGGAGTGGGCTGTGCAAAAGAAGCGATGGGATTGTCGAACATGTCATAGTTGGGTACGACACCTTGGTCCTCTATAGGAAGATCTACGACTGTGATAAAATCGGTTCCGTCGCCTGGATCTCCAGCCCATACGGTTTCACCAAAGTCCATGTCTTGCTGATCGTCAGTAGACTCATTATGTTCGTTGATTTTAGCTTGGAGCTGGGCTATCAGGTCTTCATTGTCGGCGTTCTCGTTCCCTACCTTTCCTGAAGCAAAAGCAGCTTCTGGTATAAAAGACTCTTCATCTTGTGACACTGGCTCCTGGATAGGTGCCTCGTCAATGACTTCTAACTCTGACAATTCGGGTTCTTCTGTTGGTATATCCTCTGACTTGAGGTTTCCCTTCGCAATTTCTATTTCAGTGAGCAATTCCTTCTCCTCTTTGGTCTTTGGACCCCTGTGTTTGGGTAATGCGTCCAACTTGGCCTTTAATTCATCTATAATATCCTTCGTTGCCTCCTGTGGGGCGGTCTCTTGCTTTTCAGATGGAGCGCTCTTGAAGAGAGAAGGCTGGGTGCTTCCTGACTTGTTGCTCTTGGCATCAAGGTTTTCTCCATTCTTGCCTTTGACAGAATAGATATGGTCGGGTTCTTTTTTGGGAATGCGGGCGCGTTTGTGTTTTGATGTGGCTAATAAGCTATGGCTACTCTCATCAATAGCTTGCTTATCTAGAATCTCGTAAATTAGTGTTTCTTTTTCGTCGTAATCCTTGACTTCCAAGCCAAGATTGTTGGCAATATCCTCAAGCACCGGAATGCTCTTAGATAATAATTCCTCTTTGCTATACATGTGAGTATGGTAAAATTTTAAATATCGGGGGAGTGCTTCAAAGTTGAAGCGGTTTAGTTTTAACGCTGCAAAGGTATTAATTTTTTAATGAAACCAAATCTTAATCGTAAAGAAATATTAGCTATTAACATATATTAAATGTCCTTTATTTCGTAATGAAAAGCAATGCTAAATCGGGCTACTTATTTCCCCTTCGAAATCACTATTTCCAATAAAAGTATTATCTTTGCACCAATATTAATAACGAATTAAGATGAATTTAAAAGTTCGTTTGGCAATCATGAATTTCCTACAGTTTGCGGTGTGGGGTGCTTACCTCACTTGTATGGGAATTTATTTGGGACGTATAGGTATGGCAAGCCATATTGGTGCTTTTTATGCCATGCAAGGTGTTGTATCTATTTTCATGCCTGCTCTGATGGGTATTATTGCCGATCGTTGGGTACCTGCACAAAAACTTTTAGGTATTTGTCACCTCTTTGCCGGCATGTCTATGTTTGCTGCCGCCTGGTACGGGTATGCTCTGGGTGATGCGGCGCAGTTTGGAGTCCTCTTTTCTTTCTACAGTGTGAGCGTGGCGTTTTATATGCCCACCCTTGCGCTAAGCAACAGTGTAGCGTATTCTGCGCTCTCAAGAGCAGGACTTGATACTGTGAAGGACTTTCCTCCTATTCGTGTGTTGGGTACTGTTGGCTTCATCTGCTCCATGTGGTTTGTTGATTTGATGGGTTACAAGAGCAACGAGTTACAGTTTGTAACAAGCGGTATACTTAGCTTGGTGCTTTTCTTTTATTCGTTCTCCCTGCCAGAGTGTCCGGTTTCTAATAATGATAATAAGAAGTCAGTGGTCGACGCGCTTGGCTTGCAAGCTTTTTCGTTGTTCAAGCAGCGTAAGATGGCCATCTTCTTCATCTTCTCTATGCTACTTGGTGTCAGCTTGCAAATCACTAATGGCTTTGCAACACCGTTCATAGAGAGTTTCGCTGATGTCCCTGAATACGCCGCTTCATTTGGTGTAAAGCACTCCGTGATACTTTATTCCATTTCTCAAGTGAGTGAGACGGTATGTATTTTGATGATACCTTTCTTTATGAAGCGCTATGGTATCAAGAATGTGATGCTCATTGCCATGTTTGCTTGGGTACTTCGTTTCGCTTTATTAGGAGCAGGTAACCCTGGAAATGGGGTATGGATGTTTGTCATGTCAATGATAATTTATGGTGTAGCCTTTGACTTCTTCAATATATCTGGGTCGTTATTCGTCGATAAATCGACGGATCCCCAGCTACGTTCATCAGCTCAAGGGCTATTCATGCTCATGACAAACGGATTAGGAGCATCTATTGGTTCTCTTGGAGCACAAGCCGTGGTGAACTCTAATACAGTAGATGGGGTGACGAATTGGCCACCGTGTTGGTACACGTTCGCTGTCTACGCATTAGTCGTGGGTGTGCTATTTGCCATTATTTTTAGACCCAAAAAGGAGCTGACAGCTGGCGCATGAGTGAAAGGATAAGATTGATATTCAGGAGTGTTTCTGAAATTGTGGGCACCAAGGATATTGGTCTGCTGGTGTTGACTGATAGCAATGAACAGCGCCAAGTAGCATTGCCATGCGATAAACTTGTGCTTCACGAGTTTGGTGTGAGGATGAACAAAACACCGTTTCTTGAAAAATTATTGCCAGAGGTATTGTGGAAAGCCATTCGTTGGCAAAGCGTGCTACGTTTTGAAGTGCATCTCGATTCTCTCGTGGAAGGTAAATACCAAGCTGTGCTGAGCAATATTGATACTCTTGACGACATTCCTATTAGCGCTGCCGAGGGTGTATTGCTATCGTTTGTGTCTCATGGAGATGTGCCGGTCCTCATGGATCAGCAGTTATTCATGCGGCAAAGTACGGTTTATGACAGTGAATCTATTGGAATTTCCTTGCCAGTAAACACCATTAGTGATGAGATGTTGCAAAGTGCTTTGGATAAAGCCGTGCAGAATGAAAACTATGAAATGGCGTCGCATCTTCGTGATGAGATCAATCGTCGTAAAAGATTGGCCGAGGAAACGGATGGGGATAGCATGCCAGAGGCTGCAGAAAATTTATCATGAAGGAAGCAAGATATTTTTATTTATCTCATGCAGATGAGCTGACGGAACTGCCTCGGGAAGAGGCGCAGCATGCATTGAGAGTGCTTCGATTACAAGCCGGTGATGAGATATTCCTTATGGACGGCTATGGCACGTTCTATAAGGCAGAGGTTACCCTGGCTTCTGGAAACCATTGCCTTTATGAAATAAAAGAGCGTCTTCCACAAGAGAAGACATGGAAGGGGCGTATTCATCTTGCCATCGCTCCTACAAAGATGATGGATCGTATGGAATGGATGGTGGAGAAAGCCACGGAAGTCGGATTCGATGAAGTGTTATTCTTAAACTGTCAATTTTCCGAAAGGCGCAATATTCGCATTGATCGTATCGATAAGATTGTGGTGTCTGCGATGAAGCAGAGCCGTAAGCCATGGAAACCTGTGGTAAATGAGTTAATGGATTTCAAGGCTTTTGTTGGTCAAAACAAGGGATCGCATAATTTTATTGCCCATTGTTATGATGAATTTCCCAAGGTAGATTTGTTCCAAAGATTAGGTCATATAGCACCTGAAGAAGATATCACTATATTGGTTGGCCCTGAAGGGGATTTCTCAATCGATGAAGTGAAACTTGCTATTGACCACGGATATGAATCTATTTCGCTTGGAAGAAGCCGTCTGCGGACTGAGACAGCAGGATTGATGGCTGTTTCCATGGCGCAAATTTCAAAGAGAATACTATGAAAAGAATTAAGTTTTACATCATAGCGGTGCTTGCTGCTATGTTAACTTCATGCTCCGATACCAGTTACCTCAACGCTATTCCGCAAGAAAGTACGTTGCTCATATCGATGAATACGGCGAAATTGAGTGGGGCAGGTAGTCCTGTGCTTTTGAAATCATTACTTCATATGACCACTCTTGATAAGACCGGGTTGGATCTGTCTTCAAATATCTATTTTTTTGAGGATGCTCAAGGTAATTTCGGGTTATGTGCTCGGATGGACGATAAAAGCAAGTTTGGCGATGTTTTAAGTAAGTCGGGACTGGAACTGACTCAACGAAGAGGGTACGATTTTACGGTTTTGCCAAATCATTGGGTTATTGGTTACTCAGATAAGGCTGCTCTACTGATGGGGCCAGTCGTGGCATCGGGAGAATCCGAAATGATGGCACGCATGGCAACCTATCTGTCTTCGGATGAAGAAGACGGTATTATGGGCACACCAATGTATGAAAAGCTCGACTCCATCGATTCGCCAATGGCAATGGTTTGCCAAGCTCAGGTTTTGCCCGAGCAGTTTGTTGCCCCATTTACGCTGGGCGCACCCAAGGACGCCGACGCCTCCGATGTGATGCTTGCAGCAGAGATGAATGTAAAAGATAGTGTGCTGTGGGTTAAAGGACAGACTTTTTCTTTTAATAAAAAAGTAAATGAAGCTTTGGTCAAAGCAGCCAAAACCTATCGTTCAATCAAAGGAAACTATGCAAAGTCGATGTCGAATACTGATGCGATGGGACTTTTCGTAAATGTTGATGGAAAAAAGTTTATCGAGTTATTGCGTCAGAATAAAGGGCTTAAGACTATGCTTTCGGGCATAAACTCAGCCATTGACATGGATAATATCATCAAGAGTTTTGATGGTGATATGGCGATTATCACTCCCAATAAGAGCAATGATAACTTCCAAATGAAAATGGCAGCAAAGTTGAAACATGCGAATTGGTTAGCTGATGTTGACTATTGGAAACAGAGTGTTCCTGCAGGTGGCCATATCGGAGACTGGGGACGTGACTGTTATTATTACCAGAGTGCTAAGATGGCATACTATTTTGGCGTTACAAAGGACTGGCAATATATGAGTGGTGGCAGTAAAGAAGATGCATTACAAAGCATTACTGCCTCAAAGAATCCCATTAATATGGCATTGCAAAACAAAATTAAGGGAGAGCGGATGGTGATGATTATCAACTTCGCTGCTTTCCAAGGAGATAAGGCCCAAGCCATAACAGGGTTGTTACAACCTATGTTTGGTAAGCTCAACGCTATCGTATATACATTAAAATAAACTGATGAATTCAATTCGTCTTGTGTCTGTTGTGCCACAGGTATTTGCGCAACAAAATAACTTGGATTCCGAAATATGGAATCAAGATATTAAATTTGAGAAAGGACAGGTCTATCTTATAGAGGCCGATTCAGGTAAAGGTAAGAGTACTTTTTGTAGCTATATCGTGGGTTATCGTCATGATTATGCTGGGAAAGTGCTTATCGACGACCAAAATGCATTAAATTTCAAGGTTCAGGATTGGGTTGATTTACGTCAGAACCATATCAGTCATCTTTTCCAGGAATTACGTTTGTTTCCTGAGTTGACGGCTTTTGAGAACGTGGAAATCAAGAATAAGCTCACTAATTTTAAGTCGGAGGCACAGATTAAGGAATGGTTTGATCGTTTGGATATTGCTGACAAATTAGATGCAAAGGTAGGGCGGATGTCGTTTGGACAACAACAACGTGTGGCCATGATTCGGGCGTTGGTGCAGCCTTTTGACTTTCTGTTGGCTGATGAACCCATCTCTCACCTCGATGATTCGAATTCGCAGCTAATGGGTGAAATCCTAATGGAAGAGGCAAAAGCACAGGGAGCTGGGGTTATCTTGACGAGTATAGGTAAGCATATCGCCTTAAACTACGACAAAACGTTGCGATTATGAGTTTGGTTTGGAAATTATTGAAGCAGCATATTAATGTTGCACAGTTTGTGGGGTTCTTCTTTGCCAATCTTTTCGGGATGTTCATTGTCCTGCTTGGCTACCAATTCTATAAAGATGTAATGCCCGTTTTTACTTCCCAAGACTCCTTTATGCGGAATGATTATGTCATTCTCAGCAAGAAGATTGGTATGGGCAGTACAGTCAGTGGGCGTAGCAATGCCTTTACCAATGACGAGATTAGTGATCTAAAGCGTCAGGTTTTTGCCACTAAGGTGGGCAAGTTTACATCCACTGAATATAAAGTGGATGCACATATGGGCATTAATGGCACTGAGATACTTAACTCAGAGCTTTTCTTCGAAAGTATTCCCGATGAATTTATCGACATCCCTTTGAAGAACTGGAGTTACAAACCGGGTGCTCGTGAAGTTCCTATTATTTTGCCACGTAGCTATATCGCTATGTACAACTTTGGCTTTGCACAAAGCCACTCGTTGCCAAAGATCAGTGATGGACTGGTTGGTATGATAGATTTCAACATCTATATTCATGGCAATGGGCACCAACAGCAGTTTGTCGGGAAAGTCATTGGATTCTCTAATCGGCTTAGCACAATTGTGGTTCCTCAGGCATTTATGGACTGGAGTAATGCATATTTTGCGCCAGATGGGCATTCTGATCCTACCCGTCTAATTCTTCAAGTCGATAATAGTGCCGACCAGTTGTCGACTAAGTATATTGATCGAAAGGGTTATGAGGTAGAAAATGATCAGTTACAGACAGAGAAAACCACCTATTTCTTACGAATGATGGTTTCCCTTGTAATGTTTGTTGGCTTGATAATCTCACTATTGAGTTTCTATATTCTTATGCTCAGCATATATCTTTTGGTGCAGAAGAATGCTGAAAAGCTTGAGAACTTGCTCCTCATTGGATATAGTCCAGGGCGTGTTGCTGCACCATACCAGTGGCTGACTATTGGATTGAACGTGGGCGTATTGCTCATCGCATGGTTAGCGCTGTTCTTTTTGCGTGGATATTATATGAATATCATAGAAACGCTATTTCCTGAAATAGATGGAGGAACGATGTTTCCGGCCATTATTCTGGGTATAGGATTGTTTGTTTTGGTTAGCGTTTTCAATATCATTGCAATCAGAAGAAAGATAATTAGCATTTGGAAACGAAAGGAGTAAAATGGAAATGAAGAAGAAAGGCTATACAAATTCAGATGGCATGAAGCGTGAATCCTACGACTATTATGAGGTCAAGGAAGCGTCAATGCTTCTTGATTGGCTTCTGAAGAATGTCAATGAGAGTCGCAGTAAGGTTAAAGCCACACTCAGTGGGCAAGGAATAAAGGTAAATGGAAAGACTGTTACACACTTCGATTTTGCCCTAACACCCGGTATGAAGATTGCTGTCAGCAAAACCAAACGTAACCGTACACTGCGAAGCCGTTATGTAAAGATTGTCTATGAGGATAGCTTTTTAGTTGTCCTTGAAAAGAATATTGGCATCCTCAGCATGGCTGCAGGGCATAGTTCTCTGAATGTTAAGAGTGTCTTGGATGATTATTTTCGCAACACCAAGCAACATTGCACGGCACATATCGTGCACCGTCTTGACCGCGACACAAGCGGCTTGATGATTTACGCCAAAGATAAGCGAACGGCATTGGCCCTTGAGGCTGATTGGCATCATACCGTTTATGATCGACGCTATGTTGCTGTTCTGTCAGGTGTAATGGAAGACAATCAAGGCACAATAGCCAGTTGGCTTAAAGATAATACAGCCTACGTTACATATAGCAGTCCTGTTGACAATGGGGGAAAGTACGCAGTGTCTCATTTTGTAACTTTAGACCGCAATCAACAGTATTCCTTAGTGGAGTTCAAACTTGAGACAGGACGCAAGAATCAGATACGTGTGCATGCCGCTGACATGAGCCATCCTGTGTGTGGAGATCCGAAATATGGAAACGGAGACGACCCTATTGGGAGACTGTGCTTACATGCTTATGTGCTCTGTTTCTATCATCCAGTCACCCATGAGCCCATGGAGTTTTCAACAAACATACCCCATGCATTTACACAATTATTTTAATTATTTAGCAAGTTGACAATGAATACAAGCTTCTCTTTTTATCTTTTCATTATCATAGCCATAGTATTAGGCATCATAATCATCAAAAAAGTAACAGGTTGCCTTTTTCGTGCAATAGGCATTTTGGTTATAATAGCTGCGCTTACCTATATTTACTTTACCTTTTTCAGATAGAACAATTAGATGTGAAAGGACTCCATGTTTTTGTACCTACGCTTCATCCATCGGTTATAGATGTTGCGTAGCCAAAGGCGGTGTGCAGCAATAAATCCTACTCCGATAGCCATCATGGTGAACCAAGCATATGTAGTGCCTAGGAATGTTTCCAATATTTGAATAAGGGTTATTGGAATAATAAACGTTCCTATCACTTCTAACATTTGGATATAATTGTTATCTACGCCACCTTTACTTATAAACTTCTCGTTAAGGGGTATTTTTTTGTTGTTGTAAACGGCCAACTGCATAATGGTGAAGTGTTGGAAACCTGCAGTAAACAGGCCATAAGATAACAACATCATTATCGACCATTTACCTACAAAGACCATGGGAAGCATCAGGATAAATGGCAGTATCAGTAGTCCACAGTAAAAATAATACTTTGCAGTGAGCAGTTTCAGGATGTTTTCCTTGTGAACCATGAGGACGTCAATGTAATTTCCTTCAAAACTCATTACCTTAACGAGCATCATAACAGCAAAGATCACGAAGTTGTAGATGCACCAGAAGTTTGTCATAAACGATGTGTCGTAGACTTCGGTGAACGTTATAAGCAGACTGATGACGACAATAACCGCAATAGATGATATAAAACTCTTCCGTGGATTCTTATTTCTAAGCAAGGACTTTACTTCCAATTTGAGGTGTTCTCCCATATCCCCATATCTTTCCAGGAAGCTCAATTTGTGAATCGTCTTTGGTGAAGTATCTTTCTGCTTGCCTAGTTCGTCCCAAATACTATGGTATTGAACCCTACGGTTGATTTCGACCAATCCAATCAAAATGACTAGTGCAACAACATGAGGGATTATATTTCCATTTTCTAATCCAGTGCCGATATTAGAGTAAAAGATAAAAAAGTCATCAAATCCCAGGATTAATCCTGGAGTGATAAGTAAAACAGAAGCTGCTATCGGTAGTATCCACCACAGCATCTTGTTGATCACCAATGTGCGTGTAATCGAGTAAAACTGGCTGTCTGCTAATGTGATGATGTAATAGAGCAGCATAATGGACAGCGAAGTGAGCAATCCATAGCTGAATAATACCGACATCATACAAAAGGGAATAAGGATCGTAAACCATATCGTGTTACCCCAGTTGAACAAAGATCTCAATATAAAGCAATCGACGGTGGTGTATCTTGGGATAGGCAATAAGACATATGGCTTGACTATCTGGGCAGGTGTCTGCTGAGAGATATACCTAAACCAATAGTCTATAAGGAGAATAACTGGCATTGCTGCCATGATAAACTCTGGTGAGGTAAGAGTTTTCGATTCATTAGCCCCCATTGCCAAGATTACAGCAAACATGAGCATGTAAGCAATCATGAATGTGAATGATATGCCTACTAGCCATTTAGCGGCCTTGTTAGCTTCGTAAATAGGGTCACGCTTCTCAGAGAGCTCCCTATGATGCTGTAGCAGGCGAAAGAGCTGATAAAATGAAAGAGTTGTCATAAGAAGCTTTTTATTATAGTAGTTTTGTTTTGATTGTTATCTTAAGTCTATTACTTCAGCAGTTGGAAAATCCTTTGCTCTAAAAGTAAACATAGAGTTAGGAAGATTCTTTTTGCGGAAATTTGATATAGTAATCGTAGACCATTTACCCCCCGAAAGCATTTTTATGACACTGGGAATATAGCTCTTGCGATTGATTGTGAGGTATATCTCAGAGACACCACGGTTTTTATTTTGTGCCGTCATGTGCACTTGATAGTTTGCACTAGATGTAGTCATTCTGAGATTGTATCCGCTTTTATACATCGTAATGAAAGTATACGGGTTCATTTTCATACGTTGTGCTTCTGTAGGTGTCGTTACGTTTACTTCGTTAGTGCTTTTCAGATAGCTCCACTGTGTCTTACCATTGTACCAAACCACAGCACCACCTGCACGGGCATAGAACATATTGCCTTTGATGGAGATGGTTCCAGAGGTTGATTTGATATCACCACCCGAAATGTGAAAGTTGGCCGAGGCACCACTTTTGTTGCCGATAATGGCGGCTGTCTTGTCCAATACCTTTTGAGCTTGCGTCGCCTTTTGTGCCGACACACACAGTGTGGTGAGTGTCAACAGTGCTATCATTGTTATTTTCTTCATTTTACAGTCATCTTTTTGTACTTACAATTTCAATAACGGCATTGCTAGGGTAGATGTTACCATCATTAATAACGTTTAACCTTAACTGCTATGGAGCTGATTCAGTAAACTGTTGAGGCTGTTTTCATCTGTGATTAACACATCACGTGGCTTTGATCCCTGTGCTGCACCCACAATGCCAGCAGCTTCCAATTGATCCATAAGTCTCCCGGCACGGTTATAACCGATGGAGAATCTGCGTTGAATCATACTTGTAGAGCCTTGTTGCGTAATGACAATGGCATGGGCTGCCTCATCAAAATAAGGATCAAGGTTCTTTGCATCTGTAGTTCCTGAGCCTCCGCTAATCATGTTGTTGTTCTCGTCGGGTTCTGGCAACTCCATTGGATCAACTGGTCCTGGCTGTGCTGCAATATAGTCACAGATTTCTTCTATCTCGGGAGTATCTACAAATGCACACTGAATTCGAATAGGCTCTCCTCCTGCAAGGAAGAGCATATCACCGCGACCAATGAGCTGATCAGCGCCAGTTGCATCAAGGATAGTTCGTGAATCAATCTGCGAAGTCACACGGAAAGCCATACGTCCAGGGAAGTTCGCTTTGATGTTACCCGTGATAACTTTAGTAGTAGGACGTTGGGTTGCAATCACCATGTGTATGCCTACTGCGCGTGCCAACTGTGCAATACGCTGGATAGGCAGCTCGATTTCCTTTCCCGCTGTCATGATGAGGTCGCCAAACTCGTCGATGAGTACCACGATATATGGCATGTACTCATGGCCATCAGTTAGGCGAAGCTTATGATGAATGAACTTATCGTTGTATTCAGAAATCTTCTTTACTTGCGCCTTCTTCAACAAGTCATAACGAGTATCCATGAGCTTGCAGAGCGAATTGAGGGTGCGCACAACCTTTTGCACGTCGGTTATGATGGGCTCATCCTCGTTTTCAGGCAAGGCAGCCATGTAGTGAGGTGCAATCTTGTTGTAGATACTGAACTCCACTTTCTTGGGATCGACAAGCACAAACTTGAGTTCGTTGGGGTGTTTCTTGTAAAGTAGAGAAGTGATGATGGCATTGAGAGCCACAGATTTACCCTGACCTGTAGCGCCGGCAACGAGCAAATGGGGTATCTTAGCAAGGTCAACCATATAGACTTCGTTGGTGATGGTCTTGCCCAAAGCCATGGGAAGAGCCATGTGCGAGGTCTGAAACTTCTTGGTGTTGACAACGCTTTCGACCGACACTATTTGTGGACTCTTGTTAGGTACCTCAATACCAATGGTACCCTTTCCGGGTATGGGCGCAATGATACGGATGCCCAGAGCAGACAAACTAAGGGCTATATCTGCCTCAAGACCACGAATCTTGCTAATTCGCACACCTTCAGCCGGGGTTATCTCATACAGTGTAACCGTAGGACCCACAGTTGCATTGATTCGAGAAATCTTCACTCCAAAGCTGCTAAGCACTTCTATAATGCGATTGTTGTTGGCAGTTATCTCCTCCATGTCAATGACAGGCTTGGAGTTATATTTCTTCAACAGATCGCAATTGGGAAACCTGTAGTTGGTAAAAGGCTCCCAAGGGTTGATAGGAACCGATAATCTTTCCTCTGCAGTGGCACCGTTGCCAGATGCTTTGGCCTCTTGTTGAACCTTGTCAACGACAAGTTCACTCTCCACAACAGGTAGAGGTTTGTCGTCAGATTCGTTGAGTTGGCCACCTCTAGGTGGTATAATGGGTGATTGCCCCTGAGTCATATCAGTGAGGTCAACAACCGTGGGCAGTTCTTCCTCTTCGTCATCAATAACTTCTTCAACCTCTATTTGTTCGGTTCCCTCGTCTTTAGACGCGTGGTTTGTAACTGTAAACTTTACCTTATTGGTAATGTATTTTACGGGGTTTAGTGCTTTACGAATGATTTCTATGGTTTCAGCGCTAAGATACGTGAGAAATGCAAGAGCCACGATCAGCAATATAGCTGTTAGTCCTGGAGGCCCGATCATGTTCTCTAATTGCTTTACGCAAAACACGCCATGATTTCCTCCTGGGTTGAAGACCATGTTGCTCATGAGTGGGGTTAGGAATTTCGCAAAAGTGACAGAACTCCAAACCATCACTAATGCCGTGCCAAGGAACCATTTCCAGAGATTCACGTGGTATGCACGTGTTAACTTCAAGGCAACCAAAACGAGGAATAGGGGAATAAGGAAAGCCGGTAAACCGAAGTTTACTGTCATCAGATAGTAGGATAGAATGGCACCAAACGATCCACAATAGTTCGTGAATTCTTTATTTTGATTGAGCCATTCTCCCGGTCGCATGTTTTCCAACATGCTCTGATCAACTTGCGCTGTGGAGAGAAACGACGCCATAGCAATGATAATGTACACAGCTATCGCCAGAATAATCAACCCCAAAAAGAAATTGGAGGTTTCGTTCTCGAAGATATATTTGAATCCAGTCGCCTCGCTAAACTTTTTTGACTTACGGCTGGTCTTTTTCCTTGCCATTATCGATGCTTTCTTTACTTTATATGCAAAAGTAATAGATTTCACTTGAAACTCAAAATAAAAGAAGACGAAGTTTATAAGATATTTGCAATACTTGACGCGTATCGTCACGATAATACAATTCTGGAACTAACGACGATAGAATTAATTTAATCATTAGATTCATGTTTAACGTATTTGCATAATCCTTTGAAAATCATTGAATTCAATACAGTATAGGGCGGAATGAGGTTTTTAGGAGGTTGTGAAACAAGTTGTTTCATCGAGTGAATCAATTTGAATCACTCCATGAATCAAATTGATTCACGTTGTGATTCAATTTGTTACACAATTTCATTACGGTTCTTTCATAGACACTATAGTGAATCTTGTTTTTTCGAAATGGATGGAAAATTCCATCGTCTTTTCATATTTTATCCATCGTTTTTTTATACTTTTGCATCAAGTAAAAAAAATCGATGAGAAAAAACATATATAGTAAGTTCGATAAGAAGCTGATATCTGGACTTCCTACATTAGAGTTCCCTGGACGAATAATTTCTATAATATCGCCCCAAGAGACGGACAAGGCAGTAGATTATTTGCTTTCAAGCGATATTCTTGGAGTTGACACAGAGACGAGGCCTGCATTTAAGCGTGGCGAACAACATCAAGTATGTCTCCTTCAGGTATCGAATCGTGACACTTGCTTCTTGTTTCGCTTGAATCATACAGGGATGACGCCGAAGATTAAACAATTACTTGAAGATACCGCTGTACGTAAAATAGGCCTTTCATGGCATGACGATCTTCGTGCATTGGAGGCACTTCATCCGTTTAAGCCTGGTCTTTTTATTGATCTCCAGGACATGGTTAATGATCTTGGCGTGGAGGATCTTAGTCTTCAAAAGCTATATGCAAACTTCTTTCACAAAAAGATCTCAAAGCGCCAACGACTTTCTAATTGGGAGGCCTCGGTGCTGAGTGATAAGCAAAAGCAGTATGCCGCTATCGATGCATGGAGCTGTATCCATCTATACGAGGAAATTATGAGGCTTAAAACAACACATGACTACGACCTAATCGCTGTACCTGACCCCGTGAAGTCTGATGAAATGGTCAAAAATCAGACTACAGAATAAGAATTCATTGGCAATAATGACAAGATGAGCTATAAAAATATATATCTGAAACGAGGCAAAGAGGAGTCCCTTTTGCGTTTCCATCCTTGGGTTTTTTCTGGTGCTGTACAACGTGTAGACGAAGGAGTAGCTGAAGGAGACTTGGTGCGTGTAATAACTGCTGATGGCAATTTCATTGCAGTAGGGCATTATCAGAACAGTTCGATTACCGTACGTGTACTTGCGTTTCAGGATATTGCTATAGATCATAAGTTTTGGACAATGCGCCTTTCGGATGCATTACGTATGCGCCAAAGCATAGGTGTTGCTGACAATACACAAAATAGCACCTATAGACTGATTTATGGTGAGGGTGACAATTTGCCAGGACTGATCATAGATTGTTATGATCAGACGGCAGTGATTCAGGCTCATAGTTTGGGCATGCACCTTTGCAGAGAGGACATATGCAAGGCTCTATTGGAAGTGATGGGCAGTCGCATCAGTAATGTATACTATAAAAGCGATACCACACTGCCGAACGCGGATGAACTTGGCCAAGCAAATGGATTTATCCATGGACAGACAGATAACAACATAACGGTTGAAAATGGCCTGAAATTTCGTGTTGATTGGCTTCGCGGACAGAAGACGGGATTCTTTGTTGATCAAAGGGAGAATAGGTCACTTGTGGAACATTATTCGAAAGATCGGAGTGTACTCAATATGTTTTGTTATACTGGAGGATTCTCGGTCTATGCCATGCGCGGTGGAGCAAAGCTCGTTCATTCTGTCGATAGCAGTGCCAAAGCTATTGAATTGACCAACAATAATGTTGCGCTTAATTTCCCAGATGACTCTCGCCACAAAGCTTTCGTTGACGATGCTTTTAGGTATCTCGAAGAAACCGACAACCTTTATGATCTAATAGTGCTTGATCCACCTGCGTTTGCGAAGCATCGTAGTTCATTGCGCAATGCCTTAAAGGGTTATACAAGGCTTAATATGAAGGGTCTCTCTCATATAAAGTCCGGAGGTTTGTTGTTCACTTTCAGTTGCTCCCAGGTTGTTTCGAAAGACGATTTTCGGCGTGCCGTTTTCACCGCAGCTGCTCAGGCGGGTCGCAAAGTGCGTATTCTTCATCAGTTACATCAGCCTGCTGATCATCCAATTAGTATCTATCATCCAGAAGGCGAATATCTTAAGGGGTTGGTTCTTTACGTGGAATAAACATGTCTATACCTTTTCACCAGAAAATTGCCAATGAGATTAAGCGGCGCTCACTTATGCGTCATGAAGGTCTTTATCTCGTTGCATTGTCAGGTGGAGCAGACAGTGTGGCACTCTTACGCGTCCTCATTGTACTGGAATATAAGGTTGAGGCTGTTCATTGCAATTTCCATTTACGAGGTGAGGAAAGTGATCGAGA
Organism: Prevotella sp. UBA5387; assembly: GCA_002407775.1. Lineage (GTDB taxonomy): Bacteria > Bacteroidota > Bacteroidia > Bacteroidales > Bacteroidaceae > Prevotella. Next base: position 35,681 of record DHOP01000084.1, read on the forward strand.
TGAGAATTTTTGCGTTTCACTCTGCGAACAACTAGGTATCAAGCTTCATCTCGTACATTTTGATACGCTTGGCTATGCTTCAGCACATCATGTCTCCATAGAGATGGCTGCTCGTGAACTTCGTTATGGTTACTTTGAGCAGCTTCGTTTAGCCTTAAATGCTGAAGATATATGTGTAGCCCATCATCAAGATGACCAAGTAGAGACGGTATTGCTTAATCTTGTTCGTGGGACAGGACTTGCAGGATTGCAAGGGATGTGTCCTCGAAATGGCCATATTATAAGGCCGATGCTTGGTATGTCTCGTGCAGAGATCCTGGTATATTTAAATAGCTTAGACCAAAGTTATGTGACCGACAGTACAAACCTTGACAATGAATTACAACGCAATAAGTTACGACTTGATGTAATACCATTGCTTGAAACCATAAATCCAGCTGTAAAAGAGAATATTGCTCGAATGACAGACCACTTGCATGAGGTTACTAAGGTGGTGGAGGGTTCTTTACGAGAATCGACAAATATTATTCAGGTAGATGATAATTGCTATGATTTGAATGTTCTCTCAGCTCAACTTTCTCCTGAATATCTTTTGTGGAGCATTGTTAGTCAATACGGCTTCAATAGTGCTCAGGCTTCAGAAATAATGGCAAATAGACAGAGTGGGGCAAAATGGAAGTCAACTCATTATGTTGCTTGTGTTGACCGGGATAGATTATATATTTTGCCTCGTAAGGATTGGGAGGAGGACCTGCCTGAATTTCGTATACCAGAGATTGGCACTTATCAATATCCTCATGTTTTAAATTGGGGTAACGAGAAGGAAGGTCACCGTGATCAAACACATTTTCGCTTTGTCACACAATTTGTTGATAGTAAGTCTGATATCAACAAATCCCACCTTACGGCAACGCTTGATGCTGATGAGGTTGAATTTCCATTGACTCTTCGGCCAATCCATGAAGGGGACCGATTCGTGCCTTTTGGCATGAAGGGTAGCAAACTTGTCAGCGATTTTCTGACTGATCTAAAGATGCCGTTACCACAGCGTCGTCGTCAGTTGGTATTGACGGATGCTCATGACAATATACTGTGGCTCGTGGCATGCCGCATCGATAACCGATTCGCTTTGATTAAAGGACATTCTACTAAGGCCTTGATTATTACTACGGAATGAGTTAAAGGGCAAGAAAGTACATTTCTGACATATTTTATTCTCAATTCTTACCCTTATCTGTGAATTATTCGTTATTTTTGTTCAAGAATATCAATCATCAAATCAACTTAATATGTTTACAGAAGCAAACAAAAGGCAAATAGAGGGGCGTGGGATGACTACAGCTCAAGTAGAGCATCAATTGGAACAGGTTAGAAATGGTTTTCCTTTCCTACATATTGAGGCTGCAGCGGCTGTTGGCGATGGAATCATGGCCCCAGATGAAGCTGCACAGGCTCATGCTGTTAATGCCTGGGAGGTTTATAAGCAAGAGGGAGGACATCGTGTCGTAAAGTTTGTGCCTGCCTCAGGTGCTGCCAGCCGAATGTTTAAGAATTTGTTTACCTTTCTGAATGCAGATTATGATGTGCCGACAACTGACTTTGAAAAGTACTTTTTCGATGAAATCAAGCGTTTTGCGTTCTATGAGGCACTCGATGAAAAGTGCCGTGAAAACAATCAACAATCAATTGAAGAACTTATTCAGACTGGTAATTATAAAGCCGTAGTTGCCAATATGCTTACTCCTCAGGGATTGAATTACGGTCAGTTGCCTAAGGGTTTGTTGCTATTCCATAATTATTCTGATGGGTCTCGTACACCTATGGAAGAACACTTAGTGGAAGGCGCACGATATGCTGCTGTCGATGGGCAGGCTCAAATCCACTTCACAGTATCACATGACCATCTTGTTCTCTTCCAAAATAAAGTGGCAGAAAAGCTGCCTTACTTTGAACAGAAGTTCGGAATAAAGTTTGATGTTTCTTTCTCAGAACAAAAGCCAAGCACCGATACCATTGCCACCAATCTTGATAACACGCCTTTTCTAAATTCAGATAACTCGCTTTTGTTCCGTCCTGGTGGACATGGCGCTTTGATAGAAAACCTTAATGATATTGATGCAGATGTGGTTTTTATCAAGAACATCGACAATGTGGTTCCAGATAGACTTAAGGAAGACACGGTGCTTTGGAAACAAATTATTGCTGGTGTTTTGGTAGAGACTCAACAAAAGGCTTTTGATTATCTTCATTTATTGGATAGCGGTAAATATAGTCATGATCAACTCCTTGAGATAATTCGGTTTGTTCAACGTGTTATTTGTTGTAGATATGCTGACACCAAGAATTTGGAAGATGCAGAATTAGTGCTGTATCTCCGTAAAAAACTCAACCGACCTATGCGTGTTTGCGGTGTCGTTAAGAACGTCGGAGAGCCTGGAGGTGGACCATTCTTGGCTTATAACTCTGATGGCAGCGTAAGTCCTCAGATTCTTGAAAGCAGTCAAATCGATACGAATAATGCCGAGTACATGAATATGTTCACTTCCGGCACACACTTTAATCCAGTTGATCTTGTCTGCGCTATTAAGGATTATAAGGGCCAGCCGTTCAATTTGCCAGACTTTGTCGACCATAATACTGGCTTTATCAGCAACAAGAGCAAGGACGGTCGCGAACTCAAAGCTCTAGAATTACCAGGTCTTTGGAATGGTGCAATGAGTGATTGGAATACTGTCTTCGTTGAAGTGCCACTTGCAACTTTTAATCCAGTCAAAACCGTTAATGACCTTCTTAGAGATGTGCATCAATAATTAGTTGTTATATAAGCAACTATATATTTTTGCTGAATATTAAGTTGAGGTTATTTGAAAGATAAAAAGTATTATATATACTTGACAATTGCTTACTTGTAACCACAATTATTTATTATAGAAATCCCTGGCTATTCTGTTTTTTCTGAATAGCCAGGGATTTCTAGTTTTACTTATGTATGTTTGATGCTCTGCTTTCTGTTGCTACAAAATTTGGTGTATATGACAAAAAGTATCTTATTTTTGTTTCATTTCATCTATATATACCCCAGTTCGGGATAAGAATT
>DHOP01000083.1:0-2940 GCA_002407775.1 Prevotella sp. UBA5387
TAAATTAATTCCGCCAATAGGTAATAACAGTATTACTATGAGTTATCCTAAAATCGGAATTCGTCCAACAATTGACGGACGCCAAGGTGGTGTTCGCGAAAGTCTTGAGGACAAGACAATGAGTCTGGCAAAAGCAGTTGCCGACCTCATCAGCAGTAATTTGAAAAACGGCGACGGATCACCAGTAGAGTGTGTCATCGCTGATGGAACCATCGGACGCGTTGCCGAAAGTGCGGCATGTGCTGAGAAATTTGAGCGCGAAGGTGTAGGCTCTACCATCACGGTCACTTCTTGTTGGTGCTATGGTGCAGAGACAATGGATATGAACCCTTATTATCCAAAAGCAGTTTGGGGGTTCAATGGAACAGAGCGTCCAGGCGCCGTTTATCTCGCTGCCGTACTCGCCGCTCATGCTCAAAAGGGTTTGCCTGCTTTCGGAATCTACGGACACGATGTCCAGGATCTTGATGACAACACCATTCCTGCTGATGTAGCGGAAAAGATTTTACGCTTCGCGCGTGCAGCACAAGCTGTCGCAACCATGCGCGGAAAGTCTTATCTGTCTATGGGTAGTATGTGCATGGGAATTGCTGGATCAATAGTTAGTCCTGAGTTCTTCCAAGAATATCTTGGTATGCGCAATGAATCGATAGACCTAACCGAAATTATCCGTCGTATGTCCGAAGGGATATACGACAAAGATGAATTCGAGAAGGCTATGGCTTGGACTGAAAAGAACTGCAAACCAAATGAAGGCCAGGATTACAATCTGCCTGAGAAGACTAAGGCACGCGAGCAGAAGGAGGGCGATTGGGAATTTGTCGTGAAGATGATGATCATTATGCGTGACTTGATGACAGGCAATCCAAAACTCAAAGAACTGGGATTCAAAGAGGAGGCACTCGGGCATAACGCCATCTTGGCTGGTTTCCAGGGACAGCGTCAGTGGACGGACTTCTATCCTAACGGAGATTTCCCTGAGGCATTGATGAACACCAGTTTCGACTGGAACGGCATACGTGAGGCTTACGTGCTCGCCACCGAGAACGATGCTTGTAACGGTGTCGCTATGCTCTTCGGACACTTGCTCACAAATCGCGGAGTGATGTTCTCCGACATCCGCACCTATTGGAGCCCTGAGGCAGTGAAACGTGTTACTGGCAAGGAGCCAACTGGAATTGCAGCTGGAGGTTTTATTCACCTCATCAACTCAGGGGCTACTACACTTGACGCAACGGGCGCAATGAGTGATGCCGACGGCAATCCTATCATGAAGGAGCCATGGGATGTTACAGAAGAAGACGTCAAAGCTTGTCTTGATGCTACTACTTGGTATCCGGCAGATCGCGGCTACTTCAGAGGCGGCGGTTTCTCATCAAACTTCTTGACTCGCGGTGGCATGCCAATGACTATGATTCGCCTGAATCTCATCAAAGGACTTGGTCCCGTGCTTCAAATTGCCGAGGGATGGACGGCAGATCTCGATCCAGAAATCCACGATATCCTCAATAAGCGTACCGACAAGACTTGGCCTACCACATGGTTTGTTCCACGTCTTGATCCCAACAAGGATGCATTCAAGACTGCTTACGATGTGATGAACAATTGGGGAGCCAACCACGGTGCTATCGCATATGGACATGTTGGTGCAGATCTCATCACGCTGGCATCTATTCTGCGTATCCCAGTCTGCATGCACAATGTGGAGGATAAGAAGATCTTCCGTCCATCTGCATGGAACGCATTCGGCATGGAGAAAGAGGGCGCAGACTATCGCGCTTGCGCAAACTATGGACCTATTTACAAATAGCAGAAAAGTATCATAAATCAACGAAAAGTTTACACCGTATTTGCGGTGTAAACTTTCTTGTTTACATGAGCGCCTTATTGTATCAGATAGAATTATTATCGATAAGTCTCATTTTCTTAACAATGTACCAGAAATGAAGAAGAACATATTTTTTCGGTTGACTGCATTAGGCATCTTCATGATGTTTGCCAATGCCATGGCCTTTTGCCAAAACGTAATTCTAGACAATTATTATAACAACGAATTCAATGCACATGGTCAGCCTTACCATTATTTGTGGAATGATACCGCAATGAGTGGGTTCTCACAATTAGGGCAACTATTCAGTGATAACCATTGTTCGCTAGGTATTCTAAAAGAGAAACCCACTTGCAAGAATCTAAAAACCGCACAAATATACATCATTGCAGACCCTGACAATCAGAAAGACACGAAGAATCCCAATTACATGGACAAGAAAGCCGCTAAGGATATTGCCAAATGGGTACATCAGGGTGGAAGGTTATTGCTATTAGCAAATGACGTTGAGAATTGTGACTTGGAACATTTCAATTTGTTGGCAGAGAATTTTGGGATGTTCTTTCAAAACATAACATTATATCCTGAAATAAGAGATAGTGATGGAAAAAGGAATTTTAATAACAGCGCAATCACAGATTTACCTTCCCACCCTCTTTTTGCAGGAGTCAACAAAATCTTTTTTAAAGGAATAGCGCCTATTAAATGCAGCAAGTCCGCTAAAGCAGTATTAGCTAAGCAAAACCACGTTTTAATCGCAGAATCACACTATGGCAAAGGGTATGTGATTGCAGTTGGTGACCCCTGGATTTATAATGAATATATAGACCATTACTTGTTGCCACAAGATTTTGATAATTATAAAGCAGCACAGAATCTGGTCAAGTTACTTGTGAAGCAACAATAGCTTTACAAGTAGTGACTAGCTGAACAATGGCTCATTAAGAATCGTTTATAGTCAAGATTAAAAAAATAGTAATATTGACATCGTTTCTATACTCTTCGAAGGAAACCTTTAAATGTGAGTTCAACGATTTTGAGAAGCTAAAGACTCCCTATTGTATCGTGAAAAGCGGCTTGGTGGAGAGTAAAACAAATTGAATCGCGAAGCA
>DHOP01000083.1:3181-53604 GCA_002407775.1 Prevotella sp. UBA5387
TGCTTCGCGATTCAATTTGTTTTATCCCCGCGCACAAGTGTCATTGTATAGACATAATGTGTATATTATATTTTTAGTGTCCGGTAAAGATAGAAGTGCTATCTTTAGCTTAGTGCCAAAGGCACTACATATTCATAACCGAGGACAAAGTCCCCGGACTACATGCCTTAACAAACTTCAGTGCCGAGAGGTACTGCATATAGTGAAAAACGACTGATTATCAAACCTATGCAGTACCTATCAGCACTGATAAATCATCTGTCATGAGTCCACGGACTTTGTCCGCGGTTACGAATATTCAGCACCTGTCGGTGCTGTTGCTACTCTTTATAGATAACACTATGACAAGCAAATCCATGTACTATAGGACATATTCTAATATTCTGAAATTCAGTTTTTTACTGAAGTATATATATAGTTTACTGGACACTAATAATATGTTATTGGCCTCATGGTATTTTAAGCTATTATGGTCAATACAGAAACAAATTTCCCTTCAATCCAAAATGGAGGATTGAAGGGAAATCTCCATACATGCATTTATTGATTAATCCGGATGAAACTAGTTGGTACCGAACTGTTATTTCTTAACTTGGCACTAACTACCATGTCCTTATCCTTTTCACGAAGCAAGATGTGAGCACGCCCATTGGCCAACTGGATAACACGAGAGCCACGTGTCGTACCCTGGTTTATTAGCAATCCATTAGGCTCGGTGCATCCAAACTCGATGAAGTCACTTGCTTCGAGGCATACTAAACCATCTTTGTCTAATAGCACGGCTTCTATCATCGGCTGTCCATCATCGGTTTTTGTACGAGTTAAGGCAATCTTTTTAGGTTCGCCCCAAGGCTTACTCTGATAGCTAAAGCTAATCGTATCAGACAATGTCATGCCATTCTGTTTGGATACGGCTACAATCTCATTCAGTCCGTCTTTGAAAGTGCATTGCCAATGCAGTCCTGCGGCAGGAAAGTCCTGACTATTACGACGATGAGTTCCTTGTGAGATACCATTGACAAATAGTTCGACGGCCTTGCAGTTGGAATAGACCAGCACCTCTCTATTCTCATTCTCTTTACCCCATCTCACAGGCCATGAGTGCCCATAAATATGGATCATCGGCTTGGTAGTCCAATAGGATTGGAACACATAATAACTCTCCTTGGGCGTTCCATCGCGTTCCGTGACCCCTTTCTGATTCACATATGGTATGGGATTCGTGGGTCGCAGTGGTGTTGAGAAGTCCTTGAAGGTCCAAAAGGCGGCGCCCGTAAGCCATGGCATTTTCTCTTGTTCTTTCAAGTGCCAATCAAAGAGCTTCACGATGTATGACTCTGACCAGTCGCCATTCTTGTCCCCAGTCTTCAATCCATCAAAGTTACGCTCTGAATGACGACCCGCATGACTATCTCCACCCCACTCTGCATGGATGAAGTGATCAACCATATTGAAGCCCTCACGTTCCAATGATTCATAGTCAGTATAACTGGCTTTGTACCATCCTGCCCATATCGTTGGCGAATAGACATCTACAATGTCACTCGCAAAATCGCATCTACGAATACAAGTCTTTCGTACGGGATCCATTTCATGAGCAATGTCATTCAATGTAGTCATCATCATACGGATGCTGTCCTTGCTGAATGTTGGAAAATCACCAGACCAGTCATTCTCGTTTCCAAGACCCCATAGGATGATAGACGGATGATTGTAGTGTTGTGCAACCATTGCCCGAAGCATGTCCTTAGCTTGTTTCTGATAGTCTGCATTGCCTAGTCCTCCTCGACACCATGGAATTTCTTCCCAAACTAAGATTCCCAGGGAGTCACACAATTGCAGCACCTGATCTGATTGTTGGTAATGTCCCAAACGAATGAAGTTGCATCCTATATCTTTAATTTGCTGCATCTCTGTCCGTACCATCTCATCAGTCAAGGCATTACCCACACCAGCATGATCCTCGTGTCGATGGGTGCCACGCAGTAGTAGACGTTCGCCATTAAGCTTGAAGGGACCTTTCTTAACGAATTCGAAGTTGCGGAAGCCGAATTTCTCCTTGGTTTCCATAGCCTCGCCTGCCCCTTCCAACTTCACCTCGCAGGTGTAGAGTTGAGGATTGTCCGTGCTCCATTGTTGCATGTTCTTGATCTCCACATTCCCTAAATCCAGAATTGGTGACTGACCAGTGACAGCTCTTTGGGTTGCTGAATATACAAGATGATGACTTGGATCAAAGATGTTGATATCAACTGAGCCACTCTTTCCTTCGGGTACTTGTGTAAACACTTGAATTCTCACCGTACCTTTCTTTGTTCCTTGAGGCTTTGCGTCGATTTGTACACGATCCATAGACACCTCTGGTACATAGACCAAGTTAAGATGTCGATATATTCCCCCATAGAGATTAAAGTCGGACATATCCGAAGGAATAATCTGAGTATTTCGACTATTATCACATCGAACAGATATTGGGATACGTCCCTTGAATTGCTTCTTACATGTCTCGGTCTTGGCGAATTCATTAGCTGCATCAGTAATATCCACTTTCCATTGGTCATATCCACCAACATGGGTTGCAACAAGGGTAGTGTACACATAAACCTTTGTCACCTGTCCCGCCCCTTCAAACTCAAGGAAGGAACGCCCATTAGGGTAAGGATTATGGATATCGAGTGCAGTACGATACCATCCAGGACCTTGATAATAGTTTTGATCTGGGTCCACGGCATCCTCAGCATTGAAGCAATGTGGCAACTTGACATCGCTCCAAAGAGGAACACTCTCTGGTTTGCCATCACCGGAAGGGCGCACGGCCTCCCAGACATTGCCCAAGTCACCTTTTAGGAATTCCCAACCAGAATCAAGACGTAGCTTATGGGTTGTTGGTATAAGTGCGGAGGCATTGAGCGAAAGAAACAATGCACTCAATGCAAATATTGTCTTCTTAATCATTCCAATAGAAATCAGTTAAGTCCCATCTTCCGGTTCAAGGCTTCAAGATAATAGTAATCTGCATAGTTCAATGGCTTGTCCACCTCGGAATTGGAAGGGCGTGATCCCACTGAATGCAATAGTAGGAATCCGTAATTTTCCCCATTCTTTGAACGATAGTTCTTAGTCAAGCTCTCCATAATATCGTCAGCATATTTCTCATATTGTGAGGCCTGTGTGGACGATACATAATGCTTTAACTCATAGAGTGCAGAAGCAACAATAGCTGCTGCAGATGCATCACGCTCGGTATTCGGGATTTCTGGACACTTCATGTCCCAATAAAATATCTTGTCTTCGGGTAATGGAAGACCCATGATGAACTTTGCAATATTAATGGCTTGCTGCAGATACTTGGGGTTATGAGTGAATCGATAGCACATGGTGTAACCATAAAGGCCCCATCCCTGTCCACGGCTCCAATAGGAATCATCCGAATATCCTTGATGCGTGCATCGCATGCGAACATTCCCTGATATTGTGTCATAATCAACTACATGGAACGAAGAGAAGTTATCACGGAAGTGATTCCTCATTGTTGTAGTTGCGTGAGATTCTGCAATCTTCCAATAAGTGGAGTCTCCGGTCAGTTGGGTGGCCCTGAACAACATCTCAAGATTCATCATGTTATCAATAATAACGGGGTTTTGCCACTTATCTTTATTATGATCCCAAGAGCGGATACACCCAGTGATTGGGCTAAAGCGAGTAATCAAACTGTTTGAAGCATTAATCACAACGTCCTTGTACGATTGCTCGCCAGTAAGATCAAATGCCTGCCCGAAGCTATCGCCGACCATAAATCCAAGGTCGTGAGATCCCTTATAATACTTGATACTTTCAATAGGCCAAGTGAAGCTGATAGCTTGTTGACGCCAATAAGGATCGTTACTATAGCGATACATCTGCCATAATGAACCCGCGAAGAATCCCGAACACCAATCGCGTGGCTTAACCATTACAAGCTTTCCATTATTGTCGATGGTGCGAGGTGTCACTAAATGTTTGGCGGCATTTTGCTCTTCCCACTGCGCATTGGTTGCGCATTCGATGCCGAACTTCAGCTGTTCCATAGCCGAAGCCATGGCATCGTCTTCAGGAGTGGGGTTATAATATAGTAGATAGAATGTATTGTCAAAATCCATTTTACGATGGTTTCTGAACAATTGAACATATTGCTTATGGTCAGAATTGACATACTCTCCCACCTTATATAAGTCTTCACAGAACTCTTGTTGCCTCATCTCCCACTGCCTGATCTGTTTATAAGGCCAACTCTTCACATTCTTACCAACATATGGTGTAAGGAAGTCTATTGCCTTATAGAAAGATCGACCATCCGCAGATGTTTCCCCATCAAGTCTGTAGCCTTGTTTCATGGCCATCATATAAATGTCAATGAAGTGAGTCATATTATAAACGGAGTAACCAAATGCCAATGTACGGGCCAGCTCACGTGGTTGGCGACCATCAGGCTGGATTTGTGTGAAAACACGGCGTGCTGGAAATTCTTTGATGACTCTATCTGAAACAGCCTTATTACCTGTGTAGATGGCATATGCTAGTATCTGGGCATCATAAGCCACGGCATGATTATTAGTGCCATTACCTTCACCAATACCTTGTCCGCTAGTTAGCATCCACTGCATGAATTGACTAAACCACTGCTTCAGTTGTTTGGAGTCTTTCTTCGTGAACGACTTTGAAGTTTCTAGCAAACTCACACCATCCAGCATCTCAACAAACGAATATCCATCGAGAACCCCTGAACTGCGGCCTTTATTATTGTTCACACCAGGTATGAACTGGGCATAGTTCAAGTTTGGTTTCATGTAGGTGTCTTTATTGAAAAACCAAACTCTAATAAGCTCAGTTGCCTTTTGCGCATAGCTTTCCTTACCACTTAAGTACCAAGCCAATGCTAGAGTTGTAATTCTATTACATGTTTCGCCCAATCGTCCACGATCATATTTGTTCAATTCAGGATTGGATTTACCATCATGATTGATATAAGGAAGTCCGTTTGGTTTATTTGGATCTGGCCAATAATAGCGAGAAAGGCTCATGTAGTTATGCTTATCGCCATTTGGAGTATCCATAGGTTTCTGTGTGACAGAAATTGGCGTTGCGTTTAGGAGTTTGTCAGCCTTCACAAGTAGCCGTTCATAACTACGTGCATAGAATGGCCTGTTTAGCTGTTGTTTCATCTCCTTTAAATGCTCAATAGGCCAAATGGCTTGACTTTGAGCGAGGGGGGCCATTGAAAAAAATAAGATGGCACTCAATAAATACTTTTTCATGATTTGTTGGTTCACATTGTTTAGTTCTTCAAAACTATAGCTTTTTAGCAGAACAACTTTTAATTATTATCTCAATTCTTATCGATTTTGTATGCTATTCTCTTTTTCGTACAAGTTAGATAATAGTAAATGAAAATAGTAGGTTAATTATAAATGGTATTGTTTACTATTCGCATAAATCCAAGTCGTTTGCTTAACAACAAGAGACATTTGTAGTCTATTCATCTATCGATAATAACAATAATAATAATATCATCACGTTACATTATTGTATTTTTTCATTACAAGGGTAGTCAAATATCCTTGAAAGTAAGACTTGACACCTAAATCATTTGCCATGCTAGGAGCAATCATAGGAGATATTGTAGGCTCTCGTTTCGAGTTTGATGAAACGCCAGATGCCAATTTTACACTTTTCATGGACAAACCACAGTGCGAATACACCGATGATACAGTGCTTACCATTGCCGTGGCTGATGCCATACTCAACCATCGTGAGTACCAAGACGCGATTCATGACTGGGGAAATCGTTACCGCTACCCAAAAGGTAGCTATGGACATCTCTTTAGTGAGTGGCTCATGACTGACGAACCGAAGCCGCACAAGTCATGGGGAAATGGGGCAGCTATGCGTGTGTCAGCTATTGGATGGTTGTTCGATGACTATCACGACGTGATGCGAGAGGCTAAGAATAGTGCTATTTGCAGCCATCTTCATTCCGAAGCCATACGAGGGGCACAGTGTGTTGCCACGCTCATCTATTGGTTACGTACTTGCCGCATAACTAAGGAAGAAGTAGAGAATGCCGTGAAACATAACTTCGGTTATGAAATTCCAGCGTATCGTGATATTATGAAGATAGGACTTGAGGGGCATTTTGACTCTTCCTGTCAGGAGACAGTGCCATGGGCTATACGATGCTTTCTCGATAGCAGCAGCTTCGAAGATGCCATTCGCAAGGCTGTCATGGTGCGTGGAGACACCGATACTAAGACTGCTATCTGTGGCTCTATCGCAGAGGCTTTCTATGAAATTCCTGAAACCTTCTATGAAAAAGCCTGCGCTTATCTTGAGCCGGATATGCTTGATGTTGTCCAACAGTTTGCTTTAGAAGTACAGTGCGGGATTGATCAATAGGTCATTTCTCCGATTCACCATACATCTTTACCAATATCATTTCAAAGTATTTTCTCTTCGTTTTCATAATACTGTTATTCCATAATAAGACAAACGAATGGAAGTATCTTAGAAGAAAATATGAAATGGAGAAGTTTCAATGTAAGGTTCTCTTTCTACTCTGAGTACTTCCGGTGGTACTGTTGTCTAATTTTGATTCTGAATATAGGTCTGAAGCTCTGACTTAGATATTTCGCGAAGATCTTCCGAAAGCAACAATAGTCGGTCTGCATGGTGCAAAGCCAACCCAAGGTCATGCGTAGAAAGAAGGATAGTCTTGCCCAAGTCGTTGGCAAGACGGCGTAAAGTTTTCATGGTTTCTACTTTGGTGGGATAGTCGAGAAAGGCGGTTGGTTCGTCAAGGATTATGATTGGCGTCTGTTGTGCCAGTGCCTTGGCTGTCATAACCTTCTGCCGTTCGCCATCACTAAGGGCATGAAACTGTCGCTGTGCAAATTTTGTAATGCCAGTAATTGCCAATGATTCGTCTACAATGCCTTGATCATCGTTGCTTAAGGTGCCGAAGAAACCCGTGTATGGCATACGTCCCATAGCAACCACTTCGCCAACGGTGATATGCCTTATGTCAGGTTGTGCAGTGAGAACGACAGACACTGTTCGAGCCATCTCCCGCTTAGATAGTTCTTCCACGGATCTGGAGTTGCCTTTGTCATCAGCAATGAGCATTGTGCCACCAAGGGCAGGGAGTAGTCCAGCTAAGGTGCGAAGCAGGGTGGACTTACCCACGCCGTTAGTTCCCACAAGCGCGGTGAGTTGTCCTCCACGTACTTCACCGTTGAGTCCGTTGGCGACTATCTTATCCGCATAGCCAATGTGAAGGTCCTTAATTACTATTTTATTCATGCTTCCGCTTTTTTCTCCCAACTGCTGTTGCAAAGGTAGCGTAAAACAATCACTACTCAAAGCAAGCCAGGATTTTTCTTACCTAACTCGTTTTCTCCCTTTCTTTTTCTTAAGATCTTTAGTAAGAAGTATCAATATTTGACTTTAGCAGATATTGTTTTATCTCAATAATTGTTGAATATCATGAAATTCAGCATCGATTTTCATCTGAAGTGAACGCATAAAAAAGCATAAATTTAGACGATTTACAAGCCTTCATAGATGAGAATTGTAGGGTAATGTCTATTTTTGTAATAACAATATGGCTCAGCAATCTCCGATACAAGCCCTACAACAGCAACGGTTGCTACTCCAAATGGAGTATCAGACAGAAAAGGAGACCTATCGTCAGCAAACGGAGGCGATGGGGATGGGACGTAAAGTGAAACGTGGTGATGCGTGGTTTCCTGTTCGTATCGGTCGAACCTATTATAATTCGATAAACCAATTGGTCATCGAAATCTTCCGTACACAGGATCAGGAGATAGAGCACAACTTCGAGTTTGGTAAGCGAGTGCAGTTCAGTAGTTTAAGAACTAATCAGAGCCCCGGCCAAACTGTCTCCGATAAAAAAGAAAAAGCAAAGGTCAAAAGTATAGCAGGTCCTCCATCTCCCATAGGGAAATGGCATGGAGAGTCTGGCATTATATCGCTAGTCGATGGTGACCGCATGGTCATTAGCATTTCAGAAGAACTGGTCATGGCTGTTCAGTCAGCGGAAGGACAAGTCGCAGTGGAGATGGCATTCGACGAGACTAGCTATCAAACTATGTTTGCAGCACTTGATCGCACCATTCAAGCGAAGAATAATCGATTGGCTTATCTTCGGGATCTATTTTACTCAAAGCAGACTGTCAAGCGGTTTTCCTTTGATCCGATACGTTTTCCTTGGCTCAATCCAACGCAGGAACGGGCCGTTAATGAGGTGTTATGGGCTAAGGATGTTGAGGTGATTCATGGTCCGCCGGGAACTGGAAAAACCACTACGCTTGTTGAGGCTATAGGTGAAACGCTCATGCGTGAACCTCAGGTTCTGGTCTGTGCACAGAGCAACATGGCTGTTGATTGGATTTCCGAAAAACTTGTTGACCGTGGTGTCAATGTGCTACGTATTGGCAATCCCACACGTGTGAACGATAAGATGTTAGGCTTTACCTATGAGCGTAGGTTTGAGGCACACCCTGACTATCCACAGTTGTGGGCTATCCGTCGCAACATTCGCGAGCTCCGAAAGTCTCGCAAAGGGCATGATCGCGATTTTCACCAAAAATTTGACAGGTTGAAAAGTCGTGCTACAGAGATAGAAATTCGCATCAATGATGAACTGTTTGCTGAGGCTAGGGTAATAGCTTGTACGCTAATAGGCTCTGCCAACCGATTGTTGGAGGGTCAAAAGTTCGGTACATTATTCATTGATGAGGCTGCGCAAGCTTTAGAAGCGGCTTGTTGGATACCCATTCGAAGAGTGTCACGTGTCATCCTTGCTGGAGACCATTGCCAGTTGCCTCCAACTGTGAAGAGCATAGCCGCGTTGAAAGCAGGCCTTGGTAAAACCTTGATGGAGCGTGTTGTGGAGAACAAACCAGAATGTGTGACTCTCTTGCAAGTGCAATATCGTATGAGAGACGAAATCATGCGGTTCAGCTCGGACTATTTCTACGATGGCAAGGTCGAGACGGCACCACAGATAAGAAATCGTGGAATACTCGACCTAGACATACCCATCTCTTGGATGGATACTTCGGAAATTGAAGTTGGGGCAGATGAATCTAGCTTTCAAGAGCAGTTTGTGGGAGAGAGTTTTGGGCGGGTTAACAAGGGCGAAGCGGAATTGACACTCGCTGTGCTCCAGGATTATTTCACAAAGATAGGTCGGCAACGAATTTTGGATGAACAAATTGACGTGGGTGTCATTTCACCTTATCGTGCCCAAGTGCAATGGCTCAGGCGACTCGTCAGACAACGTGCGTTCTTCAAACCCTATCGCCATCTTGTAACCGTGAACACTGTCGATGGCTTTCAAGGACAGGAGAGAGACATCATCATTATCTCCATGGTTCGATCAAATGATGATGGACAGATAGGTTTCTTGCGCGATTTGCGTCGCATGAATGTCGCCATCACACGGGCAAAAATGAAACTTATCATTCTTGGCAATGCAGAAACACTCTGCCGTCATCCCTTTTATCGCAAGCTGTATGATTACATCCATGGCTTGCAAAACATCGAAAATCATTAACGTTATTATTATATGCTACAACGAGATTATTTTCTCCGCCTCATTGAGGAGTTTATGGCGGCCGTAAGCAAGTTCTTGGAGAAGGACGAGGCCCAAAGACATGATGATGACATGAGGGACCTTTATCGTGAATATGTAGGTCCTTACGACATTGTTCGAAATCTTTCTTTCGACGAGCTGATTGCTTATTCGAAAGACAACTGGAGGCCCCAGGAGCGTATGGATAGAATTCATTTTATGGCCGAACTACTTTATGCCGAGGCCTCTTACAAGGCAAATCCTCTGCGTGACTTGTTACTTGGCAAGGCCTATCAAATTTATTCTTATCTTGATGCCAATAGCGGCGTTATGTCGTTGGATCGCCGTCAAAAGATGGAAGAGATTTCCAGCTTGACACGACAAAATGATAAAAAGATGGAAATCTGAAAGAAAGAAAAGATGAATTGGGTGTCAATGCCGCTAAAGGCTATAGACAACTAATTATCAGTTAATTGTTCATAAAATCAGAAATGCCAATAAAATAATATTCGTACCATCTTGTTTTAGAATTGTCAGTAAATCATCTTTTCGTTATTAGACTATGTTTGGCATGGTACTTGCTATGTAATAATTACAATATATATAATTTTACATACCCCTCTTGTCAAGGAGAGGAACCATAAATAGAAAGGAAACAAACAATGGAAAGAAAAGTAATAAAGACTGTTCAGGGCTTCCCAGCAGTGGATGGAGATGGTGTTCAGTTGGTAAGAGTGCTTGGCAATAAGACAGTCTATGACTTCGACCCGTTCTTGATGCTCGATTCTTTTGACACCACAGACCCCGAAGCGTGGAAGCGTGGCTTTCCAAGGCATCCTCATAGAGGTATAGAGACCGTTACGTTCATGAGTCAAGGAGAGGTGACTCACCGCGATAATCTTGGTAATCAGGCAACGGTGGGAGATGGTGGAGCTCAATGGCTCACGGCAGGTTCAGGTGCGTATCACTCAGAATTTATGAATGCGAAGGATCGTTTGCTTGGTCTTCAGCTTTGGCTTAATCTGCCCCAAAAGGAGAAAATGTCTGAGCCATACTATCACAGCATCAATAATGACGAGATACAGGAGATACCTGTAGAGGGTGGAAAGTTACGTTTGTTGACAGGCAACTATCTTGATCACAAAGGATTTCAGTCTCCTCATCTGCCCTTGGACTATTATAATATTTTCCTTGAGCCAAATGCAACGCTGACCATACCTACGGATGCCAAACGTTCGGTGATGGTATTCACACTTGTCGGCGATGCAATTGTAGCAGGCAAACATATAGCTGAAAAGACAGCCGTCAAGTTGGGTGACGGTGATAGTGTGGAGATTAAGGCAGGTGACAAGCCCATCGAAATCATGCTGATGAGTTCAATTGCGCTTAATGAACCAATAGCCTGGTATGGTCCAATTGTGATGAATGACAACAATGAACTTCGACAGGCAATCAGTGACTTGCAGAACGGCACTTTTGTAAAGTCAAAGATTGATTATAATAAAAAATAGAAGTAGCTTCATGACAATATTGCGATAATAACATTGAAATTTAGTCACAAGGCATAATTATTAATTTAACATTGCAATGAATAAGAGATATTCCAACGGAGAAATCACGATTTTGTGGCAGCCTAAACTCTGTCAACATGCCGGTGTATGCGTGAGGATGCTTCCTAATGTGTATAGGCCGACAGAATCTCCTTGGGTTCGTATGGAGTTAGCTTCAACACGGGAACTCATCGAACAGGTTGCCAAATGTCCATCCGGTGCATTGAGTATCGTGGAGAATAAGAAGGAGTAGCACAGCTGTGATCTTTGGGAGACAACCAAGAAAGCAGCTTTTCTTTAAATCGTTTTTGTTTGAGAATTCTAATCTCTTAGGGTCGCTTTTTTATCATTATGTTGACGTTTCTCTGAGAATACGGTCAAGCTTGTGTATTATCAAAGGAGTATTTTGTAAAAAATATTCATAAACAATAGATTTCCGCTGTTCTGCAAACTCCAAAAATAGAGTTTCGTCTCTTGGTAAAATGATATGATTCATGCATCAATCGTCATTAATTACATCGTCGAAATGAGTTCACTTTGCGATTGATGCCGAATGGCAGTGCGAAAGCTATCCTTTGGCAGTGCGTTTACGGCCTAAACGCACTGCCAAAGGATACTAATCGCAGCACGAAAGGATATCAATCGCGTGTAAAAATAAATTCACGCAAAAACCGATAAATTTATGAGCGGGACTGTGACATTTGTTGGCACAGTCCCGCTCGTCATTTATAGCTTAAACATTGAGTAACGAGAGGAACTTGTGTATTAAAACGGCAAAATTGCCATCTCATATTGGTATGGCACGTTTTAAATTATAGAGGATGCTCAAGCTGAGGTATAATCAGTAATACAGCCATCTTTTTAACTATTAATTTTTTTTTATTTTTATTGTCCTTTCTATGCTTAATTTTAACCAAAGAAGCAAGGAAGAGATTTAATTTATCAATTAACTTTGCGGCCGCAAATTCAGGATAACAAAGAGCAAAAGCATATTAGTTTTAGCCGATTCATGGCAATACTCACATAGTAGAAGAGAATATGAAGAGATTTTTGATTATTTCGGCCATCGGAATCCTTTTGATGGCTACAGGTTGCCAATCGAAAAGTGGTGATAAGGAGGATGTTACGATTTACACGACTACGACACCCGAGATGACCACCACAATGATCACCAAGGAGTATGTGGCAAATATCAAGTCACAGAAAAACATTGAGATCAGGACCCAGATGCAGGGTATCTTGAATGGTATCTTTGTGGATGAGGGTCAGACAGTAAAAGCTGGTCAGCCTCTTTTTCGCATTGCAGCTGTCGGTGTTCAGGAAGATATTGTGAGAACGAAAGCAGCAGTGGATCAAGCACGCATCGATTTGGAAAACGTGTCAAAGCTTGCTGCAGGAAATATCGTATCCCCTAATGCTAAGAAGACCGCCCAAGCAAAGCTGAGAGCATCATTGGCCGACTATCGTACGGCTCAACTACGCAAGCAACTCACTACTATTTACGCGCCTTTTGCAGGGATTATCGGAAACCTTCCGGTCAAAAAGGGAAGCCTTTTGCAAGAGGGTGATCTTATTTCCACGCTCTCTGACAACAATAACATGTATGTCTATTTCAATGTGTCGGAGCCCGAATATCTCGACTATCAGATGCATTCTGCCCAGCGTAGCAAGTTACCACTTAGTCTTGTCTTGGTCAATGGCGACGTTTTCCCAACCAAAGGCTATGTCCAAAGTATTGCGGGTGAGTTTGATAGCCAGACAGGCAACATCCCTTTTCGTGCCATTTTTCCTAATCCGCAGCGCATATTGCGCAATGGCCAAACAGGAACCATTCGCATAGATATTCCTAAAGCCAACGCCTTGATCATTCCTCAAGAATCAACTTACGAATTACAGGATCGCCGCTACGTCTTTGTGGTCGACGGTAATGGGGTAGCACATTCTCGTCAGATAGAGGTAGAGGATGAGCAACAGGGCATCTATGTCATTTCTAAAGGACTGAGCATGAAGGATCACTTCTTGTTGGACGGTGTCCAGAAAGTGAAAGACGGTGATCATATCAAGGTGAAGTTCAAGAACCCTGCCGAGGTAATGAAGTCAATGCAGCTCAATGCAAACTAGGCGTTTGTGATGGCTTGATCTGCCAATGGGGCATTGCATCTTTATATTATGTACTCAAGACTAATTTAATTTGAAGTTAGGATGTTCAAGAAATTCATTCGGCGGCCGGTTCTTGCCATAGTAATATCACTCATCATCGTGTTCGTCGGGCTATTGTCTTTGTTCAATCTGCCAGTCACACAGTTTCCTTCCATATCGCCCCCCAAGGTGAATGTGGTTGCCAATTATCCAGGAGCCAACAACGAGTTGACTATTAACTCAGTGGTTATTCCTTTGGAGCAGGCTCTCAACGGTGTACCGGGTATGAAGTATTTGGAAAGTGACGCAGGCAATGACGGTGAAGGAGAGATTAATGTGGTGTTTAATTTGGGCACTGATCCCAACGTTGATGCCATCAATGTACAGAACCGTGTGTCGGCCGCCATCAATAAGTTGCCAGCTGCTGTGGTGCGTGAGGGTGTGAAAATATCTCGTGAGGAGCCAAATATCCTCATGTATATCAACCTCTATAGCGATGACCCCAAGTCTGACCAATCTTTCCTTTTCAATTACGCCGATATTAATATTATGCCTGAGCTGAAGCGTGTGGAAGGCGTAGGTGATATTGATATACTTGGTACACGAAATTATGCCATGCGCATCTGGCTTAAGCCAGATAAACTGACAACCTACAATCTCTCGGCACAAGATGTCATTCAGTCATTGGAAGAGCAAAGTATTGAGACTTCTCCCGGAAGACTTGGCGAGAGTTCTGGTCGTCGACCAGAGAGCTTTGAGTATGTGTTGAAGTATCCTGGTCGCTACACTACCCCCAAGGAATATGGTAATATCATTCTTAAATCAAATGATAATGGTCAGTTCGTCAGACTGAAAGATGTGGCCAACATAGATTTAGGTAGTGAGATGTATGATATCTATTCCACCCTCAATGGAAAGCCTTCTGCAGCCATTACGCTTAAGCAATCATACGGATCCAACGCAAGCGAAGTCATCAAGAATGTGAAATCGACCATGGCTCAGTTGCAAAAGGACATGCCTAAGGGCATGCACTATGAGATCAGCTATGACGTGTCTAGATTCCTTGATGCTTCAATGAACAAGGTAGTCCATACGCTTTTTGAGGCATTCATCTTGGTAGCGTTGGTGGTTTTCATCTTCCTCGGTGACTGGCGATCGTCCCTTATCCCTATTATAGCTGTACCTGTCTCACTTATTGGAAGCTTTGCGGTGATGTCCTACTTTGGCATTACACTCAATATGATATCACTTTTTGCGCTTGTCATGGCCATAGGAATAGTGGTCGACGATGCCATCATTGTGATAGAGGCGGTCAATGTGAAGATGGAGGAAGAACATTTGCCTCCGCTTGAAGCAACGCAAGCGACGATAAAAGAAATCAGCGGTGCCATCGTGGCGACGACATCGGTCATGGCTTCTGTATTTATCCCTGTGGCATTCATGGGTGGTCCAGAAGGTGTCTTCTATCGACAGTTCTCCATCACGTTGTCTTCGGCCATCATTTTGTCGGGTATTGTTGCCCTCACCCTTACTCCTGCACTTTGTGCTCTCATTCTTACAAAGGAAAGTGAGGCTCATCGTAAGGAAACGTTCTTACAGAGGGCTCTAAACAAATTCAATGTAGGATTTAACAAAAGCATAGGTGGCTATCGAACGGTCTTGAAGCGCACGACTACACAAAAAGCCATTACTTTGCCAGTGTTGTTGGGTTTCTGTGCCCTTGCATACTTCCTTAGCCTACATTTGCCTTCCGGTTTCATTCCCGAAGAAGACCAGGGAATGGTTTATGCAGTTATCGAGACACCTCCTGGTTCTACCATCGAGCGAACCAATGCCGCTGCTCGTCAACTCTTGGACATTGCCAAGAAAGAGGAGGGAGTGGAGTCTGTATCATCGCTTGCAGGTTATGAGATACTTACCGAAGGTACTAGTGCAAACTCCGGTTCATGTTTAATCAACTTGAAAGATTGGAAAGACCGTAAGCATTCGGCTAAGGAAATCATTGCCAATCTTGAAGAGAAGAGCCGATCGATCACGTCTGCCAACATAGAGTTTTTCCAACCACCATCAATTCCTGGCTATGGCGCTGCCTCAGGATTTGAGTTGCGTCTATTGGACAAAACAGGCAACAATGACTATCATCAGATGGAAAAGGTGAGCAAAGACTTTGTGACAGCCCTGAACAAGGAGCCTGCCATTGGGTCTGCCTTTACTTTCTATTCGGCAAGTTACCCTCAATACATGCTCCGTGTGGACAATGATCTTGCGGAGAAAAAAGGTGTAACCTTAGGTTCTGCAATGGACAATTTGTCGACCTTAATAGGTAGTGATTACGAGACGGGGTTCATTAGATTCGGTAAACCCTACAAGGTCATCGTGCAGGCCGAACCAGAATATCGTGCATTCCCTAAGGACTTGATGAAGTTATCAGTCAAAAATGATCAGGGGGAGATGGTTCCTTACGCAGACTTTATGCATCTAGAGAAAGTCTATGGTATGAGTGAGATAACCCGACACAACCTGTACAACTCTTCCGAGGTTAGCGGTTCTCCAGCGCCCGGCTATAGTAGTGGACAAGCTATTGAGGCTATTCAGAAGGTGGCAGATAATAATTTACCCCATGGATTCTCGTATGATTGGGCCGGTATCTCTAAGGATGAGGTGGGTCAGGGTAATCAGGCGATCCTTATTTTCTTGGTATGTCTTATCTTTGTTTACCTCATTCTTTCAGCACAATACGAGAACTTCATTATGCCGATGCCTATCATCACTTGTTTGCCGGCTGGTGTATTTGGAGCCTTTTTCTTCTTGAAAATGTTTGGATTGGAAAATAACATTTATGCGCAAGTGGCACTTGTGATGCTCATAGGACTGCTCGGAAAGAATGCTGTGCTTATGGTAGAATACTCCGTACAGCGACGAAATCAGGGAATGTCAGTGGGACAGGCTGCTATTGAAGGTGCCGTGGCACGCTTCCGTCCAATCCTTATGACCTCCATTGCATTCATCGCCGGTTTGCTGCCATTGGTCATTGCTACAGGTCCGGGTGCCATAGGAAACCGTACCATTGGTACGGCTGCCGTAGGTGGAATGCTTATAGGAACGGCTTTTGGAGTGTTTTTGATACCAGGACTCTACTATATATTCGGATCGCTAGCTGACAAGGCCAAGATGGTGAAGTACCAACGCAATAAGCCACTGTCAGAAGAGAAGGATAAAAAATATAACTACCTTCCAGAAACTGAGGCTGGTGTCGATTACAAAGATAATGGGGAATAATATGAAAAATAAGGTCCTATATATACTAATAGTAGGTGGTATAGTACTTCATAGCTGTAAAACACCACAAGCAACAGTACAGGGTGATAGCGTGAAGAGCGCGTTGCCTATTCATTACCAAGGGGATAGTGCTCAAAGTTCGAAACCGAGCATTGTGCCATGGAAGCAATTTTTTACGGATCCTCACTTGGTGACACTCATTGACACGGCACTGGCCAATAACCAAGACCTTCGTATTACGCTTCAGCAGATTGCGATGGCACAGAGTGATGTGCTCTATAGAAGCGGTCGTTTGTTGCCTACCGTGATTGCCGGAGCTGGCTTAGGAGTGAACAAACCTGGTCGTTACACAAGTGAGGGTGCTGGCAATGCGACTACCGACATTAAACCGGGAAAGGCTATGCCTGACCCTTTGATGGATTATAACTTAGGAGTACAGGCTAGCTGGGATGCCAATTTGTGGAACAAACTCGGGGCTGAGAAGCGGGCAGCAGTGGAGCATTACTTGGCCACGGTTGAAGGACGCAATGATGTTTTGTCATCGCTTATATCAATGGTGGCAGGAGATTATTACCAGTTGTTGGCATTGGACAATAAGCTTGACATTGTACATACTTACATAGAGTTACAACGTCGTGCTGTCGAAATTGCCAAAATTCAGAAGATTGCCGATGCAGATACTGAACTTGCGGTTCAAAAATTTGAGGCGGAACTTGCCAAAGCTAGTTCCGATGAGTATACTGTGAAGCAGGAAATCATAGAGACTGAGAATGCACTCAACCTGCTTTTGGGGCGCTATCCGGAATCAATAACTCGTGATAAAACTATGTTTTTGACTTCGGATTTGCAGCGATTGTCACTAGGTGTACCTGCCCAACTATTGGAAAATCGACCAGATATACGCCAAGCTGAACACGAACTTGCTGCAACAAAGTGGAATGTGGAGGCGGCGCGCAAGGAGTTTTTTCCTTCGCTCAACATCTCCGCAGCGATTGGCCTTGATGCCTTTAACCCTACTTATCTCACCAAACTGCCTCAGTCGTTGGCTTTCAGTGTTGTTGGTGGCCTAACAGCGCCACTTATAAACCGCACTGCAATTCAGGCCAACTTTAAGTCGGCAGACGCTCAGCAGATTGAAGCTCTTTATCAATACGACAAGACCTTGCTCACTGCCTATGCAGAAGTGTGTAATCTAATGTCCAAGATTGACAATCTTGGAAAATACTTTGATCTGAAAAAGAAAGAATCCCAGACTCTCGACAAGTCAGTTGAGGTTGCACGAGAACTTTATCTCAATGGGAGGGCTAACTACTTGGATGTTCTATTGGATCAACGGGATGCCCTTGATGCACGCCTTGAACTCTTAGAGGCAAGGCAACAGCAGCTATCCACGATGGTTGAGATATATAGAAGTTTGGGAGGTGGATGGCAATAAAGCTAAAAGACTTTCTTCGCATTAAATGAATTATTTAATTTGATGCAATAAATGAAAAGAATACCCATGATCTGTTTGACCATGGGTATTTTATTATCTACAATTAATCGATTATCTAATCTGGCTTGCCTCAAATCAACTCTCAGAACCAGCTTTGACGTCCAATCCTATTATCGTCGATGTTTAATACTTAAACGATGAGCCGCCAAGAAACTCTCGGAGGAGACTCGTTGGTGGGATGTCGCGGTTAGGAACAGGAATGATATACTTGAGGAATTTGCTCAATCGATAGGCTTCTGCATGCTCCTCGCAATTCTCTGGAACAAGGTCGAGTAGGGGTTCAGCCTGTTGACGGATAACGGCTAACTCGAATAGCATGGCAGAATTGAACATTGCATCGGCATTTTCTTGATAAGGGAATATCCACTTGTTCTCTCCCGCACGCACAGACGGCCAACGATGAATCGTATCTTTTGCGCTCACACCACGGTATTTGTAGTCACGTATGATGCGACGAAGTAGCCTGTTGTCAGTTGTTGGGATATAGTTATGGTCGTCAAGGAGAATCGTTGTCAATGCAGAAACATATACACGATACTTCATCGACTCAGGAATTTGATTCGTCAGTTCTGGATTGAGGGCGTGGATTCCCTCTACGATGAGTACGTTGTGAGATTCCATGTGGAGCTTTTTTCCGCTTGGCTGACACTTTCCCGTCTGGAAATCATACTTAGGCAGTTCGACTTCCTCTCCACGGAAGAGAGCATTGAACTGCTCATTGATAAGGTCTAGGTTGAGGGCATAAAGGCTCTCATAGTCGTATTCGCCATTCTCATCTTTGGGTGTATGGTCGCGGTCCACAAAGTAATCATCGAGCGAAATTTGCAGAGGCTTGATACCGTTGGCCAGTAATTGGATGCTAAGACGCTTGCATGTTGTGGTCTTTCCCGATGATGACGGACCTGCAAGTAGTACAAGTTTCACATCTTTACGGGCGGCAATCTCATCTGCAATACGTGAGATCTTCTTCTCTTGAAGTGCCTCGGACACATTGATAAGGTTAGTGGATCTCCCAGCCTGTACCAATTCATTGAAATCACCAACGGTTCTGATGCCGAGGATACTTTGCCAACGATGGTGCTCTTTGAATATCTCAAACATTTTCTTTTGATGCGTCATCTCAGGAAGAATGCCTGGATTTTTCAGGTCGGGTATGCGTAAAAGAATGCCATCGAAATATTGTTCTAGTCCAAAGAGATAAATCTGTGAAGTGTTAGTGAGTAACGAGCCATAGTAATAATCTATGTAGTCGCCTATCTGATAATAGGTGGTGTAGATGCTACCGCTGCTTCGTAGTAGTTTCACCTTGGCTTCATCACCTTTTCCCTCGAACATCTTGATGGCTTCCTCAGTTGTTACCTCATGCCTCACAATGGGTATCTTGGCATCAATGATCTGTTGCATTCGCTCACGAATGCGGTCCACATCATCCTGGTCCACAGGTCGTCCAATCTGTAAATTCACAAAGTAGCCTTTGCTTACAGGGATGTCAATTGTCAATTCGCTGCCTGAATAAAGGTCATGGACGGCCTTGCAAAGGATGAAAAATAATGTGCGTGTGTAGTTGCGAGAACCACTGCCCGTGGTCATATCCATATACTCCACGTCCTTATTGTGGTAGAGTCGGTAGTGCAATCCTTCGACTTTGTTATTCACTCTTGCACTGATGGGTCCATATTCCATATGCACCCCGAGTAGTTTATAGGCCTCAGAGAGTGTGCTTCCGATAGGAATTGTTAGTGTTTTGCCGTTGTTTTTGCAACGTATTTTGATGGTTGATTTCATGTCCTTGTATGCAATTATAGTAAAAATAAGATAGCCAAAGATAGCCAATATTGGCCGAAATAGCAATGGTTTTGTACGACAAATTTATGAAATGTATATTTTTTCACTTTTTGAAAGTGTTTTGTCGTAGGAGAATAGACATTCAAAGCAGGACAACATCCCTCTAAATGATAGTTTTGGAAAACCTAATTATCTCTAAGAATAATTGCGAAACTAGTCAAGATAGTGACTTTCTGGTAAAACAATTAATTGCAGTTTTTATTTTGGTATCTTCAAAAGTTGGATTATCTTTGCTGACATTATACTTAAATCTAGCACTAAATTGTACGTATGCAAAAACGCTGCGGGCAAAATAGTGGAACTAAATCAGCAACCTATCTAACTAATAAATACTATGTCTGAAGAATTAGAGGTGAAAGAACTCGAGGACGTTGTTGTACGTTTCTCTGGTGATTCTGGCGACGGAATGCAGTTGGCTGGCAATATTTTTTCCACAATTTCAGCAATAGTTGGTAATGATATCTCGACATTTCCGGATTATCCTGCCGATATTCGTGCTCCGCAAGGTTCGTTGACTGGTGTGTCTGGTTATCAGGTACACATAGGAGAGAGTACTGTTTACACGCCAGGCGACAAGTGTGACGTACTTGTTGCTATGAATGCTGCTGCTTTGAGAACACAGTATAAATATGCCAAGCCTACAGCAGGAATTATCATTGACACAGATGCTTTTGGTCCAGCTGATTTAAAGAAGGCCGAATTTCAGACCGATGACTATCTGAAGGAGATGTGTATTGACCCTGACCGTGTCGTGGCCTGTCCTATTACGCGAATGGTAAAAGAAGCGTTGGTTGATACAGGTATGGAGAACAAGTCCATGCTAAAATGCCGCAACATGTTCGCATTGGGCCTAGTGTGCTGGCTGTTTAATCGTGATCTGGACTTGGTGTTTGGCTTTCTGCACAAGAAATTTGCTAAGAAACCTGACTTGGCAGATGCCAATATAAAAGTGGTACAGGCAGGATATGATTACGGCTTGAACACTCAAGCATCTATTCCCAATACCTATCGCATAGAGACAAGGGAAAAGAAGCCCGGCCGTTATATGGACATCACCGGTAACAAAGCCACTGCATACGGACTTATTGCAGCGGCCGAGAAAGCTGGTCTGAAGTTATATTTGGGCTCATATCCCATCACACCAGCCACAGATATTCTGCATGAGTTGGCTAAACACAAGTCTTTGGGTGTAACGACTGTTCAATGTGAGGATGAGATTAGTGGCTGTGCCAGTGCAGTGGGTGCGTCGTTTGCCGGTGCATTGGCAGCTACGTCAACCTCTGGACCTGGAATCTGTCTTAAGAGCGAAGCTATGAATCTGGCCGTGATTGATGAGCTGCCATTGGTCGTCATTGATGTGCAGCGCAGCGGTCCATCTACTGGAATGCCTACGAAGAGTGAGCAGACCGATTTGCTTCAAGTGCTTTATGGGCGTAATGGCGAGAGTCCTATGCCTGTAATAGCAGCTACAAGTCCTACGGATTGCTTTGATGCCGCCTACATGGCTGCTAAGATAGCATTGGAACATCTCACTCCTGTGGTGCTGCTGACAGATGCCTATTGCGCTAATGGTTCGGGTGCATGGAAACTCCCTAATATTGATGAGCTTCCAGAAATTAAGCCTCATTATGCAACTGCCGACCAAAAATATAAATACACTCCCTATATTCGCGATGCAGAAACGCATGTGCGCTATTGGGCGGTTCCTGGCATGGAGGGCTTCACACACATCCTTGGTGGACTGGAGAAGGACGGTGCTACAGGTGCCATTTCAACAGATCCTGAAAATCATCACAAGATGGATTATGAGCGCTATACCAAAGTGGCTTCCATTAAAGTGCCAGATGTGGAAGTGCTTGGTGATAAGGATGATGCTGATTTACTCATTGTTGGTTTTGGCTCCACTTTCGGACATCTTTACTCTACGATGACAGAGTTGCGCAAGAAAGGGTGTAAAGTAGCATTGGCTCACTTCAAATACATTAACCCCCTGCCTCAAAATACAGCAGAAGTTCTTACTAAATATAAAAAAGTGGTGGTCGCAGAACAGAATCTGGGGCAGTTTGCTGCGTTGCTACGTATACGAATTAACAACTTTGTTCCTTATCAATATAATCAGGTGAAAGGTCAACCTTTTGTAGTTAATGAACTCGTGAAGGGTTTCGAAAGTCTTCTCACAACTCCTGAGATTGAAGAGGAGGGATTATATTATGATACTAAAATTATCCAGTAATCTGTAGAAACCTTTAAATCAGAAAGATGATGGAAGAAAACATTCAACAGGAAGTTGTAAACGAACAGGCTTCTCAGACAACATATACTGCTGCAGATTTTAAGATGGGACAACCCCGTTGGTGTCCTGGATGTGGCGATCATGCATTTCTTAACAGCTTTCAGAAGGCAATGGCTGAGATCGGTGTCGCACCCTATGATACCGCTGTGATCTCGGGCATTGGCTGCTCTAGTCGATTGCCATACTATGTTAAGACATACGCTATGCAGACAATCCATGGTCGCGCTGCAGCCATAGCTATGGGCACAAAGATAGTCAACCCAAAGCTAACGATATGGCAGATAAGTGGCGATGGCGATGCGTTGGCTATAGGTGGTAACCATTTCATCCATGCCATGCGCCGTAACATCGACTTGAACATGATTTTGCTTAACAATCGAATTTATGGATTGACCAAGGGACAGTACTCTCCAACCAGTCCACGTGGATTTGTCTCAAAGTCGAGTCCCTACGGCACTGTTGAAGATCCATTCCGGCCTGCGGAGTTGTGTTTTGGTGCTCGTGGCAAGTTCTTCGCTCGAGCAGTAGCATCCGATGCGCCAAATACTATTGAGATTCTCAAGGCAGCATATCATCACAAAGGTGCTGCCGTGTGCGAGATACTGCAAAACTGCATCATTTTCAATAACGGTGTCTATGATCCTATCTACACAAACAGTGGACGCAAGAAAAATACGATTTATGTAGAAGATGGTAAGCCTTTAGTATTTGGAGAAAACAATGAGTTTGGACTTGTACAAAAAGGCTTTGGCTTAAAGGTTGTAGAGATTGGCAAGGATGGCTATACCATGGATGATGTCCTTGTACATGACAGCCATTGCGAGGATGACACATTGCAGTTGAAGCTTGCTATGATGGATAATGAACATGGATTTCCCGTTGCATTAGGTGTTATACGGGACGTAGAAGGACCTACATACGACGGCGCTGTTAATGCACAGATAGAAGAAGTAAAACAGAAGAAGCATTATCATAACTTCACCGAACTGCTTGAAACCAATGATATTTGGGAAGTGAAGTAACCTAATACTTTTAGAAAAGCAGTTCCCTTCCTTTGTGCTTGATTTTACAGCGTACAAAGGAAGGGAACTTTATTGTTAGATATTTTGAATTCTCTTTGCTACCAAAAGCACTTAAAGAATATCAGTAAGGACTTTAGATGCTTGCCGTTTTAGAAGGTGATAAGACTTCGCATAAACAAGCTGAGGATGTAAAAATATGCAGTTTGCGAGAAGGGCTACTACTAAATCTTTTCTCCGTAGCAGAGGTCTCCTGCATCACCAAATCCTGGTACGATATATTTGAACTCATTCATACCAGGGTCGATAGCTGCACACCAAATAGTTGTGTTTTCCTCAGGGAAGATCTTCTTGATGTGGTCAATGCCATCAGGTGTGGCAATAACGCAGGCTACATGGATGCGTTTAGGCGTACCTTTGGTAAGAAGCGCCTGATAACTCAATTCCATACTTCCGCCAGTAGCTAACATAGGATCGACGATAATAAGATTTTTACCCTCGATGCTTGGTGTAGCAAGGTATTCTACATGGATTCCCACTTGGTGGTGAGCTTTATCGGTGTATTCGCGATAGGCGCTAACGAAAGCGTTCTCGGCATGATCAAACACATTGAGAAAGCCCGTATGGAATGGTAATCCTGCACGGAAGATTGTGGCTAAAACAATTTCGTCTTTTGGTACATTAACCAAGGCAGAGCCTAATGGAGTAATAATATCTTGGGACTCATAATGAAATGTCTTTGAAATCTCAAAGGCTTCAAATTCTCCAATGCGCATTATATTGTTGCGAAAGAGTAAGCGATTTTTCTGATACTCTTTGTCACGCATCTCGGCCATGTACTGGTTGATGATGGAATTTGTATTGCTGAAATTAATAATTTCCATGTGATTTGTCAGTCTGTATTTTCCGAGGTGCAAAAGTAATTAATTTCAAAGGATTTTTGCAAACTCTGAATTACAAAGATATTCAATTATTGTGGATTTTGTAATCTTTAACCAAAAATGAATTATATTATTGTAAAAATAACGCTCAAACTTTGCCCACCTAACCACTTTTAACTAACTTTGCGTGTAACTAAGTAAGGATAAATCACATTCATCAATTTAAATCATTTTATAAAATGGCAAAGTTTGATAAATCGGTACTAGAAAAGTACGGAATTACAGGCACTACAGAAGTAGTTTACAATCCCTCCTATGAGGTACTCTTCGAAGAAGAGACAAAGTCTAGCCTTGAAGGATTTGAGAAGGGTCAGGAAACAGAGCTTGGCGCAGTAAATGTTATGACTGGTATTTACACTGGTCGCTCTCCTAAAGATAAGTTTATTGTTGACGACGAAACCTCACACAATACAGTGTGGTGGACGTCTGACGAATATAAAAATGATAACCATCCTGCTTCTAAGGAGGCTTGGGCAGCTGTGAAGGCACTTGCTCAGAAGGAACTTTCTAACAAGCGTCTTTTCGTAGTTGATGGTTTCTGCGGTGCAAACAAGGACACTCGTATGAAGGTTCGCTTCATCGTGGAGGTTGCTTGGCAGGCTCACTTCGTAAAGAATATGTTCATCCGGCCAATAAGCCAGGAGGAGCTAGACGAGGAGCCAAACTTCGTTGTTTACAACGCTTCTAAGGCTAAGGTTACAAACTACAAAGAACTCGGTTTGAACTCTGAGACAGCTGTGGTTTTCAACGTAACTTCAAAGGAGCAGGTCATTGTTAACACATGGTATGGTGGTGAAATGAAGAAGGGTCTGTTCTCAATGATGAACTATTACCTTCCTTTGAAGGGTATTGCTTCAATGCACTGCTCTGCCAACACTGACATGGATGGACAGAATACCGCTATTTTCTTCGGTTTGTCTGGTACTGGTAAGACTACATTGTCTACCGATCCTAAGCGTTTGCTTATTGGTGATGACGAGCACGGATGGGATGACAATGGCGTGTTCAACTTCGAGGGTGGCTGCTATGCTAAGGTCATCAACCTTGATAAGGATTCTGAGCCTGATATCTACAATGCAATTAGGCGTGATGCTCTCTTGGAGAACGTTACAGTCGCTGCTGACGGTAAGGTTGACTTTACTGACAAGAGTGTAACGGAGAATACTCGTGTATCTTATCCTATTGATCACATTGAGAAAATCGTTAAGCCTATCTCTGCAGGTCCTGCAGCAAAGCAGGTTATCTTCCTGTCTGCTGACGCTTTCGGTGTGTTGCCTCCAGTATCTATTCTAAACGCAGAACAGACAAAATATTACTTCCTTTCTGGCTTTACAGCTAAGTTGGCAGGTACAGAGCGCGGTATCACAGAACCGACTCCAACTTTCTCTGCTTGTTTCGGTCAGGCTTTCTTGGAATTGCATCCAACAAAATATGCTGAGGAGTTGGTAAAGAAAATGGAGAAGTCAGGTGCTAAGGCATACTTGGTGAACACTGGTTGGAATGGAACTGGCAAGCGTATTTCTATCCGTGACACTCGTGGCATTATCGATGCAATCCTTGATGGTAATATCAACAAGGCTCCTACTAAGACTATTCCTTACTTCAACTTCGAAGTTCCAACAGTGTTGGCAGGTGTAGCCACCAATATCCTTGATCCTCGTGACACCTATGCTGATGCAGCTCAGTGGGATGAGAAGGCTAAGGACCTCGCTGGTCGCTTCATCAAGAACTTCAAAAAGTATGAAGGAAATGAGGCTGGTAAGACTCTCGTATCCGCTGGTCCACAGCTTTAAGTTCTTGATACAGAATACTTAAAATACATCAGTAAAGGCTCGCCCCCATAAGGAGACGAGCCTTTTGCTTGAGGTAAATCAAAAAGAAGCGATAAAATAGTGAAATGATGCAAAAATATTTGGTGTGCTCGGGCACATTGCTTACCTTTGTATCGTCTTCGTGAGAAGATACACATAAAGTTTCATTAGGTTAGTAGTTTGATAGATTTTTTAAGGTAAAGATTAGGATTATGTTATTAGATTTTGAATCAGCCGGTTTGTTGGTATGAAGTCAAATTGTTGACTATTCTTAGTATTATTGCTTTGGTAATACCAACATCCCGTTAACATTATTCTTACAAAAAGGCAGTGCGAGTGATCGTATTGCCTTTTTCTATTATATGGATATCCGGTTTCTGATAAACTCTAAACAAACTTAAAAAATCGCTATAAATCAATATTTTGCCTAATAATCAATAGAAAAAAGTCGGTGTTTAAAGATTTCTAAGTAAATTTGCAGCTAAAATCAACGATTGCGCATAATGATAAATAAGATATTGTCATCGATTGTCGGAGCTCTGAGTGTGCTGACTTTCAGTTCCTGTCTAAGCGACAACGAAGACAAAACGACCACTTATGACGACACGGCTGTGACGGCATTTTCGCTATCTACAGTTAACCGATACCTGCACACCACGACAAGTGACGGTAAGAATGACAGCATTTATAAGTCGACTTATAGTGCATCCGGTGTGAAATTCTATATTGACCAATTACAGAGGCAAATTTATAATCCAGACTCTTTGCCATATGGCTGTGACCCATCTAAGATTGTTTGTTCCATTACCTCAAAGAATAGTGGAACTATTCTGTTGAACCTGAAGGATAAAGCTGGTGATGATAGTCTCGCTTACTTTAGTACCACAGACTCACTTGACTTTACAAACCCGATAAGGGTCCGCGTGGTAAATATGGGTGGTACTGCTTATCGCGAATATACCGTTAAGGTTAACGTCCACAAACAGAAAGGTACTGAAATGACCTGGAATGTCAAATCTTATGCAGATCTTTCTGGTGTAGGTGAGCGTAGATTGGTTAACAATAATGGTGTGATGTTCTTGTTTGGTGTCAAAGATAACCAAACCGTAGGATTCAAAGAAAATGGAGGTGCTTTTCAGCAGTTGTCTTCGCAATTTTCTTCAGGTGCATACAACAACGTTGTGGCCATGGGTGGATATTTGTATCTGAAAGATGGGGGCAACATACTTCGATCTATGGACGGCCAAAACTGGGAACAGCGTAGTGCTGCCACGAATTTAATTCAGCTCATTGGCGCAAGCGACAAAAATTTGTATGGCTTGACAGGTGATGGCATTGTGTCATCTTCGGACAATGGAGCAACATGGACAAAAGAAGCGTTGGACACAGACGTCTCCAAGTTACCTACAGAAAATATTAACTTCGTATGCTTACCCTCGGAAGTAAATGTTGAGACTAACAACCTGATCATTGTAGGAACAAGAAATAATAGCAAAACTTTCGTTTGGAGGAAGGTAGAAGAAAATGCCGCAGGTAGCCAAGCTCAGCCTTGGGCATTTTATCCGGATGATCCATATAGTCAGCATCTGTTGCCCTATATGAGCAATCTTCAGGTCATTTCCTATGATGATGGATTACTTGCAGTGGGTGGCAGTTTCCCTGTATTTTATTTTAGTAACGATGAAGGGCTGACCTGGCTTAGTAGTAGTGAAATACTACTTGCTGATGATTTTGATAAAGCTGCAACACCTTTTACCATGGCTTGTGACAATAGCAACCACATCTACCTGAGCAAGGCAAATGATGCCAAAATATGGCTAGGGCGCCTCGCTCGCTTAGGTTGGGTGAATCAATAGGCTGTATTGCTGAATACGAGCATGAGGTATCTACTGATTTTCATGATGATTTTCGGCTCTGCCACTCAGCTGAGTGCCCAAGATGAATCGGAGTATCGCATGGAGATTGGTGCAGGGTTAGGACTTAATGGATATTTAGGTGATTTCAATGGTAATCTGACCAAGGATTTGCAACCTATGGCTACAGCAATGGCACGTTATGTGTTCAATCCATACACAGCCTTGAGGATGAATGTAAGCGTAGGAACAATGAAAGGGTCTTCTGATGATGTAGACACATATTATCCGGATTATGCAGGAGCACCCGTCACCTTTAATAATACCCTTTACGATGTTTGCTTGACCTATGAGTATAACTTTTGGCCTTATGGAACTGGTCGCGACTATCGTGGAGCAAAGCGCTTTACGCCTTTTGTCTTTGCCGGTGTTGGCGGAGCATATGTCGATACGCCGAATAAAGGTAAGTTCGCTATGAACGTTCCTTTAGGCTTAGGAGTAAAATATAAGATGAGTGAGCGCATGAATCTAGGATTGGAATGGGCTCTGCATTTTTCTCAGACTGATGAACTCGATGGAGAGAAAGACCCTTATTATGTGACGAGCTCAGGTTTGTTCAAGAATACTGACTGTTACTCTGCCTTGCAGTTTACGCTCACTTACAGTTTTATGGCTAAATGCTCAACGTGTAATAAAGAATAAAAGATATGACAGAACTTGATATGACTAGGATTCCCAAGCATATTGCCATCATTATGGATGGTAATGGCCGATGGGCAGCCCAGCGCGGCAAGGAACGCAGTTATGGTCATCAGGCTGGCATAGAACCTATCCGTAAAATTGTTTCTGAGTGCACCGAACTTGGAGTTAAATATCTCACGCTTTATACCTTCTCTACGGAAAACTGGAGCAGACCGATTCAAGAAGTTGACGCTTTGATGGCTTTAGTGATTTCTGCGCTTGAAGAAGAGATTTTCCAAAAGAATAATGTACGCTTCCAAGCCATCGGCGAGATAGATAGGTTGCCCGTTTCTGTGCAGGATAAGTTAAATGAAGTCATGGCTAATACTGCTGGTAATACTACTATGACCATGACCATTGCACTTAGCTACAGTTCTCGATGGGAGATTACAAAAGCCACTCGCGAAATTGCTGCCGAAGTAAAAACTGGGGTAATTGATGTAGACGATATCGACGAGAAGACTTTGGATAGTCACATGGTGACCAATTTTATGCCCGATCCCGACTTGCTAATTCGTACTGGTGGGGAGATTCGCATATCCAATTACCTGCTTTGGCAGATTGCTTACTCGGAGTTATACTTCTGTGATACGTATTGGCCCGATTTCGACGAAGAAGAGTTTCGTAAGGCCATTGCAAGCTATCAGAGCCGTCAACGCCGATTCGGAAAGACCGAAGAGCAGGCAGAAGTCGAAACAAACAAATAGAGAATTTATATTTTTCTATCCGAGAACAATCACTAGAACTTAATGATCGACACTAAGATAAAGATGTATTATAACAGAACCAAGATACTTGCGGCCATAATGGTAATGGCTTACAGCATTGCCACCAATGCCCAAGACAAAATCATTCACCCTGATATTACTTACGCAGGAACACCCCGCACCGTTGTTATAGACGGATTAACCGTATCGGGTATGGACGGTTATGAGGATTATATGCTCACAAGTATCTCTGGCCTAGCAGTGGGACAGCGTATTTCTGTTCCAGGGACCGAGATTACCGATGCCGTGAAACGCTATTGGAAGCATGGCCTTTTCTCTGATGTAAGCATCTCAGCCGACTCATTGGTTGGCAACAAGATTTATCTGAACATTGCTTTAAAGCCACGTCCACGTGTCTCTGAGATCAATTACATCGGTCTGAAGAAAACCGAACGTGAGGATATGGAGAAGAAGCTTGGCATGATTAAGGGAGGTCAAATCACACCCAACATGATTGATCGCGCTAAGATTCTGGCTAAGAAATATTTCGACGATAAGGGCTTCAAGAATGCTGATATAGATATTCGTCAACGTAATGATGTGACGCAAAAGAACCAAGTTATTCTGGATGTCGTTATCGACAAGAAAGAAAAGATGAAGGTTCGTAATATCATCATTGATGGAAATGAAAGCCTCAAGGATTCAAAGATCAAAGGTGGGCTCTTCACAAAAGGCGCTTTTGCTAAGACCCATGAGGCAGGAAAGTTGTCATCTTTCCTTAAGGCAAAGAAGTTTACCCCGGAAAGATGGAAGGAAGATAAAAAGAAGCTTATCGAAAAATATAACGAACTCGGTTACCGTGATGCTACTATCTTAAAGGATAGCGTGTGGAATGTTGATCCCAAACACGTGAGCATCTATATCAAGGTTGACGAGGGTCAAAAATATTTTATTCGCAATATCCATTGGGTAGGCAACACTGTCTATACATCGGACTTCTTAGGTAATGTCCTAGGCATGGAAAGTGGTGATGTCTATAATCAGAAACTCATGGGCAAACGTCTTACCGAAGACGATGATGCTGTCGGTAACCTCTATTATAACCATGGCTATGTGTTCTCGAGCATTCAACCCACTGAGGTCAATATCGTAGGCGATTCCATCGATTTGGAGATGCGCGTCATGGAAGGTCCACAAGCGCATCTTAGTCATGTTCGTATCAATGGTAACGATCGACTCTATGAAAATGTAGTTCGCCGAGAACTTCGCACAAAGCCGGGTGATCTCTTTTCTAAGGAAGCCCTCATGCGTTCAGCTCGCGAGCTGGCTTCTATGGGACATTTCGACCCGGAGAAAGTGGTGCCTGATGTAAAGCCAGACTATGAGAATGGTACAGTAGATATCAACTGGAACCTCGAACAAAAGTCCAATGACCAGATTGAGTTCTCTCTAGGTTGGGGCCAGACAGGTATCATCGGACGTGTAGGACTCACGCTTAACAACTTCTCTATGGCCAATTTGTTCAATAAGAACAAGGAACACCGCGGCATTATGCCTATAGGTGAAGGAGAGAAGCTCTCCCTTGGCGTGCAGACCAATGGTCAGTATTATCAGAGCTATAATGCCAGCTATTCAACTAACTGGTTTGGAGGAAAACGACCCATTCAGTTCTCATTCGGTGTCTACTATTCCAAGATGACCGACGTGTCAAGCAATTACTATAATCAGGCTTGGCAGAACAGTTACATGAATTACATGACGGGGTACAGTAGCTATGGTTACAA
The DNA here is from genome assembly GCA_002407775.1 of Prevotella sp. UBA5387. Taxonomy (GTDB): domain Bacteria; phylum Bacteroidota; class Bacteroidia; order Bacteroidales; family Bacteroidaceae; genus Prevotella. The sequence continues at coordinate 34,270 of DHOP01000083.1, forward strand.
CTATACAAACTATGAGAATTATTACGACCCAGACAAATACTTGCAAGTACTAGGTGCTAATCTTGGCTGGGGCAAACGCCTTCGTTGGCCTGATGATTACTTTACACTTTCGGTGCAGCTTGCTTATACACGCTACATGCTTAAGAACTGGCGTTACTTCGGCCTTTTCTCAACAGGAAACTCCAATAACCTTAACCTCACCTTGGGCATCAACCGTACCTCTACGGACAATCAGCTGTTCCCACGCTCAGGATCGGATTTCTCGGCTAGTGTGACAGTAACTCCGCCATGGTCTGCATGGGACAATAAGGACTATAAGAATCTTGCAACAAACCCCAACTCTCCTTCTTATGTGAGTGAGCAGCAAGAGAAATACAAGTGGATTGAATACCACAAGTGGAAGTTTAAGGCTCGTACATTTACCGCCCTTACTAGTGCGCAGAAGTGCTTTGTGCTCATGACTCGCATTGAGTTTGGATTGGTTGGTAGCTACAATAAGTATAAGAAGAGTCCGTTTGAGACTTACTACATGGGTGGTGATGGTATGACCGGTTACTCGATGACCTATGGACAAGAGACCATTGGACTACGTGGATATGAAAACGGCTCACTTACTCCTTATGGATACGAAGGTTATGCCTATGACCGTCTTTCATTAGAGTTGCGCTATCCGTTGATGCTTGGCAACACCACTATTTACGCACTTACCTTCCTTGAGGGTGGTAATTCTTGGACTGACACTAAGAACTTTAACCCATTCAATATGAAGCGTTCGGCTGGTGTGGGTGTCAGAATTTTCCTTCCTATGGTTGGTCTGATGGGTATCGATTGGGCCTATGGTTTTGACCAGGTATTTGGAAAGAAGGGTGGCAGCCAGTTCCACTTTGTATTAGGTCAGGAATTCTAAGCAAATATAAAAAAGCTTAACGTTGTAACCCGATTGCGATGTGCTACGTCTTATTTGAAACCTCAACTTTATAAAAGAAAGGACGAATATGAACATGATAAAAAGCAACAGAGGCTCTATCCTCATGAAGACCCTTATGCTGGCAATGCTGATTGGCTTCTTGCCTATGGCAGCGAATGCCCAGAAGTTTGCATTGGTTGATATGGAGTATGTGTTGAAAAATATCCCGGCTTATGAACGTGCAAACGAGCAGCTTAACCAGGTATCAAAAAAGTGGCAGGCAGAGGTAGAGGCACTCAATACTGAGGCTGGAACGATGTATAAGAACTATCAGAACGAGATCGTTTTCCTCTCTCAGGAGCAGAAGAATGCAAAGCAAGAGCAGATCATGCAGAAGGAGAAGGAATCAGCTGATCTCAAAAAAAAATACTTCGGCCCAGAGGGTGAACTCTTTAAACAGCGTGAAAGTCTTATGACCCCTATTCATGAGGAGATCTATAATGCTGTGAAAGAAATTTCAGATCTCCACGGCTATAGTCTTGTGCTTGACCGTGCATCTGATACTGCCATTATCTTTGGTTCTCCCAAGATAGATGTTTCCGATGAAGTTTTGCAGAAGTTAGGTTACGGAAAGTAGTTCACTACATTCCAATGACATACGACATGCTCAGAATGACAATACAAATAATTATAACATAACAATACGAAGAGAAATGAAAAAACTTATTTTGATGTTGATGCTGATGGCTCCTATTGCTACTTTCGCTCAGAAATTCGGCAAGGTAAATACCCAGACTATCATGCAGTCCCTACCAGAGATTTCTAAGATCAATGGTGAACTCGAGGCTCAGGCCAAGCAATATGAGAACGATTTGAAAAGCATGCAAGACGAATTGAAGCGTCAGAGCGATGCTTATGACAAGGGAAAGAGCACTATGAATGCTACCGCTCAGCAGCAGAAAGAGCAAGAATTACAGCAGCTTTATCAGAAGATCCAGCAGACCTACCAAGACAATCAGCAAGCATTACAGAAGGGTCAGCAGGAGAAAATGCAGCCAGTTGTTGCCAAGGTGCGTGACGCTATCGAAAATGTTGGTAAGACAGGTGGATACACTTATATCTTCGAAGAGGGTGTTGCAGTCTACACTGGCACTAATGTTGAGGATGTAACTAGTAAGGTTCAGGCTGAGATTAGCAAGGTAAAGTAATTGCTTTTTAGCTTTTGGGGAAGTTAAGAAGACTGAACCATCGAGGCGCACACATCCTTCACACAATGTGTGATGTGGCCCACGATAGTTCTGGCTGCTTAACTTCTTAACATTTTTGGGTAATCATTCTTTATTAAGGCAATCGTTATGAAACATCTGTTCCTTTATATTTTCATGTCAGTCGCTACGCTTTCGGCTCATGCCCAGTCGTCGACGGTAGTTCCTGACACGTTGTCTGCTCCTATGGCTCAGCCGCAACTTATACGTTTTGGCTATTTCAGTTATGAAGGCGCGCTTAAGACGATGCCCGACTATGGCATCGTTCAGCAGAATCTTAAGGATTTGCGTCTGAAATATGACAATGAAATGAAGCGAGTAGAGGATGAGTTTAACAAGAAGTACGAAGACTTCCTAGATGGTCAGCGCAACTTTGCACCTTCAATCTTGCAGAAACGTCAAGCAGAACTGCAGGATCTCATGCAGAAAAATATGGCATTCAAGCAGGAGGCTCAACGTTTGCTAGACCAAGCTAAAGAGGGTGCTTATAGATCCTTGCGCGAAAAGCTTGCTGCCGCTGTGAATAGAGTAGGGCAATCACAAAAGCTTGCCTTCATTTTCAATACAGACGGCAATACCGTTCCCTTCATCAATACTGCTTTCGGTGTGGATGTAAATGGGGCTATTGCTGATTTCTTGAAATAGTAGCATTCATACCCTTATGCTAAAAGCATTGACCCAACATCTTAGTGGTCCAATTGGCGTGTTCGACTCAGGCTATGGCGGTCTGACTATCCTTCATGGTATCCGTCAATTACTGCCACAGTATGATTTTCTCTACCTTGGCGACAATGCCCGTGCGCCTTACGGTCCAAGGTCGTTCGATGTTGTGTATGAATTCACACGTCAGGCAGTGGAGAAACTATTCGCGATGGGCTGTCAGCTTGTCATTCTTGGTTGTAATACGGCATCAGCCAAGGCATTACGTACCATCCAACAAAATGATCTTCCAAGATGGGATCCAATGCGTCGTGTACTGGGCATCATCCGTCCAACAGCAGAGGTCATAGGAAAGCTTACACGTAACAACCATGTTGGACTGCTCGCCACGGAAGGTACGGTGCGTAGCCATAGCTATGACATGGAGATTGCCAAGCTTTGGCCAGACATCAAGGTTACCGGACAGGCTTGTCCTTTTTGGGTGCCATTAGTGGAATACAATGAGGCTGATAGCCCTGGAGCCGACTATTTCGTGAAGAAACGCATCGATCAGCTGATGCAGCAAGATTCTGACATTGATACCATTATTCTTGGTTGCACTCACTTCCCCTTGCTGATGCCCAAGATACTAAAGTACGTATCACCCGGTATTCGTATTGTTTCACAGGGTGAATATGTTGCTGGGAGTTTGAAAGAGTATCTTTTTCGTCATGAAGACATCGAAAAAAGACTCACTAAGAATGGTACAGTGAAATACTACACGACTGAGAACCCCGAGAAGTTTAAGGAGTCTGCCTGCGTTTTTCTACATGATAATGTAGAAGTTGAACATATCGAGTTGGAGGAAAGGTGTTAGAAGATCCTATCAGACTTAAGTGATTTGAAGAAAGGGGTTCATATAAAGAGTGCCTAAGATATTGACAAAACAAGATGCACAATTGGGTTCACGCATTGTGGATCTTGATATAATGAATAAACAAAAATGCAAGAAACAAGACAAAATAGAATAGCTCGGTTACTCCAAAAGGAGTTGGCCGAGATTTTCCAAAGTGAGACAAGAAAGTTACATGGTGTATTGGTGAGTGTGACGCGCATACGTGTCAGTCCAGACTTAAGCATCTGTACGGCATACCTTAGCATATTCCCCTCTGAGAAGGGCGATGAGCTTTTGGAAAACATCTCAAGCAATGAGAAGACCATCCGTTACGACCTTGGTAAGCGTGTTCACAACCAATTGCGTATCATCCCAGAACTACGTTTCTTCAAGGATGATAGCCTCGACTACATCGAGCATATTGATGATTTGCTGAAACAAGAATAAGCCGTTGAACATATAAAGCATTTGCACAAAAGTTAAGACTGATGAGCCAAGATACCATAGAGGAAAAAGCAACGCTAGAAACATCTGCACCTTCACACCTTCCTTTGAAGGGCGACAAGAAGAATGATTTTGGCGGAGATGAGATGCATCGTGGACATTCAGCTTTTTCTTTTTTTGTCGCTCGCCGTTATCTCTTTTCCAAGAAGAAAACGCATGCCATTAACGTCATCTCTCTCATATCAGTAATTGGGGTGGCGGTGGCTACGATGGCATTGGTCATTGTACTTTCCGTTTTCAATGGATTTCAGGACTTGGTAGCCAGTTTCTTTACCAACTTCGATCCTCAGCTAAAAGTCATGCCCATCAAGGGGAAGACAGTACCATCTGATGACCCTGTGCTTACGAAGATAAGCCAATTGCCTGAGGTCGGCGTGGCTACAGGAACATTACAGGACATTGCACTTGCAGTATATAATGGTAAACAAGCCGTGGTTACCGTGAAGGGCGTGGACGATAATTTCGCAGAATTGACCCATATTACTGAGATACTTTATGGTGAAGGCCAATTCTCCTTGCATGCCGCCAATCTGCAGTATGGAACACCAGGTATCAGACTAGCCGAAAGCCTTGGCACTGGGACACAGTGGCGTGATTATCTTAAGGTGTTTGCACCGCAACGTGAAGGACAGCTGGACATGACTTCCCCGGAGAGTGGTTTTGTGGTAGATTCTTTGCTATCGTCTGGCGTCGTCTTCGCTGTTAATCAAAGTAAATACGATAAGGACTATCTTATAACGAGTCTCGGCTTTGCTCAAAATCTATTCTCAAAACAAGGTTTTATCTCTGCTTTGGAGTTGCGACTTAAACCGGGCGCAGATATAGATGCGGTGAAAGATGAGATTCATAATATCGCTGGGGACAAATACAAGGTTCTTGACCGCTTTGAACAGCAGGCCGATACATTCAAAATCATGAACATTGAGAAGTTCATGGCCTACATCTTTCTGACATTCATTCTCATCGTAGCTTGCTTCAATATTGTGGGTTCTTTGTCAATGCTTATTATTGACAAAAAGAGAGACGTGATTACTCTCCGCAATTTAGGGGCCACTGATCGTCAAGTCACGAGCATATTCCTTTTTGAAGGTCGAATGATCAGTCTACTAGGAGCAGTGCTTGGAATAGCTCTCGGCTTGTTGCTCTGCTTCTTGCAGCAGCAATTTGGATTTGTTCGTATGGGTAATGCGGATGGAAACTTTATCATCAACGCCTATCCTGTCAGCGTACATTACATTGATGTGCTTCTCATCTTTATTACAGTGATTGTAGTTGGCTGGCTTGCCGTATGGTATCCGGTAAAGATTTTCGCTAAAAACATCACTTAGATATTTCGCTATAACATCCCAAAGTATTTTATTGGTTATCCTCATTCAACCTTTCTGAAGATAAAGTTGGATGGGGGCATTTTTTCTAGTAACTTTGCTTAATCCCTATCCTCTTCTCTCAATAATTTATTGCTTAATATATATCATTTTTTTTGACACGCGATAAGTGCCCTTTGGCACTGCGAAAGGGCTGTAAACGCGACGCGTTTAGGCCTTAATCGCAGTGCCAAAGGATACCTATCGCGATGCCATTCGGCATCAATCGCAATGGCAAGTCATACTAACCTAGAAATTGTTGGCGATTGATGCATCAATCGCAGTATTTTTCTTCGTTTTAGTGAGACCTTTTTCGTGTTTTTTGGGGGGCAAATGAGTTAACCCGTGAATATTGTTTACAGATTAAGGAATAGCAAAATGAGACGGCAAGGTTCCGCTTAATTGAAAGAAAATATTAGACTGGGTGAGAGGAAGAAAAGGTTGAGGATGGTAAAATGCTGTCCAGCCTCAGAAAACAAGTCTATGCATTGTTATCTAACATAAATCATGGTCAGACCATCCCTCATGGGGAGTAGAAGTTGTTCCACACGATGATCAGTGCGCAGGTAGTCGTTGAAGTCCCTGATGCCCTCAGTCTGAGCATCGTTACTGTAGTTTGGATCAATGACATGGCCATCCCAAAGAGTATTATCTACCAACATGATACTACCGGGATTCATTAGTGGCAGCAGGGTATCGTAAGTTTCCACGTAGCGGCGCTTGTCACCATCAACGAATGCCATGTCAAACCGCACGCCAAGCTTAGGTGCCTCAACCAATGCATCTCCAATACGGAAGTCGATATATTGCGCTACTGGGGAGTTCTCTATCCAGGGACGAGTGAAGTCCTCCATCTCATCGTTGATCTCGAAGGTGAAGACGCAAGAAGAAGGAGAGGCTGCTATTTCTTTTTCCTTCAGTCCTTCTGCCATGCAGATGGCAGAATAACCGGAGAAAGTGCCCACCTCAAGGATGTATCGTGGGCGTTTCATAAGCACCATCATCTTGAGCAATCGGCCCTGAAGGTGTCCACTTGCCATGCGCCCATGAATGGTGTGGATATTTGTCGCGCGCCAGAGCCGATACAAGTAATCGCCCTCTGGCTGGCTATGGTCGCGAATGTATTGGTCTAAATCTGCGCCCATCGCCCAATCATTCCTCACGTCTCAGCAATGCCTCTACAGCAAGTCGGTAAGAGTCCATGCCAAATCCGCAAATCACGCCTAGACACCCTGCCGAGATCATGGAACGATGACGAAACTCCTCACGCTGATGAACGTTGGAGATATGAACTTCCACTACAGGAGCCTTAAGTGAACGAATGCAGTCTAAAAGAGCTATGGAAGTGTGGGTATATGCCCCGGCGTTGATCACGATGCCATCACATGAAAAACCTACTCTTTGCAACTCATCGATGAGTTGACCCTCAATATTACTCTGGTAATAGCCAATCTCTACCTCAGGAATAGCACGGCGCAACTCCACAAGATAATTTTCCATCGTCTGGTGACCGTAGATGGTTGGCTCCCGGGTGCCCAAAAGGTTAAGATTGGGGCCGTTGATGATCATGATTTTCTTCATTTCCGTTTTGGCTTATCGTTGATTTCGAGTATCTTTGTAGCAAAGTTAGCGGAAAACGAACATATCACAAAGTAAATCAGCAATTAAATCTCGTACGTCCGTCGTCATTCCTGTTATCATGCCTAAATCACAAAATTTGTTGGTCGATATCGTTAAGCGTTATGAGCGATACCTCAAACTACAACGGAACTATTCGTCAAACACACTTGAGGCCTATCGTCATGACTTGGAGACATTGCTCGACTATCTTGACGAGCAACAAATGTCACCCTTGGAAGTGAAGCTCGAAGACCTTGAGAGCTTCGCTGCCTCACTCCACGAGCATGGTATAAGTGCGAAGTCACAGGCACGAATACTGAGTGGTGTACGCTCTTTTTATCGATTTTTGGAGCTTGACGGATATCTTGAGGTTGACCCTACGGAACTCTTGGAGTCACCTCATTTGCCAAAACATTTGCCAGAATATCTCACTACCGAGGAAGTGGACGAGTTGGAAGTAAGCATTGATCTTACGACCAATGAAGGTCATCGTAACCGCGCCATTATAGAGGTGTTCTTTTCATGTGGCTTGCGGGTATCTGAATTGACTAACCTGAAGCTTTCCGACCTTTTCCTCGATGAGCGGTTTATTCGTGTCTTTGGCAAAGGAAAGAAGGAGAGGTTAGTTCCTATTTCTGACAGGGCGATACATGAATTGGAGTTTTGGTTTGATGACAGAAGGCATTGGGATATTAAGCCAGGAGAAGAGGATTTTGTTTTCTTGAACCGCAGAGGCCATCACTTGACACGCACCATGATACTGATCATGATCAAGAAGCAGGGCGAAGCAGCAGGTATTCACAAGATCATCTCACCTCACACCTTGCGCCACTCTTTTGCCACTGCATTACTTCGGGGAGGTGCCGACCTGCGCGTCATACAAGCTTTGCTTGGCCATGCCGACATCGGCACAACCGAAATCTATACCCACTTGGATAACGAATCATTGCGACAGGAGATACTTATGTATCATCCTCGTAATATGAATTCCCACTAAGACGGCGTCAGGTATTCGTTTTATTTAACATTTTGACTTCATTTATTATATCATATTTGCCACTATTTAGTCAAAGTTTCTTATCTTTGCCAGGATTAATAATAACACATAATACCATCTACCAGTTAATTATGAAATTAAAAAACTTTATTTTGGTCTTTATGCTAGTGCTCTCTGCTTCCGTGCAGGCACAGATGCCAGACATGACCATCCCCGTAGACACCGCCGTGCGAATGGGCAAACTCGACAACGGTTTGACTTATTTCATCCGTTACAACAACTGGCCGGAAAACCGAGCCAACTTTTACATTGCTCAGAAAGTAGGCTCCATCCAGGAAGAAGAGAGCCAGCGTGGACTTGCACACTTCTTGGAGCACATGGCTTTCAACGGTTCTGACAACTTCAAGGGCAACTCTCTCATCGAATGGTGTCGTGCGAACGGCATCGAGTTTGGTGGTGATTTGAATGCCTATACAAGCATTGACCAGACAGTGTACAACATCAATAACGTACCCACTAAGAACCAAGGCACGCTTGATAGCTGTATGCTCATTCTGCGTGATTGGTCCACTGGGCTCACCCTCGACCCAAAGGAGATTGAGAAGGAGCGTGGTGTGATCCATGAGGAATGGCGCATGCGTACATCGGCTAGCATGCGAATGTTGGAGCGTAACTTGCCCAAACTTTATCCAGGTTCTAAGTATGGCCTGCGTTTCCCTATTGGCCTGATGTCTGTGGTAGATAACTTCAAACCTAAGGAATTGGTGGATTATTATCACAAGTGGTATCATCCTTTGAATCAAGGTATCATTGTGGTTGGCGATGTAAATTTGGACCACACAGAGGCAATGATAAAGAAGCTTTTTGGTGGCATAAAGACGCCAGCAAATCCTACTCCTATCGTGGATGAATCCGTTCCTGATAATGCTCAGCCAATCATTATCATTGACAAGGATAAGGAGTATCAGCAGAGCGTCGTGGAATTGATGTTCAAGCATGATGTCTTTCCCGACAGCATGAAGCAAACCTTGCCTTACCTCGTCCAGAACTATGCCAAGGGTGCTATCATGAGTATGCTTAATGACCGCTTAAAGGAGGCAAGTCAGAAAGCAGACTGCCCATTTGTAGAAGCAAATGCTTCTGATGGCACATACATTTTCTCCAAGACGAAGGATGCTTTTGATCTTGCGGTTTCACCCAAAGACATGAGCAAGATAGCCGATGCTTTGAAGGCAGCGTTCATTGTGGTGCGTCAGGCTTTGGGCCATGGTTTCACTGCAACAGAGTATCAGCGTTACAAGGATAGCTATGCCAGTTCTCTTGATAAGGCTTATTCCAATAAGGACAAGCGTTACACACAGCAGTTTTATGGTCAGATTATGGGGTATTTCCTCAATAATGAGCCGATGCCCGATATCGAATATACCTACAAGATGATGAAGCAGATATCTCCGGTCATCCCCTTGGAGGCCATCAATCAGATATTACCCGCACTTGTAAGCAAGAACGACAGCAATCTAGTAATTCTCAACTTCAACAATGAGAAGGAAGGTAATGTTTATCCAACTGAAGCACAGTTGCTTGGTGCAGTACAAGAGGCTCGTGCTGCTAAGGTCGAAGCCTATGTGGATAATGTGAAGAATGAACCTCTAATGTCTACCCTCCCTACTCCAGGTAAGATTACAAAGGAGAAAAAGAGCAAGAAGTTCGACTATGATATCCTGACGCTGAGCAATGGTGTAACTGTTTTGCTTAAGAAGACCGACTACAAGAAAGATCAGGTGATCTTGTCAGGTCAAGGTGGCCAAGGCTCAAGTATGTACGGTAAGGCTGACTTTGCTAATCTTAATGTATTCAACAATGTGATTGAAGCTAGTGGTTTGTCACAGTTCTCAAACACAGAACTCAGGAAGGCACTTGCAGGAAAGATAGCAGGATCTAGCCTTTTAATGGATAGCAGAAGAATGAATATCAGCGGAAATTCTACACCTAAAGACGTAGAGACAATGCTGCAGCTGACCTATCTTAACTTCACAGATATCAAGAAGGATATGGATAGCTATAATAATGTTATCCAGCAATATAATGTCAATCTGAAGAATCGTGAACTGGACCCCGATATCGCCTTCTCTGACTCTGTTGGTGCAACCATTTATGATCACAACTGGCGCAGTGCCCCATTGTTACTGGATAATGTTAAGGACATCAATTATGACCGAATCCTGGAGATTGCCAAAGAACGTACAGCCAATGCTAATGGATGGGTGTTCGAGATTGTAGGTAATTTTGATACCGACTCAATTCGTCCACTTATCTGCCAGTATCTTGGAGCATTGCCATCTAATAAAGGCAAGAATGTGCCTTCCAAGAGAGACATGAAGCCTACACAGAAGAGCGTTAACAACACCTTCTATCGTAAGATGGAGACTCCAAAGGCTAATGCCATCATCTCATGGTTCAATCATAAGATGCCGTATTCTGTTGATAATGCTATCAAGGCTGACGTGACGGGACAGATACTTTCCATGATTTATTTGAAAAAGATACGTGAGGAGGCCAGTGCCGCCTACACGGTAGGAGCACAGGGAGTCTTTAGTAAATCTGATGATGGATTACAAATAGGTCAGATTGTAGCTTACTGCCCTATTAAGCCTGAGAAGAAGGACATTGGCCTGAAGATTATCGATGATGAGATTGCAAAACTCTCTACTACATGCGAGAGTGAAATGCTTGACAAGATACAGAAGCTTCTTCTCAAGCAGTTTGATGATAGAACCAAGACCAATGGATACTGGAGTTCGTTGGTGATGAACAATTATGTAATGGGTCTTGACAACCATACGGCCTATAAGGATGTAGCGTCAAAGCTCACACCAATGGATATTTCTAAGTTTGTCAAGGATTATTTGAGTAGTTCCAATAAGGTGAGCATCATCATGTTGCCAAAAGAATAACCCTTATTACTTTCTATTAGAAGTCAATAAAGAATTTATTATCCCCCGTTATCGCAAGGTAACGGGGGATTCTTTGTTATTAATAGTTTATGCAAGATATCGATGATGTCCAGATGAAAGCCAGCGGCAAATTTATGAAAAGAGCACAATCAATAGTTTATTGATGGTACTTCAATCATGTTAACTAAAGGTGCAAATAATAAGACAACTTGTTAACCTGTATATCATACCTTCACAGATTAATATGTTAACCTTGATAAATCAGAAAAACACCATTTGACCTCAGTTTAAGTTAAAAACAATCAATAAATCCGTAAATTTGTGCCCATATTACTAAAGATGACGTATCTTTAATAAATAACTTTGAATTTGCTAACTATCAATAATTGATTAGAAGACAAAGAACATGAAGAAAACAATGACCCTAGCTTTGGTGATGTTGGTCACCATACTGGCAAATGCACAGATGCTCAATCCTGTGAAGTTCACTTCTCAACTCAAGACCAATAGCACGGCTGACGGTGAGATTATTTTCTCGGGCAAGATAGATAATGGATGGCACGTATATTCCACAGGCTTGGGTTCGGATGGACCGATATCTGCGACTTTCAATGTAAATAAGCTCGACGGCGTACAGCTTGTTGGTAAATTGAAGGCTTTAGGGCATGAAATTTCTGCCTATGATAAACTCTTTGGGATGAACCTTCGGTACTTCGAAGGTAGTGTTCAGTTTGTGCAAAAGGTGCGTTTCACCAAACCACAGTACAATATAGACGGCTATTTGGAATATGGTGCCTGCAACGATCAGAGTTGTCTTCCGCCTACAGCTGTGGACTTTAAAAAGTCGGGCAAGAGCCCTGCGGTAGCGGCAGAGAAGAATGCATCTGCTAACGGTGCAACTGCCGGTGATGCACTGACATCAGCTGCCACGGTAGCTTTGACACAGGTCAAGTCTGATTCTTTGGCAAAGTTGAGTGCTGACTCTGCGGCGGCAGTAGCAGCTACTGCTACAGCAAACATGTCTGCACAGGACAAGAGTTTGCTTTGGCAACCCATCGTCAAACAATTGCATCAGCAAGGGGGGACAAGTGATATCGCACACTATTCTCTTTGGTATATATTCCTGATGGGTTTAGTTGGTGGTTTATTAGCCCTTGTGATGCCTTGTATCTGGCCAATCATCCCAATGACAGTAAGTTTCTTCTTGAAACGTTCTAAGAATGACCGCAAGAAGGGTATACGAGATGCCATCACTTATGGTATTTCTATTGTCGTCATCTATCTTGCTTTAGGCATTGGCGTGACGGCAATCTTTGGCCCAAGCACGCTTAACTCTCTCTCGACAAATGCCGTTTTCAACATCTTCATATTCCTATTGCTCGTAGTCTTTGCCGTGAGTTTCTTTGGATGGTTTGAGATAAAACTGCCAGATAGTTGGGCAAACAGCGTCGATTCCAAAGCTAGTAAGACTTCTGGTTTGCTCTCTATTTTCCTTATGGCATTCACGTTGGTGCTTGTCAGCTTCTCATGTACTGCGCCTATCGTTGGCTTGCTGCTTGTAGAAACAGTTACATCGGGTAATTGGGTTGCTCCTGCCTTGGGCATGTTGGGTTTTGCTTTGGCATTGGCTATACCGTTCTCGCTATTTGCCATGTTCCCCACATTGATGCAGAAGAGCCCTAAGAGTGGTTCTTGGATGACACAAATCAAAGTGGTTCTTGGCTTCGTGGAGTTGGCTTTTGCCCTCAAATTCTTCTCGGTGGCTGACCTTGCCTATGGCTGGCATCTCTTAGATCGCGAAGTTTTCCTATCTCTTTGGATTGTCATCTTTGCAGCATTGGGAGCTTATCTTGTCGGCTGGTTGAAGTTTCAGGAAGACGAAGTGGGTGGCGACTTAAACAAACCCATGCCTGTTCCGGCGATCATGTTGGGTCTAGCCTCTTTTGCTTTCGCCATCTACATGGTACCAGGTCTTTGGGGTGCTCCCTGCAAGGCTGTATCAGCATTTGCTCCTCCCATCAATACCCAGGACTTTAACCTCAATACTAAGGTCGTAGAGGCACATTATACAGACTATGAGGCTGGCATGGCCGCGGCCGCGGCACAAGGCAAACCCGTGCTCATTGACTTCACTGGGTTTGGGTGTGTGAACTGTCGCAAGATGGAAGCATCCGTGTGGACTGATCCACAAGTGGCTAGCAAACTGGAGAAAGACTATGTGCTGATATCTCTGTTTGTTGATGATAAGACTAAGTTGCCAGAGCCGATAGAGGTTCAGGTGAATGGCCAAACGCGTACACTACGCACCATTGGCGACAAGTGGAGTTATCTGCAGAGTTACAAGTTCGGTGCCAACGCACAGCCATTCTATGTGGCTCTTGATGACAATGGCCAGCCACTCACTGGGTCCTATGGCTATAAGGAGGACGTTCCAGCGTATCTAGATTTCCTTAACAAGGGCTTGAAAAGCTATAGGAAATAATATGACACCTCTCCCCTGACTCTTTCCATAGGAGAGTGGGGGAGGTCGTGTTGACCTACTAAAACTTTGTGAAACATGTTGGACTCGGCTAAAAGAGCACAAATCATTGCACTTATCAATCAGGAAGTAGTACCTGCCGTGGGCTGTACAGAGCCAATGGCCGTAGCCCTATGCACCGCTCGTGCCACCGAACTGCTTGGGGGGCGCCCTGAAAAAATCACTGCATACCTTAGTGCAAATATCATTAAGAATGCCATGGGTGTGGGTATCCCCGGCACAGGCATGATAGGTTTACCCATTGCTATTGCTCTCGGTGCGCTCGTTGGCAAGAGTAAGTATGAATTAGAAGTCATCAAAGACCTTACTCCAGAAGCCTTGGAGGAGGGGAAGGCATATATTAAAAATGGTAAACGCATTGAGATCAAACTCAAGAACGGTATTGCTGAAAAACTATATATCGAAGTTACCAGCGAATTGGATGGTCATAAGGCAACTGCAATTATCGCCGATGATCATACCAACTTTGTCTATGAGGAATTTGATGGCAAGGTGTTGAAGGATAATCGCAAACCGGAGGGTGAATCTGACGAGGAACAAACCATTAATCTCGATTTGCACACCGTGTGGGATTTTGCAACTACGTCACCGGTGGAAGAAATTAGATTTATACTCAAGACACGCGACCTAAATATGAGTGCAGCCCAAGAAAGTCGCAAGGGTAACTACGGACACTGCCTTGGGAAGACTATTAGCCGACCGCTAAGCCATGGTATTTTTGGCAAGACGATATTCTCAGAAATCATATCAGAAACAGCTCTGGCTTGTGATGCAAGGATGGGCGGTGCAATGATTCCGGTGATGTCCAACTCTGGTTCAGGTAATCAAGGCATCTGTGCCACCAATCCAGTGGCTGTCTATGCTAGGGAAAACGATAATACCGAAGAAGAACTCATACGGGCTTTGACCCTATCTCATCTTACCGCCATCTATATCAAGCAGAGCCTTGGTAAGTTGAGTGCTCTGTGTGGTTGTGTGGTTGCAGGAATAGGGTCTAGTTGTGGCATTGTCTATCTCATGGGTGGAGACTACCAGAGGGTGTGCTATGCTGTACAGAATATGATTGCAAACCTCACTGGAATGATTTGTGACGGAGCTAAGCCGAGTTGTTCTATTAAGATCTGCTCTGGCGTTTCGTCAGCTCTTCTTTCTGCATTGTTGAGTATGGAAGGAGAACATGTTACGGCTGCTGAAGGTATCATAGACGAGGATGTGGATCGAAGCATACGTAATTTGACAAGTATCGGCAAGGAGGCTATGTGCCCCACGGATGATATGGTGCTTGATATTATGACGCATAAGATATGCTAGTCAATTAAGCGTCGCTTTTATATATTAGATATCAGGGCCTTAGCAGTATAACTATAAGGCCCTTTTTTGTGCAAAGCTGTAAACTTTAATAGATGTAATACTTATTTTTTTTGGATAAATATTATTGTTTAAAAAATAGAAAGTTTTCCACTTTCTATTTGTATGTAATTGTATTACAGGGAATTGACATACTTTAACACGATAAAAGTTGTCCAAAACAACAATCCATTTGCTTTATATCGTATCTTTGCAAGTACAATTAAGGAAAATAAAAACACCTTTATACCTACCGTTATATAGCATGGAATCAGCCCAATTTACAATCACCAAAAGAGACGGAAAGAAAGAAAAGTTTTCTCTCGACAAAATCATGAACGCTATAATCAAAGCGTTCCAGTCTGTTAACGAGCCAGTGGATCTTGGCGTCATCAGTAAAGTTTTAGCCCATTTGGATATCCACGAAGGCATTAAGGTGGAAGACATCCAGAACCGGGTGGAGGAAAGTCTGATGCGTGAAGGTTTCTACAAGGTGGCCAAATCATTTATCATCTATCGTCAGAGCCATCAGGAAGATCGTGAGACGGCTGCCAAACTAAACTTTCTTGCAGACTATATGGAAGCAACCAATGCTGCTTCTGGTTCCAAGTTTGATGCAAACGCAAACGTAGAACATAAGAATATAGCTACCCTTATTGGTGAGTTGCCTAAGAGTAACTTTATCCGTCTCAATCGCAGATTGCTTACGGATCGCATCAAAAAGATGTATGGAAAGGAGCTCGCTGATAAGTATCTAGATCTGTTGACAAACCATTTTATCTATAAGAACGATGAGACCTCACTGGCTAACTACTGTGCCAGCATCACCATGTATCCATGGCTCATCGGAGGAACTACGTCGATAGGTGGCAATTCTTCCGCTCCAACCAACCTTAAGTCATATTGTGGAGGCTTCATCAATATGGTTTTCATGGTGAGCTCGATGCTCAGCGGTGCCTGTGCCACCCCCGAATTTCTGATGTATATGAACTACTTCATTCAGAAGGAATATGGCAAAGACTATTGGCAGCATGCTGATGATGTGGTCGACTTGAGCTTGAAAAAACGTACTATCGATAAGATAATTACCGACTGTTTCGAGCAAGTGGTCTATAGTATCAACCAGCCTACAGGTGCGAGAAACTATCAGGCGGTGTTCTGGAATATTTCATATTATGACCGATTCTACTTCGAGAGTCTCTTTGGCAACTTCTTCTTCCCTGATGGTTCGCAACCCGACTGGGGCGGACTAAACTGGTTGCAGAAGCGGTTTATGAAATGGTTCAATGGCGAGCGCACGAAGACCATGCTTACTTTCCCCGTGGAAACGATGGCGCTTCTTACCGAAGGTGGCGAATGCAAGGATGAAGAGTATGGTGATTTTACGGCGGAAATGTATTCAGAAGGCCACTCTTTCTTTACTTATATGAGCGATAATGCCGACTCTCTAAGCTCTTGTTGCCGTCTAAGAAATGAGATTCAGGACAATGGTTTCTCTTATACCCTTGGTGCAGGAGGAGTGAGCACGGGGTCAAAGAGCGTGCTTACAATAAACCTCAATCGCACTATTCAGTATGCGGTAAATCATAATCTTGACTACTTGGAATATCTGAGGCAGGTCGTTGACCTTTGCCACAAGGTGCAATCAGCTTACAACGAGAACCTGAAGGAGTTGCAGAGCAAGGGCATGTTGCCTCTTTTTGATGCAGGGTATATCAATATCAGTCGCCAATATCTGACGATAGGTGTCAACGGATTGGTAGAGGCAGCAGAGTTTATGGGATTGCAAATCAGTCCCAACGACAATTATTTGAACTTCGTGCAAAAGGTGCTTGGCGTAGTGGAGCACTACAATAAGAAGTATCGTACCAAGGAACTGATGTTCAATTGCGAGATGATCCCTGCCGAGAATGTTGGAGTGAAACATGCTAAATGGGATCGTGAGGATGGTTATTTTGTACCACGTGAATGCTACAACTCTTATTTTTATGTCGTTGAGGATGATTCTCTTAACATCATAGATAAGTTCCGTTTGCATGGCACGCCATATATCGAGCACCTCACTGGTGGGTCGGCCCTACACATGAACCTTGAGGAACATCTGAGCAAGGATCAGTATCAACAACTCCTTAGAGTGGCAGCTAACGAGGGATGTAACTACTTTACGTTTAACATTCCTAACACTATCTGTAACGATTGTGGCCATATCGACAAGCGATACCTCAAGGAATGTCCTGTGTGCCATAGCAAAAACGTGGACTATATGACCCGTATCATCGGTTATCTGAAGCGCATCAGCAATTTCTCTGCGGCAAGACAACAAGAGGCTATCCGTCGATTCTACTATATGCCTGTGGGAAAAGAGATTGACAAGGAAATGCTTGTGGATGCCGGAAAAGCGTAGACGTGCATGCTGAAATATGTTAATACGGGCGTTGTCTTTCAGGAAATCCCTGATGAGACCACGCTTTCGGTCAATATATCGGGTTGTCCAAACCATTGTCCTGGGTGTCATAGTGCATATCTTTGGCAAGATATCGGTAATGTTTTGGACGAGCAGGCCATAGACAAAATGGTGAATTGTTTTGGGCAAAGCATTACTTGCATCTGCCTTATGGGTGGCGATAATGATGTCGTGGAAGTCCAAAGATTGGCTGAATATATTCATCATCGTTATGGAGAAACTTATAAGGTAGGGTGGTATAGCGGACGTATTCGACTACCGAAGTCTTTCGAGCGTCAAAAGTTCGACTATATCAAGTTAGGGCCTTATATTGCCCATCTTGGCCCGCTCAACAATCCGAAGACCAATCAAAGACTTTATCGACGCGTTGAGGACGGATCGTTTGAGGATATTACGCATCGCTTTTGGCGTAATACAATCTGATAATTGCTATTTCTTCGATTGACAATACAATCTTATATTGTCACAACTTCAAACGAGGAAACAAACGAATATAGATACCAGCAGCACTTTGCTTGGAAAAGCAAAGTGCTGTTGTGATGATAAGATTCATTACTAAAGGTTATCTTGGAATTGTCTATAGTAATTATCCAATGATGTGCTTGATGTCTGAAATGTTGTTGTCGAAGGGGCCGCTGTGCTCCAATTTGAGCGTGCACATAGCGGCGGCGAACTTGCCGGATTCCTCATACCCCATGCCTTGTAGACGACAATAAAGATAGCCGGTGGAGTAGGTGTCTCCGCATCCGGTTGCATCGACGACCTTCTTGGGTGTGTATGCGGGAATCTCAAAGAACTTGTTATCGGCATAGATGAGTGAGCCGTAATCGCCAAAAGTAATGACTACCTCACGGACACCAAGATCGGCAAGTTGTCGGGCAACGGTGCGAGGGTCGTCGGAATTGGTGATCACACGCATCTCGTGTTCGTTCAGTTTAAGGATGTCGGTGTAGGCAAGTACTGCTTCCTTGTCTTTCCAGTCAATGGCATGAACCTGTTCGCCCACAACCTCGCGAAGATAGCCCTGGGCGTCAATGCTGATTTTACCCTTCGTTGATAAATGTTTCACTACCTCAGGTGCAAAGTCGTCACTAAGAAGAGTGCCCAAATGAAACACTTTGGCCTCCAATGGTCGCATCTCGTCCAATGTGAACGGGTCAGCCTTGGCAAGCACACGCTGGGTACGTGCATTGGTATCAATGCCATATCGGTTCTCGAAATACACCGTATGGCGGCTCTCGAAGCATCTCACTTCGATGTCTCTCTGGCGGAGTTTCTCCACTTCGGGCATCTGGCCCTGGCCAACTTTGGTCACCAATTCGTAGTTTACGTTATGTGGGAGTTGGCTCATGCCTCGCGACATATAGAATGACGTTCCTCCGGCCATGTACACTTCGCTCTGTGGCGTTATGATTTTGTCACGGGTGATGTGCCCGATGCAGCATAAATCCTTCATCATCTTGTTCAAATAAGAATGCAAAGTTAGCGAATTATTACAATATGACGACAAAATGATGACTTAATGACTAATAAATAATCCCAAGATGCTGATGGTTCCAACCTTACTATCTTGTGCTATTATCCTAATAACAAGTTACTTGATCCTTTGTGATTACTTCCTATTCCCATATATGTTGAATTACTACTCTTATATGGTTTGATACAAAACCTCTACATATTGTCTTTGGCTAAACTTTTCTGACAAAAGTTTGTGGTTTCCGATTTTTCCTCGTAACTTTGCACTCACATTTCCCATGGAAGTGTAGCGCGCTCATTTTATGAGTACCGTCCACGCCCAGATGGCGGAATCGGTAGACGCGCTGGTCTCAAGCACCAGTGG
>DHOP01000083.1:53747-67684 GCA_002407775.1 Prevotella sp. UBA5387
GCGCTGGTCTCAAACACCAGTGGAGCAATCCATCCCGGTTCGATCCCGGGTCTGGGTACAGAGTAAAAAGCTAAGTAGTTTGTTTTCAAGCACTTAGCTTTTTCTTATTTTATAAATGTTCCCAAAAGTTCCCAGTCAGTTAGACATTCTTTTTAGTGTTAGCATATACTAATCACATATCCGCCACATATTAATGGTAGAGATTATCAATACTTTATGATAGTATTCTTTACGATAAAGTTGGATTTATCACATATATGTCACATATCAATCACATAGTATTATTATTGATTATCAAGCTAGTAACTATCGTGTTATCTATTTTTAGCCGATTCTATCACATATCAATCACATATAAAAAGCCTAAGCCCAGAATGGAAGATAACTGACAAATCTGCGAGATTTGCTTCCAGTATCATCTTCTTTCAGTAATTTAGCATCAACAGCATCCTTAATGATACGAGAGGCCGTTGAATAGTTATGATCATCTATCCCAAAACGCTCCCTTAATGTTTGATTGGTCATTTTTTCATTAGAGACGTATTTTAAACAGGCATGTTGATAACAAGCACGAACCTTTTCCTGCTTGTTGAGTGACTTCAATGGTTTATAGGTATAGAGCTTTGCAATAGTTCTGTTCTCTTGTGTCTGTATATCAACTGGAGGGAGTTGATACAACTCGTTATTGAATATAACTTTATCCATGTCACTACCTTTTTCTTCGCAAATACCCATTCTACGCAGAATGTCTGCCAACATATCATTGCGTGAAACATACTCATCAATAAAACGCTCCACACTAATCAGAGGAAGACCAGGATTAGAAATTTCTATTCTGTCGGAATATATTTCAACCATAGGAAAGCCACGTTCATCAAAATCCTGATGTATAAGTGCATTGGCTAGCAGTTCACGAATAGCAATCTCTGGATACATTCTTACATCCTTTCTGAGTGCCCTTCCTATTTCTTCATTGGCTGGTAATTGTCCATTGATCCAATCTAGATATTCTGCAAACCCAACAGCATATCCCTTACTACCTTGGTATTCGCGTATAGTTTCAATTTTGTTCTTTCCTTTATATACGATGATACGAAGTTGTTTTCTTATTAAACTATCAAAATCATTTAGGTTCTTTGCCAATACTAAAGCACCGAGTTCTGTTACGTCTAATCCTACCTCACCCCGTACAACAAACTTTTCTTGTATGAATCTTTCAATAACGCCATCTGAATTTTGAGGCATAGGGATATTCATCAAGTCAAAATAAGTCTGTACACTCAGCTTTGACACAACGTCAGTAGCAGACAACCCAGATTTTGCTATACGCTTACTTAAGGGCTTATTATTAGACATCTTCCATAATTTGGCCTCTTTTTCAGAGTAACCCATGAGAAGTTTAGTAAGTGTCCCTATTCGAATATATGATTTGTTGAGAAATGCTACAGGACGATTGTTCGTTGCAGGAATACGATATACTGCCAAATGAACTCCGCTTTCCATTTTCAAGTCGTAAACCTCCAAATCTATACGTGGGCTAAGCCTATTCACCAACCACATCTCCAACTCTTCGTTGCCTTTTTTCATTTCCTTGGCGTAGAATGAAGTCCCCACCATTTTGTGTGTCTCATCGGTTACGCCATATATATAAGATAGCCAAACGACTTATCTAAAAGTCTTGCACTATTAGATAGAGCTGAAATGCGTTGCCCTATCTCTTCGGGACTGTGGAAGTTCTCCTTAAACTCAACCCACTCGGTTTCTCGTGGGAGAGCAACTAATTTTTCTACTATCTTTTTAAGTTCTATATTGTCCATATTAATTACTTTTAATAATCGGTTACTCAAATAACTTTGTGATATCAGCCTCACATTGGTTCAATGTATTTATAGCATCAGCTTTAACTTCTTCATTACTGTTTGAAGTAAGAATCTTATCCTTTAACTCATATATAGGTTTTAACAATCGATTTATCCTTTCTTTTACTTCCCTGTCTGAAATGAAAGTTAAAACTTGCTTTTGTACAAGCAAAATTTGATGCAGGATATCCAGTAATGACTTTGATTTTATAATGATCGACTTACTATTAAGAGCCAAAATCTTATCTGCTATTTCTAGAATATCTGAATTGTGAACAAACAGATGCCTTTTGGCTCCATTTTCATAGAAAGCGTCATCTCCAAAATTTTGTAGATCTGTATTTAACACTTCTACCCTCTCCTGTAATGAATCATCCGAAATATCTTGAATCTTAGAATAAACATTAATATACCAAAATGATTGTTTTGGGTATTTAGGATTACAGATTTTCTTTATGGCCTCAAATGTTATGGTGTTCAATCTAATTAAGTTTATTCTTTGCTCTACAGGTTTTTCCGAACTGAGGAATGCTCGCAAACATGTTGCCACATCAATGTATATATAATACAAAAATACTCCTAAAGTAGCATCATGTATTTTTTTGTTGATATCCATGGTTCCCTTATTGCCCAAAGACTCTATAAATTGTTTGGGTAGCCATAATTCATAATTGTACCATTTCATTATGGAATCTAATGAATTAGCAAAGGATTCCATTGTATGCCCTACTGCATTATAAATATCTTCTGTAAAATTACCAAACACATTCTCATAAATAAGATACGTTGTGTAATTATCTATAACATAGCTATTTTTGAAGTGACCTAAAATAATGTTAGCTAAGAAAGTAAGTGGCTGTATAATAGCAAGAAGAGAGCACAAACGTTTGGATTGTTCTTCTTCATCTATATTACATAGAAAATCATATAACACTTTCATATCATTATCGTAGTGTACAGAAATATTTCGAGCATCTCTATCATTCTTGTAAAAAGTCGTATTATAAGTCTTTATAGCCTTTTCAATATTCTCAACAGCTTGTCTAATTTCTGTATTTCTATTAGATAAAAGAGAACACTTTACAGGATTCCAAAGATTCCGTTTTGATACGAACATGACCTTAAACAGCTCGGAGGTCATGTAAGTTGTATTCTTTAGATTAAACTTCTTTTCAACAGGTAATAAAGAACGGAAGTCATTTCTAAAAAAAGTTGCTTGCAAGATAATGGTATATAACATAGTCATTTGAAGCTTAATGATTGAAAGCAACAATTTTCTATTTGTCTTGACATTTTCATCCAATTCAGATTGATTCGTCTTATCCATTTTGGAATAAACATCACGAAGATAAAACATTTGGACTGTAATTTCATCAATACAACCTCCCATGTTCTTGTATAGATTATCTATTGTAGCTTTAGATGCAGGTTTAATCATCTTAGTATTCCTCTCTTGTAATCGTATTGTTGGAATCTACAATTAAAAATTGATTATGTGTACTTTCCCCATTAGATAAAGTTTTGTGATGTAGTTGATCTCGATATAATGCAATTCTTCTAAGATATTTTATTAAAGCCATATCTGTTTTCTTAAGCACCTCAAACTTAAAGAAATCCTCTTCACACACTCGGCATTGGAATGTGTATCGGTTAATTGACTTTGATAATTGCGACTTAACTAAAGGACGCCCACAATGAGGACAAAATCTTCTTGTTTTCATTCTCTACCACTTTATAATTTCTGTATTGTGAAAATGCTGAATTGACGTAATGTCGTGTGGTGTAAAACTCAGTGCTTCGGCAGGATTACATATAATATTCAGCTTTGGATAAACAGAAAGATTGCTTACCACAACTAAATAATACTCATTCCGATATTGTAAAGCCTTATCAAATTCTTTTGAAGTCATGCGTATTGCGCCAGAATGACCCTTGACGCCTTTTACCTCTGTTAGAAAGAAAGTGTTCTTAACTTTTATCTGGAAATCATATCCATCTCCCCAAAGTCGAGCATCTTCTAACAGACCGTCCTTAAAACATTCTGCTGTAGAGTAATTGTTCATGAAAAAACATTCTGCTTCTTTACCAGTTTCCTGAAGTTGTTGAAATCTGGATTGTATAGAGGGAGATGTCCAAGTTTCAGGAAAGGATATTTCAGCATTGTAATCATGAATATAAAGTTTGACTATGTTGGCAAAAGATCTTGCATCTTCCTTTCCGAACAGACTGTCAATATATAATTTGATATGTTCACGTTGATTGCGTTGATACCAACCTTTTCTTCCATTATCGAAGTAAGGGTCAAAACTATCCATTCTGTTGTGTACTGCGCTAACAGAGTTGGCTAAGCCCAAATCTACTATATATTTGTAGAAGTTTTGTTTACGGTCAAATCCGAACTCTGCAATAAATTTATTATCAAACTTCGCCAGACAATATCCAACGAAATTCATAATATCTGTCAGTTTGTTATTGTCAATGGGCATAGTAGTTCTTTCAATAAAGTTATTCGGAAATCGCTTTTAGGTTATTACCTCTCATGCTTTAATCCTTTTCTCACTAATGATAATACATCAAAGGCAACAGATTTGTCTGTTGCTATCACATCTGAGACCTTGTCTGCTAACCACAATGTTAACAAGTCTTCGTGTGCTACATGAAACAAATTTGATAATATCACAATTTGTTCCTTTTTAGCTTTTCTTTCTCCCCTTTCTATCTTACAATAGGTTGCCGTATCAATATCAAGTGCCGCAGCTAAATATCGCTGTGGCATTTGATTTATAGTGCGTAATTCTTTTATTCGTTCAGAGAATAACATATTAACAATATTTGTCTTGACGTTATTTGGCAAATGTAATACTTTTATTTCAAAATAACGGATACTTTTATATTTTTCAATGAAGTGAAAATAAATTTTTCATGAACGAATTTTTCCAAATGTATGAAGTGAAAAAACAAAACCCCCCCCCTGCCACTCTATGCCGAGTGTAGGGGGAGGTTTTTGAATAGTAAGAGTTTGAGTGGCTTCTGCTTTCCAAATAGGTTATTGACAATACTCCTTATTAGAATCTTGCGCCTTTGAATTCTACCATCTTACCAGATTGTTGGATGAATCTGAAATCATAGAGTTCACATAGACTCTTTCCTTTGGTTTCACTATGAAATAGTAGATAAAGTGGGTGTTTGCCCTTAAGTTTCTTCAGACCACTGATGGGTATGTCGGCTTCGTAGAGATCTCCGCTTTGTGATTTCATTTGAAGGAATTTGTTCTCGGTGGAATTACCTTTCAAAGCCAATCGACCTATCTCCTTGCCTCCCTGACTTTCCCATGGACTATCGAGCATGAAGACGATTTCACCCGCCACACCTTCCGGATTAAGGTGCATACGCAACGTAGCTTCATTATGCTTGCCTATCTCGGTCATGTTGAAGTATTTATATCCTACTACTGAACCATCCGTGTTAAAAGCCACGGGCGAGTGATGAGCATGCAGACTATACGCGCCATCGCGACCATTGTCACCAATTCGGGTGGCCTTGATGTACGAACCGCTATGGGCATGGTTGGGAAATTGATGAGGTAACTGAGTTGGCCCCGTAAGATAACAGGCCAATCCGGCAGGCGTAAGGTCGAATGGATTCAGACCATTCAGGCAGAAGCCTTCGCTGGTATATTCTCCCTCACTGATGAGTAGTTTGCCATCTTTGAGCGATACGCTAACAGGGGCAACCATTGCCTGCCGTTGGAACTCGTTGTCGCCTGTCTGACGATGATAGAAGACATACCATTGGCCGTTGATTTCCAACAAACTACCATGCGTGTTGCCATAGGGTACCGCCGTAGGAATGACATTACCCTTCTCGTCCTTGCCGCGTGCACGACCGTCGATAAGAGTTCCGCCATAGGTCCATGGCCCTAATGGCTTGTCACTATAAGCATAGGCAAGAGTATAGTTTGAATCGTACAACCCAAACTCGCCAGGAGCAGTTGTACGGCTATAGATGAATACATACTTACCCAATATCTTGCGCATGGACGAAGCCTCATAGAATCTAAAGTCTCCAGCCTCGTCTTTGTTCGAAATCATGCCCTTCTTCACCTCTGCACCAGGCTTCACGGTACACATTGTCGTTGGGTCAAGCTCGGCACCATTGCTTTGCATGAATCCCCAATAACCATATACTCGGCCATCATCGTCTTGGAAAATAGCGGGGTCGAAACCGAAGAGGCCATAGGTCGTGCGTCCGTCAGCGTTCCAGTTGCAAACCTCAAAAGGACCATCTGGTCGATAGCCTTTGCAAATCATGTTCCTACGTCCCTCAGCTTGGTTGTTGGGCGTGAAGTAATATACTTTTCTACCATTCTCCTTCACCTCCACAATGTCGGGAGCATAAAGAAGATCAGCTTTTCCATCACGGTTGAGCAGATATCCATCCTTGGTATAGCGACTTTCGAACACGACACCGTCATAGCGCCACTGGTGCAAATCCTCCACCGGAGCCGACCACACCACCTGATCCAGACCACAATATGTATCCACGAGCATATCGTGTGAGCCATAGACATACACGCGCTGATGCCCTGGCCGGTCGGGGTCTTCAAAGATATATGGCTCGCCATCGGGGATATACTCCCATAGTGGTAGGTAGGGATTCTGCCCTAATGCCGACATACTGAGTAGCAAAGCCAGTAAGGTGAATAATGTCTTATTCATTTTCATACACCGAATTGAAATAAAAATATTCTTTATGATTTTACTTCAAGAGATTGTTCATTATCCATGTGCAATGCCCCCGCTCGGTAGCCTCACTAGTCCAGTGCTCATTGATTGGGGTGATGAGCGATTCCTTCGGACATGTCAGCACATTCCACACCGCATAGCTTGTTGTCGGCGGACAGGCAACATCGTTATATCCCCACGTCATGCGTGTCTTGCATTTCACTCGTCTCGCGAAATTGACCACGTCATAATAAGCCATCGTCTTCACATTAGCATCGGTGAACATATTTTCTCCGTGATTGAAATGCGGATAGCCACCCGTTCGTCCTTTCTCCACATATCCCGCCATATCGGCTAGAGCTGGATGGTTGGCACAACATAGCGTAACCCGTGGGTCGAGACCGGCAGCTACTATGGACAGGGCACCACCCTGGCTCCCTCCTTGTACGGCCACATTTTTACCATCCCATTCGGGCAATGATGTCAATAGGTCGATAGCGCGTATGAGAGAAAGATAAACATGCTTCATGTAATACTGGTCTCGGTCCGCCAGATTGAAATAGAGGTAGCTGCCATATGCCCTTGACAAATCGTCAAATGTGGACTGAGGCAAGCGCGGGTCTAGGCCATGTATCTCCATCTCCATGCGTATGCAACCACTCTCTGCATAATACCTATGAAGCATGGGTTCCTTGATGGTCTTCACTCCTGCACCTGGAGGGCATAAGACCACAGGGCAGCTATGCGCTTTGGCACCCTTGGGATAAAACAGATAGGCATAGATGGAGTGTCCCTTTTGGTCAACGAGCATTTTCACGAGATAGCAGTCCATTTTGTTGGTGCTATATTCAGAAACATATTCCTTGGTATAGCTGAGTGGTCTTCGATGCATCTCATCGATGTTACTCTTCCAGAAGCTATCAAAATCAGATGGCATAGCCGTGTACGGCTCTATCTTTTCGACAGAGTAGCCTACCTTAATATGATGCTCATAGTTCACACCATCGATTGTCGTGCGAAGGCGAAGGTCACGGAAACCGGGCGTACGACGCGAACCCATATTTATGATTCCACGACCATCTTTCAACTTAACGCTACCCGTCTTGTCGGAAGCCAACATGTCATTGCCTATCTCATAGCTGACAACGGCATCTCTTGGAATGCCATATTTCAGAAATGTCACCTCTATCTTTGCGTTCTCCCCCGTCTTATAGAGCCATGATGGATGGTCGGGAATTGTGGTCCAAAGATAGTCTGCCCGATAAGGGTAGTTCTCTGCTTGCGCCAAGGTAGCAGCAAACAACAAAATGATTAATAATGCTTGTCTCAATGTCTTTTCCATTTCTCACTATCACTAAATTATTTCTATAACTTCGTTAGGTTTAGTCTCGATGTCGTAAAGCCAGGTGGGGCGTAAATCCACGTTCTTGTCGGTGGTTGACGAAGTTTTGCAAGGCATCGTGTAGGTAGAGAAGAGAGGGTTCGGGTTCTCTCTGTTTGCGGTGAGCAGACGTGTGTTGTTGAGTGGTTGCGGTATTCTAAGACGTAGATTTCCTCCGATAGTGGAACGAATGGTGAGCGATGTGATGCGCCCGTTCTTCCATGCCATATGATCAATGACAAATCCTCCAGTTGTTCTTAGACCTGACACCTCTCCGTTGGCCCATGCATCGGGCAAAGCAGGTAGGATGTTGACAAAACCGTCATGACTCTGAAGTAGCATCTCGGTGATGCCTGCCACGCAACCGAAGTTACCATCTATTTGGAAGGGAGGATGAGCGTCGAACATATTTGGATATGTTCCGCCACCTTGTCCTTTCTCTATTGTGTCGGGAACAAGAGTGAGCTGATTGCGGATTAGCTTATAGGCATGATTACCATCGAGGCATCTTGCCCACAAACAAACCTTCCATCCCATGCTCCATCCCGTGGACGGGTCGCCACGCTGAATGAGCGATGTCTTCACTCCGTTGAATGCTTCGGGCGAGCGATAAGGAGAAATCTCTGTGCCTGGATAGAGCGCCCAAAGATGGGATACATGACGGTGATGGTCATTGGGGTTGTCCCAATCCTCAAACCACTCTTGCAATTGTCCGTGCTTACCTACCTGCAATGGGGAAAGTTGAGCGCGCAGGGCGAGCAACGTGTCCGCAAATGCACTATCCTTGCCCAGCACACGAGCGGCTTCGGCGGTATTTGTAAATAGGTCGGCAAGCAGCTCGTTGTCCATTGTAATACCTGCATAAACATTTGCACGCGGCTTGCGGTTGGGGGCGTTCTCTGGCGAAACAGAAGGACACACCACCTTATACCCAGTGCGTGGGTCAGTAGTCAAAAAATCGACGAAGAACATTGCTGCTCCGCGCATCACATCGTATGCATTGGCAAGAAAGCTTTTGTCGCCGTTATACAGATAGTGGTTCCATAGGTGTTGGCAGAACCATGCACCCGACATGGGCCACTGGCCACTATAGGCATGGTCGACGGCTCCTGTCATGCGCCATAGGTCGGTGTTGTGATGGCTCACCCATCCCCTGCAACCATACATCTTACGTGCGGTGATGCTTCCATGTTCGGTAAGCTCTGAGATCATCTTGAACAATGGCTCGGTCATCTCGGGAAGAGCCGTAGGCTCAGCCGGCCAATAGTTCATCTCGGTGTTGATGTTTACCGTGTAACGGCTCATCCATGCTGGGTTGAGTTTTGCATTCCACTTTCCTTGCAAGTTGGCGGGTTGGCATCCTGGTTGAGAAGAGCAGATGAGAAGGTAACGCCCGAACTGATAATACAATGAAACCAAATAGTTGTCGGTAACATTGTGGAAGTCGCGAATGCGCTCTTCCGTTGTCTTCTGGGGAAAGATATCTTCTCCAAGATTTAGTTTGACGCGTTCGAACTGTTCTTTATAGAGCTTAGTGTGGCGTGAGAGCATCGTGTCGAAATTCCCCGATGCCTGCATATATTGGTCAACTCGATTCTGCGGAGAGCCTGAGATGTCTTTATAGTTCACAAAGTTAGTGGCCATAGCAACATAAATAATCACCGACGTCGCTCCTCTGACACTTAGTGATGTGCCGTTGGTCGTGAGTTTTCCATCGGTGCTCTGGATGTTTGCCTTCACGAGATAGTTGACACCCCCTGGTACGGCAGGAGCAGCGTCCTGTGTAGTTCCGTTCATGGTCAGCGTGTTGCCCTTTGCAGAGATATTCGCTAGGTTGTCGGGATAGGAGAACGATGCATCGAAGTTGAGCTTTCCCTTTTTTGACGCAGACAGGCGGATGACGAGCAACTGGTCGGCGAGAGAAGTGAAGGCCTCTTCCTTGTATGTCACCCCTTTCACTTTATAACTTACAAGGCTCGTCGCATTGGAGATGTTAAGTTCTCGACAAAGATTGATAGGATTCTTGTGGTCGGTGTAATCGATGTGCAGACTCCCGGCGGTCTGATACGCTCCTCCACGTCCTAGCTCCTTCGTACTGATGAAATGCGCGTCACACACTTTCTGTGCGGAGTCGCTCATTCCGGCGAAAACGAGCTTCCTCACCTCGTCGAGATACTGAAGTGCCTCAGGATTGTAGTTGTCGTAGGGTGAGCCTTTGGATATCGTCTCTTCGTTTAATTGGTATTCCTCGTTCTGAGGATTGCCATAAACCATTGTGGCGATGCGTCCATTTCCTAGAGGCAATGCGTCATTCCAGTTGTTTGCCGGAGTGTTGTACCATAGTCTGAGGTCGTTTCCGGCCATGGCACCCCAAGCCATCGCTAGAGCACAAGCCATCATGAAAAAGCGTTTCATTATTATATGTTTCATTAATAAATTTCGTAGCATGTGTCTGATATACATCGAAGATACAAAGCAGCAGATTTTGTTTTAGTCGAAATAATCACGAACGTTTTATGCTATATGTCAAGATAGCTTTGAATAGCATAAGGATAAACCTAAGGGAGGCTGTCTGAACTTATTTGGTTTTCTTACTTTTACCTTCAACGTATGTCATGAACTTCACTCCGTCTCTTGACATTTCAAACTTTGTATTTACGGCTTCTTGATCAAGCAATTCGTAAGTAAGTCTAAAAATCGGAGCATTTGGACTTGGCAGGCTTGTCAAAGTAATCAATTTGTCGGTAAGCAAAACGGTATAGTTGATGACGTGCCCTTCGTTGTCAAAGTATATCGCTTTTGTTGTCTTATCATTGGCGTCAGGATAAACTATCATTAGATCATCGTGAATAATTTCCGGCTTATTGCCAACTGCCGGATATACGGAGTGGCTCTTACGTATAATGATATTTTTGTCAAGGTCATATGAAAAGGAAAATGTTCCTCCACCTTGTCCAGGCTTACCGCTACCTTCACCTATCCATTCTCCTAATAACCAACCCCAATTGCCAAAACTTGTACTTTGTTGTGCGTAACAAATAGTCGTCAATACAAGGAAAGTGACTAAAAATGCCAGTTTCTTTTTCATTATGTCTTTATTTTCATTAATTATTTCAAATGATTAGAGTGATCTCATCGACACACAAAACTAACATTTTATTTTCAATTATACGACATGATTTACAAACTAGTAAGATTAATAAGTAAATTAAATAACTCGGATATAATAAAAGATTAGAAGAATACGTCGGCAATAAAGATAAAAAGGATAACTTTGTCATTAGCCATAATCACTATTTTCTCGTTTGTAACTATATGGCTTGCGACAATAAATAATCACAATTAGATTATCACTAAATAGATCGTAGAAAAAAGGGTAATTATAGATTAAACTTGCTAATGATGAAAACTAGAGGAATAAATTACTTACTATTAATTGCAATTATTATGATTGGATTTAGCTCTTGTGCTTCGATACCCGAAGGCGCCGTTGCCGTCACACCCTTCGATAAAGCAAAATATCTTGGTAAATGGTATGAGATAGCAAGATTGGATTTTAAGTATGAAAGGAATATGAACAACACTACGGCAGAATATTCCTTGAATGACAATGGGACAATCAAAGTTGACAACAGAGGGTATAATTATAAAAAGGGGAAGTGGCAGCAAGCCATCGGCAAAGCAAAATTTGTGGGTGATGAGAATCTAGCGATGCTCAAAGTGTCCTTTTTCGGGCCCTTCTATTCCGGATATAATGTCATTGCCATAGACAAGAATTATAAATACGCTCTGATTGCCGGTGCCAGCCTAAAGTATCTATGGATCCTTTCGCGCGAAACCAGTATCCCCAACGACATCAAGGAGAGCTATCTGAAGATATCCCAAGGCATAGGCTACAATACCGACAATCTCCTATGGATTAAACACGACAAATAAAGGAAATGTCGTGCGTCTAGTAAGGGCGATTATATGGCTAAACACCTTTATGAGCTTGTTCCCCTGTGATACAAAGCAGGATGTCGCCTTCCTCTAGTGGCAGTTGGCCATTGGGAACGAGGATGGTTTTGCCCCGTTTCACCATCATGACAAGTGTGCCTTCGGGGATATCCATCTGGGAGAGGAGGTTTCCATTGGTCATCATGTCCTCGGATAGTGTCAACTCGTGAAGTTGGGGCCCAAGCTCATCGGGTATTTCTACGCCAAATTCATTACTTGTTTTCTCCAGAGGCATGTCGAGATGCAGCTTTCGGGCCACCCATGTGATGCTGCCTCCCTGTACGATTAGCGATACCAGAGTGATGAAGAATACGATATTAAAGATGATATCTGCATCTTTCACTCCGGCGATAAGAGGGTATGTGGCGAATATGATAGGCACGGCACCACGCAGTCCCACCCAGGAGACAAATACCTTGCCTTTGAATGGAATCTTGCGGAAGGGCAGCATGCAGAGCATCACACTCGCTGGACGAGCGATAAAGATCATGAATACCCCGATAGCTAATGCAACCAGACTCACACTCCACATCTCTGAAGGGTTGACCAGTAGGCCAAGCGTGAGGAACAGTACAATCTGAAGAAGCCAGGTGAGTCCGTCCATAAAGGTTTCCATCTCACGGCGATAGGATAGTCGACTGTTACCCACGACAAGTCCTGCCACATAGACGGCGAGGTATCCGTTGCCATGGAGTTGGTCGGTCAGTGTGAATGAAATGAACACCATACTGAGCAACAATACTGGGTAAAGGGCCGCATTGGGCAGGTTGATGCGATTGATAAGCCACACTGCCAATTTCCCAAGACCATATCCAAAAGCCGATCCCAAAATAAATTGCTCGGAGATGTTGAGCGTCAATGTGGCTATGGAGAAGTCATTTCCCGACAAGATCACATCCATCAAGGCAATGGTCAGCATGTAAGCCATTGGGTCGTTACTGCCACTTTCCAATTCCAACAATGGTCGAAGGTTGTGCTTAAGACCGATTTTCTGAGTGCGCAATAAGCTGAAAACGGAGGCGGAGTCTGTAGAGGACATCGTCGCGGCAAGCAACATCGACATCATGAGCGACAGTTGGATGCTCATGCCCGACCAACGTGACAATGCATAGATGAAGCCGCCTGTGAGCACCGCCGTCATGACTACACCAAGCGTAGCCAATATTACGCCAGGTGCTATGACCCGCTTTATTTCCTTGATCTTAGTGTCCATTCCACCGGAAAAGAGAATGACGCTTAGCGCCACCATTCCGACAAATTGTGTCTGCACAGGACTATTAAATTGCAATCCTAATCCCTCGCTTCCGAAAGCCATGCCGGTAAAAAGGAAAAGAAGTAATGTTGGTATGCCAAACTTATATCCAGTCTTGCTGATAATGATGCTGATAAGCACCAATAGAGAGCCAAAAAGGAAAAGATTTTCAGGAGTGAATGCTATCATATTTATCGCTTAAGGTGTGTGAAACCAGATAGATGCCCATACCACAGTATGTGAATGAGACCTAAGTACTTTTTGCAAAGATAACAAAAAAACTCGACAATGCTGTGACCAGGTCTGCTACACAAGCGCAAAAAACATTAGATAGACAGGCATTCCATCGCAATTCGTTTGTGATTCAAATTGATTCACGGCGTGATTCAAATTAGTTCACGCGCTGTTTCAAATTGAATCACTCAGTGAATCAATTTGATTCACAAGCTGTGTCAGTGCTTTTTATAACCTGAAAGCATATTGTTTGCTCATCGCTTCCCATGGTTTGACCTTCTTGCTCTTCTTTTCCTTATTACCTGAACTCGGTTTAAGCATAGTTTTTTTCGTAACTTAGACGACAGCATACGCCTTTAGTCTTAATCGTTTTCTTTGTACATGTGTTCGCCGATGTCATCAGAACAGCGTCAGCTGTCCTCCTTGAGGTTCAATACAATAATCAATATTGATGGCAGGTTTCTTGTCGAAGAAGCAGTATGCGGCAATGG
>DHOP01000076.1:0-6599 GCA_002407775.1 Prevotella sp. UBA5387
GATTAAGAGTCAGTTGCTCTACCAGCTGAGCTAAGGGCGCATGTTGTTTGCCAATGATCGAGAGAAATAGACCCTATTCAAAAGCGTTTGCAAAAGTACAGTTTTTTTTAATAACCACCAAAAGTTTGCTATTTATTTTCTTAAAAACATTTATTCTAAGGCTGAATTTTCGGTTTGATTGTGTCCGAAGAGATCAGTCGGGGAGGACCATTAAGATAATTTGCCATAGTGATTCAATTTGTTTCACTGCATGATTCAATTTGTTTCACTGCATGATTCAAATTGATTCACTGCATGATTCAAATTGATTTACTGCATGAATCAAATTGATTTACTGCATGAATCAAATTGATTTACAACATGATTTATTATGTTTCACCACTCGGTTTAATATATATTAGAGCATGTTTAAAATCGGTTTATGGAATTGAAATATGTTTTTGCAATCTTTTTTTACGGAAACATTTGGCAGTTAAGTATTTTTTCGGTAATTTTGCACGCTGAATTGGGTGAATTATACCCATACAAAATATAGACTTTACTATAGTTGAATGAAGAAAAAAGAAGAGAAGTTGCAATTCCGCGTGAATGGACAGATACATGTTCGCGAGGTTCGATTGGTAACTGATGATGGCGCAGAAGTGATGCCTATTAAGCAAGCATTGGATTTGGCTCGTCAACAAGGTATAGACCTTGTAGAGATCTCACCTAATGCTCAACCTCCTGTATGCCGTATAATCGACTATAGTAAGTTCCTTTACCAGCAGAAGAAGCGTCAAAAAGAGATGAAGCAGAAGCAGGCTAGGGTAGAGGTGAAGGAGATTCGTTTTGGTCCTCAGACTGATGACCACGACTACAACTTCAAACTAAAGCACGCTAAGGAGTTCCTGGAAGAGGGCAATAAAGTACGTGCATATGTATTTTTCCGTGGTCGTTCTATTCTTTTCAAGGAGCAGGGAGAAGTGCTACTGCTCCGCTTTGCCAATGATTTGGAAGAGTATGCTAAGGTAGAGCAATTGCCGAAATTAGAGGGTAAAAAGATGTTTCTTTTTCTAACTCCGAAGAAGCAGGGAATTGTGAAACAAAGTCAGCAAAAACGTGATCGACTCGTTGCCGAGCAGTCCGCAAAGGAATCTGCCAAGGTAAAAGCCGTTGAAAGTCCCAAGACCGCAGGGACATTAGGTGATGTCAAAGGCGCAGATGCTCTTAAGCAGTTTGCCGAAGACAACCAGGACTGATAAGCAAATACTGCGTGGTACCGCCTGGTATATGCGTTGCCACCTTTTAATATCAACAAATTAAATAACAAAAAAATGCCAAAAGTAAAGACTAACTCCGGTGCCAAGAAGAGATTCCGTTTCACTGGAACTGGTAAGATTAAGCGCCATCACGCCTACCACAGTCACATTCTGACTAAAAAGACGAAGAAGCAGAAGAGAAATCTGGTACACCAGACATTGGTGGACAGCACTAACATGAAGCAAGTTCGCGACTTGCTCTGCCTCCGTTGATTCAATCACCTTTTAGTCGAACGTTTAAAGAAGAAAAATTATGCCAAGATCAGTAAATCACGTTGCATCAAGAGCTAAGAGAAAAAGAATCTTAAAACTCACCAAAGGTTACTTTGGAGCTCGCAAGAATGTCTGGACGGTAGCCAAAAATACATGGGAGAAAGGTCTCACATATGCTTACCGCGATCGTAGAAATAAGAAACGCACATTCCGTGCATTATGGATTCAGCGTATTAATGCTGCTGCCCGTATGCATGATATGAGCTACAGCCAGTTGATGGGCGCCCTCCATAAGGCAGGTATCGAAATCAACCGCAAGGTCCTTGCAGACCTCGCCATGAACAACCCAGAAGCTTTCAAGGCTATCGTTGAAAAGGTGAAATAAGCAATTATTCAAAATAACATTAAAGAGCAGACAGTATTTATTGTTTGCTCTTTTTTGTTTTAATAGGGTTCTCATAATAATGCATATATAAATGTTGTTAGCTTTTGTCGTAACATTCTGCACTATGTAAAAACAATTTTTTAACTATTAAGGCATTGTGTGATGGATTTTTGGTAACTTTGTGAATTAAAGAAAATTCAGATAGCGATGATTTCAGTAGACCATTTAAAAGTAGAATTTGGTGTCAAACCTTTGTTTGATGATGTGAGTTTCGTGGCTGGAGACCATGATCGCATTGCATTAGTGGGTAAGAATGGCGCAGGAAAGTCAACTTTACTTAAGATTCTTTGTGGTAAGCAACAGCCCACATCAGGTGATGTGAGTGTTCCCAACGATACTAGTATAGGTTACCTACCACAGGTGATGAAGCTTTCCGATGATACTACTGTACGAGAAGAAACTCGAAAGGCTTTTTCCAATCACACAGATATAAAATCGCATTTGGAAAGTCTGCAAGAGGAGATGAGCACACGTACTGATTATGAGAGTCAGGACTATTTAGACTTAGTGGATCGTTTCACCCAGGCCCACGACCGCTTCATGATGATGGGAGGAGACAATTATGAGGCTGAAATGGAACGTACACTTATCGGGCTCGGTTTTGAACAGCGAGATATGGAACGACCGACCAAAGAATTTTCTGGTGGTTGGCGTATGAGGATTGAGCTAGCTAAGATATTGTTGAGACACCCCGACGTGTTACTTCTGGATGAGCCAACAAACCATCTTGACATAGAATCCATTCAATGGTTAGAACGTTTTTTGGCACAATCGGCGAAGGCTGTTGTTCTTGTCAGCCATGACCGAGCATTCATTAATCATGTAACCAATCGTACGATAGAAATTACATGTGGTCATATCGAAGACTATAAGGTGAACTATGACCACTATGTTGAACTTCGTAAGGAACGTCGTGAACAACAGATTCGCGCCTATGAAAATCAACAAAAGGAAATAGCTGACATTAAGGCATTTGTAGATCGATTTAGATATCAGGCAACAAAGGCCGTACAGGTTCAGCAGCGCATTCGCCAATTGGAGAAGATTGTACCTGTCGAGATTGACGAGATGGACAATAAAGTGATGCACTTAAAGTTTCCACCATGTTTGCGTTCAGGAGACTTTCCTGTCATATGTGACGATGTACGAAAGGACTACGGCCATCATACTGTGTTTGACCACGTGACATTTACTTTGAGAAGAGGGGAGAAAGTCGCTTTTGTGGGAAAGAATGGTGAAGGAAAGTCAACACTTGTAAAGTGCATCATGAATCAAATTCCATTTAGTGGACGACTTAAGATAGGGCATAATATTCAGATAGGGTACTTTGCTCAGAACCAAGCGCAACTATTGGACGAGGATTTCACCATCTATGAAACCATTGACAGAGTTGCAACGGGTGACATGCGACTGAAAATCAACGATTTGCTTGGGGCATTTATGTTTGGTGGTGAAATTTCCGAGAAGAGAGTAAAAGTGTTGTCTGGTGGCGAACGTTCTCGTTTGGCGATGATACGTTTGTTACTTGAACCCGTAAATCTGTTGATATTAGATGAGCCTACCAATCACTTGGATATGCAGTCGAAAGATGTGCTGAAAGAGGCAATCAATGCCTTTGATGGTACAGTTATTATAGTGAGCCACGACCGAGAATTCCTTGACGGATTGGTGACAAAGGTTTATGAGTTTGGTAACGGCATGGTGAAAGAGCACTTAGGTGGTATTTATGACTATCTACAAGCTCATAATGCTGACACAATTAGTGAGGCCATCTCATCACCCATGGAAGTTTCAAAGGAAACAGCTCCGGTGCAACAAGAAAAGGAAGTTGCCTCTAAACAGAACTATCTGGAACATAAAGAGCAACAAAAAAAGTTGCGTAAGGCAGAACGTGCGGTAGAAGACACCGAAAAGATGATAGTCAAGTTGGAGGATAGGATTAAGGAACTTGACAATCTGTTGATGGAGCCAAAAAATGCTTCCAATATTGAGTTGGTAACCGAGTACACTTCTATTAAGGTTACACTTGACAAGGAAAATAATAAATGGCTGTTACTTTCCGAGGCTTTAGAGAGTCTTAAAGAAAAAATCGATATTTAAAGCTTACCATTTAAAAAATATAATATATGAACGTAAAACAATTTTTTCCTATGATGATTATGTTTGCGGCACCAGTGTTGGGTGTTCAGGCCCAAAACAAGTCTGGACTGGATTTGACCAACATTGACAAAAGTGCGAAACCAGCAGACGATTTCTATCAGTATGCTACAGGTGGGTGGCAGAAGAATAATCCCCTGCCTGCTGCTTATAGTCGATTCGGCAGTTTTGATTTGCTGCAGGACAATGTAAATAAGCAAGTAAACATCATTTTGACTGACCTTGCCAAGAAAAAATACAAAGACGGAACGACTGAACGTAAACTCAGTGATTTTTACAAATTGGCCATGGACGTTGATAGCCGTAATGCAAGCGGCATAACTCCTGTTAAACCATTGCTCAATGAAATTGAGTCTACTGAAACAAAAGATGCATTACAACAGCTTCAACTTAAATATGGCAAACAAGGCTATGGTTTTCCTTTTGCTTCCTATTTCGGGGCTGATGATAAGAATGTGACAATGAATATCTATAGCCTGCAACAAGGAGGTTTGACCTTGGGCCAGCGTGACTGGTATCTCAACAACGATAAAGCTACGAGTGATATTCGCGTCGCTTATAAGAAGCATATTGCTCGAATGTTTGGACTTTTCGGCTTCACGGAGGCCCAAGCTCAGCAAAAAGCTGCTGACATCTTCCGCTTCGAGACCATGCTTGCCTTAGTATCTAAGAGCAACACAGAGTTGCGTGATCCTCAAGCCAACTACAACAAGATGACTCTTAAGGAGTTTGAGGAAAACAATCCTAACATCCCTTTGAAGGCCATAGCTCAGGCAGAAGGCATAGATTCTAAGTACATCCAAGAATTGGTAGTTGGGCAACCCGCATTCTTTGCAGGTTATGACAAGATTTTCGAAACACTTTCCGCTGATGAATTGAAGTCTATCGTAGAGTGGGATGTTATCATGAATGCATCCTCTTATCTCAGCGATGAGGTTCGTGAAGCCAACTTCGACTTCTTTGGCAGGACCATGAAGGGGCGTAAGGAAGACTATCCACTATGGAAGCGTGCTACCAATCAGGTAGAGGGCGCAATGGGCGAGGCTCTTGGAAAGATGTATTGTGAGCGGTATTTCCCTGCTACAAGCAAGAAGATGATGGAGGATTTGGTACGTAATCTCCAAATAAGTCTTGGGCAACGCATCGACGGTCAGGATTGGATGAGTGCCGAGACAAAGGCCAACGCACACAAGAAGCTTGACAAATTCTATGTAAAGATTGGTTATCCCAACAAGTGGACAGACTATAGTAAACTTTCCATAGACCCTTCAAAGAGCTTCTATGAGAATGTGCTTGCTACACGTGAGTTCTATTTGGACAAGGAGATTGCCGAGAAAGCTGGTAAGCCTGTTGACCGCGACGAATGGCATATGACACCACAAACGGTAAATGCTTACTACAATCCAACTACCAATGAGATCTGTTTCCCTGCTGGAATTTTGCAGCGTCCATTCTTTGACCCAAAGGCAGATGCAGCTTTCAACTATGGTGGTATCGGTGTAGTGATAGGTCATGAGATGACTCATGGATTTGATGATCAAGGTCGCCAGTATGATGCTGATGGAAATTTGCATGACTGGTGGACTGCCAAGGATGCTGAAGGTTTTAACCAGAAGGCTAACGAATATGCTAAGTTCTTTGATGCCATTGAGGTGTTGCCGGGCTTACATGCCAATGGTGAATTCACTCTGGGAGAGAACCTTGCTGACCACGGAGGACTTGAAGTCGCATTCAATGCCTACAAGAATGCAACAAAAAATGCACCTTTAAAGATGAAGGATAGTTTCACACCAGAACAACGTTTTTTCTTTGCATATGCCGGAGTATGGGCTCAAAACATTACCGAGAAGGAAATTCGCAATCGTGTGAAGACAGATCCACACTCAACGGGTGAATGGCGTGTAAATGGTGCTCTTCCACATATCGATGCTTGGTATGAAGCATTCAGCGTAAAGCAAGGTGATAAGATGTTTATTCCTAAGAGCCAGAGACTTGATCTTTGGTAAGTTGAACGTTAATTCCAGGCTAAAAAACAGATAAGGATGCAAAGTGTTAACTTTGCATCCTTTTTTGATTTTATTGGCTAATAGGGTAATGTTTCTATGTAAAATGTGTAACTTTGCCTATTCATTTAGTGCTTATTTCAAATGCCATTAAGATTATCCGATAAGCTCCCAGCAGTTGAGCTTCTGAAGAAAGAGAATATCTTTGTGATGAATGAGAGTCGTGCCCATACACAGATGATACGACCTCTGAAGATTCTTGTCTTAAATCTGATGCCCTTAAAAATTACGACAGAGACAGACCTGATTCGTCTTCTGTCGAACACGCCGCTTCAGATAGAGATTATTTTCATGAAATTGAAGAGTCATACGCCTAAAAATACTCCTATCAAACACATGCTGATGTTTTATAAAGATTTTGATATTTTGAAACAGCAGAAGTGGGACGGAATGATTGTTACTGGAGCTCCAGTAACAATCATT
>DHOP01000076.1:6752-7254 GCA_002407775.1 Prevotella sp. UBA5387
AATGATTGTTACTGGAGCTCCAGTGGAACAGATGCCTTTTGAAAAGGTCGATTATTGGAAGGAGTTAATTGAGATTTTTGATTGGGCACGGACTCATGTAACTTCAACAATGTATATTTGCTGGGCAGCACAAGCCAGCCTCTATCATTTTTACGGTGTGCCCAAATATCCTTTACCCAAAAAGATGTTCGGCATCTTTCCTCAGCGTCCGCTAATCCCCGAATTACCGATTTTCCGTGGTTTCGACGATGTATTCATGATGCCTCATAGTCGACATACTGAAGTTCGCCGAGAGGACTTTGAGAAGGTTAACGATTTAACAGTACTTTCAGAATCTGACGAGAGTGGTGTGAGCATGGTTATGGCTCGTGGCGGTCGCGAGTTCTTTGTCACAGGGCATTTGGAATATGCTCCAGACACTTTGGATAAAGAATACCGTCGTGACTTTGGAAAACGTGATGATGTAGACATCCCTATGCATTACTACAAGAACGATGACCCC
>DHOP01000076.1:7401-43960 GCA_002407775.1 Prevotella sp. UBA5387
GCTAAACAAGGTCCTCTAGTCACTTGGCGATCTCATGGGAATCTGCTATTCAACAACTGGATCAATTATTACGTTTATCAAGAGACCCCATATAATATTGAAGAAATTGAGTAATCAAATGCTCCGCACAACATTCTTACACCAATAATCATGCGCAAATTAGAACTTCTGGCACCAGCTAAGAATCTTGAATGTGGAATGGCGGCCATCCGTCATGGTGCGGACGCCGTGTATATAGGCGCAAGCCGATTCGGTGCTAGGACAGCAGCAGGAAACACTATCGACGACATTGCACAACTCTGTGATTATGCACATCAATACTGTGCGAAAGTGTATGTTACAGTTAATACGCTGATTTACGAGGAAGAACTGGAAGCAACACAACAGCTCATCCTTGACCTCGTTAAGATTGGTGTTGACGCCATTCTTGTCCAAGACATGGCTATATTGCAGATACAACGTACAGCCATCGAAACTGAGGGTAGGGCTCCAATGCTACACGCTTCAACCCAGATGGATTCTCGCTCTGCAGAAAAAGTACAATGGCTCCATGAGCTTGGATTCTCCAGAGCGGTCTTAGCCCGTGAATTGTCTTTAGATGAAATACGCACTATTCATCAAGCTGTTCCCCAGATGGAGTTGGAAGTGTTTGTACACGGCGCCATTTGTGTGAGTTATTCAGGTGTTTGCTATGCATCGCAGCACTGTTTCAATCGCTCGGCAAATAGAGGTGCATGTGCTCAATTCTGTAGGATGCCCTTTGATTTGGTTGATGCAAATGGAGATACCATAGAGCAAAATCGATATTTGTTGTCCTTGAAGGATATGAACCAAATAGATAATTTGGAGGAACTGGCAGAAGCTGGTGCTAGTTCGTTCAAGATCGAGGGACGTCTGAAGGATGTGGATTATGTAAAAAACGTTGTCTCCGCTTATAGCCAACGACTTGACAGACTTATTTCCGAATATCCCAAATTGTATTGCAGAGCTTCTTATGGGGCGGTAGTTTACAATTTTACCTCTAATCTAAGCAAAACGTTCAATCGTGGATATACATCCTACTTTCTTCATGGACGACAACGAGACATTGTTTCTTTCGACACGCCAAAAGCATTAGGCGAGTTTGTAGGTCGTGTAAAGGAAATAGGTCGTGACTCTATTGTTGTTGCAGGAACAGCCTCGTTTAGCAATGGCGATGGACTGTGTTTTATTAATGGTAACCGAGAATTGGAAGGCTTTCGAGTTAATCGAGTAGTTGGGAATAGACTTTTTCCTTTCAGAATGCCGAAGGAGCTTAAGTCTCGTATTGCGCTTTATCGTAACAACGACGAGGCTTTTGAAAAGATTCTTTCGGCAGATACTGCCGAAAGACGACTTCCAATCACAATGCATTTTGGGTTGATGGAGGATGGGTTTAGCCTTAGCTTGTCTTTTCAAGGCAATCGGTATGAATCTGTTATCACTACTGCTTCGACTATTTTATTCGACCATCAGATAGCGAAGAAGCCACAAACGGATAATATTAATCATCAGCTGCTTAAGTTAGGGAACACCAAGTTTAGCTGTGAGAAAGTCGAAATAGAGGAGGGCGCAGATCAGTTTTTTATCCCCTCGAGTCTGCTGTCTGACTTACGTCATCAAGCCACTGAGAATCTGAGCTCAGCAATTGAAATTCATCGGAAAGAGAAAACAGCAAGTTCGATGAACAAAAAAAATGAGAGTGATATAACACATCAGGTCAAGACCTGGCATCCTGAATATAAGCGATTTCCCTATTTATATAATGTTGCAAACCATGTTGCGCGAGATTTTTATGATTCATGTAGCTTGGCTTATGTGCAACCTGCCATGGAAGTTGAACCTAGTGATGGTGAGAAGTTGTTAATGCAATGCCGTCATTGTTTGCGATTTAGCCTAGGCTATTGCGTGAAGCATGGTGGGCAAAAACCTACTTGGAGAGAACCATTATCCTTACGTTTGGGCGATGGCCGGAAATTCCGTGTGGAATTCAATTGTGCGGAATGTCAAATGAATATCTTTAGCGAATAATATAGACAATGAAAAAATCGTCATCTTTATATTCTGCCTTTGTTTTGCTCATGGCCATAGTTGGTATCCTTACCCTTGGCTCATGTTATCAACATCGGCAAAAATCTAAGATGCCTTTTGCTTTCAATGAACGTCAGATAGATTCTTTATCATTTTTCTCTACCCATCATTACACGAACAACTATAATTTTGTGGTCAAGGGCGACAGTCTTATACTTCTTCGCTCTTTACCTACAGAAATTCTGACTGGCGTGGATATAGATTCATTTGTAGTCTATAAAGGAGCTCATCTTGTTGTTGCTGATATTCGCAAAGTGCCTGCTGACTCCATTGACTCAATATGGGTACAATTAGCCAACGATACTTCTGCCTTTGGTTGGACACGTGAAGGGCGCCTATTGCAAAATGCCATGCCTGACGACCCTATTTCGGAGTTCATCTCCGACTTTTCCAACACCCACGTTATCATCTTTTTATTAGTCATTGCAGTCATTGCTGCCAGCTATTTACTTTGGAGCATATTCCGTCGGAATGCCCGAATAGTACATTTTAAAGATATTAACTCCTTTTATCCCACTCTTCTGTGCTTGCTTGTGGCAACCTCGGCTACACTTTATGCGAGTATTCAATTGTTTGCACCTCAGATGTGGCAACATTTTTATTTCCATCCGACACTCAATCCTTTTTCTGTACCTACATCTTTAGGTTTCTTTCTTACGGCTGTATGGGCCATGCTGATAGTATCGCTAGCAGCTTTTGACGACGTGCGTCACCAGTTGCCTTTTGGTGAGGCTGTACTATACATTGGCGGATTAGCTGCTGTGTGTGCTGTGGATTATATTGTGTTTAGTATAACTACGCTTTATTATATAGGTTATCTCTTACTGGTATTCTATTATTATTATGCTTTACGCCGTTACTTTCTTTTTAGTCGCGCTCACTTTGTTTGCGGTAACTGCGGAGTCAAGCTTCACAAAAAAGGAATTTGTCCTAATTGTGGGGCGTTGAATGAATAGAAAGTGAAAGTCACTGCAATTCTGTCAAAACCAGGACTATTTGATAATCCATAATAATCCTTCGAATAGTACTTCACAAAATTGTTGGCATTATGGACATTTGGTAGGCTGAAACCTCTCGAATGTCCATTACGCCAAATTATTTCTACTCCAAGGTCTTTCATTTCATCCATTTTTTTGAGAAACCGGCTCAAGCCTTTGTGCTTCTTGTAAAGAATTTCCTCATAAATAAGGATTGTTAAAGCAAATGAAAAGCTGTAATTTTGCATCGAATTTAAATTGCTGTTGCAGATTACTTTTTAATTATGAATAAAACTTTTATTGCCAGTCTCTTTTTGTTGGCTGGCACGTTGTCGGTTCAGGCTGAACCCTTCCATTTGAACGACTCTTCATATGTACATGATTTGGACGAGGTTTTGGTTGTTTCTCAACCTAAAGAACAGTATCGTCTTCGTCTTCAACCCATTAGTTCTTCAATGTTTTCGGGAGACAATATCAATAGCTTGAACGTTCGCGACCTAAGGGAACTTTCAGTCTATGTGCCCAACTTTAATATGCCTAATTATGGATCTCGTTACACATCGGCAATATATGTAAGAGGCACTGGTTCACGTATCAACTCTCCGGCAGTAGGAATTTACGTAGATGGCATGCCAGTGATGAGTAAATCTGCATTCAATACGCATATCTACGATTTATCGCGTATAGATATATTACGTGGCCCTCAAGCGACTTTATATGGTCTTAACTGTGAGGCTGGATTGGTAAGGCTCTATACCAAGAATCCTATGGACTATCAAGGTACTGACATACACATTGGTGGTGGGTCTTATTTCTATCGTAATGCAGAACTATCCCACTATAAAAAGGTGAACGATTGGTTTGCTTTTTCTGTTGCTGGTTTTTATGAAGGACAAAATGGTTTCTTTAAAAACAAATTTCTCAATGAAGATGCTGACAAATATAATGAGGGTGGAGGAAGACTTAAACTTATGTTCCGGCCTACTAAGCAATGGACATCCAATATAACAGCTGACTACCAATATACACGCCAGAATGGTTTCCCTTATGGACAGATCGGAGAGGATGGCCTTGCACAAGATCCTGCAACGAATGTAATGAATAACTATAAGCGCCATCTATTTACAACAGCGCTTAATGTTGGCTATCATGGAAATGGATATGATTTTACTTCAACCTCAAGCTATCAATACTTGAAGGACTTCATGGCCATGGACATTGACTATATACCTAAAGACTTCATGCAAATGGAGGAAAAGCAGCTTCAGAATGCCTTTACTCAAGAATTTGCTTTTAAAAGTAACCGCCCCGTTGGAGGCTTTTGGCATTGGACAGTAGGTGCCTTTGGTGGTTTCTCTTGGCTAAAAACTAATAGCCTTGTCGATTTTGGTAAAGAAATGGATTCTTTCTTGGGGAATACTGTTCAGAAATCGATGTATGATGCCATGCTTAACGCTATGGCAGGTCGCTTTATAGGTATGGGGATGACCCCAGATGCTGCATCTGCCGCCG
Source organism: Prevotella sp. UBA5387 (assembly GCA_002407775.1). Taxonomy (GTDB): domain Bacteria; phylum Bacteroidota; class Bacteroidia; order Bacteroidales; family Bacteroidaceae; genus Prevotella. The sequence goes on from DHOP01000076.1 coordinate 12,000, forward strand.
CCGGAGCAATGATTGAACAGGCTGGTGGAGTCAATATGATGATGGATATGCGAGAGGTGCCAGGAGTTTATAGAACCCCTATCTACAACATTGGCTTCTTTCATGAGTCTAGCTTTGATATTACGGAACGTCTTTCAGCAATGCTTGGATTGCGTTATGATTGGAGCCATGTAAGCATAGATTATAGTACTAGTGCCTCTATTTTCTCCGCTGCTAATGTTATGGGAAGAACTGCTGAAGTTACCGTTTCTTCTTTATTAAAGAACCAATCCACTAATGATTTTGACCAGCTCTTACCTAAATTTGGATTTACATATAGAGTTTCAGACAATGGCAGTAATGTTTATGCAACATTGAGCAAAGGCTATCGTGCAGGTGGATATAACATCCAAATGTTTTCAGATATTTTGCAAGCAGAGCTTCAGGCGAATAGCAGTCAACGAGCTGATTATTCCATTCCACATTCTACTGATGACTATGCGCGAATAAATAAAACCATTGCATATAAGCCTGAGACTAGTTGGAACTACGAGGTTGGTACACACCTTAACCTTTTTAATAATCAGTTACAGTTTGATTTATCCGCATTTTACATGCAAATACGTAATCAACAAATTTCCAAGATGGCAGGAAACTATGGGTTCGGAAGAATGATGACAAACGCTGGCAAATCCATGAGTTGTGGCTTGGAGGCATCTCTACGTGGTCAAGCAGTAAACAATCATTTGGCATGGACACTGAATTATGGTTTAACTCATGCTCAGTTTGAAGAATATTCAGACACAATTACTGCATCAGGTAAGCAAACTGTCATAAATTATAAAAATAACAAAGTACCTTTTGTTCCTATTAATACCATGGCCGCTTCGGTGGACTATCGCTTTGACATGGAAACTGGAAACTTCATTAAAAGTATTACCATTGGAACTAATATTCACGCGCAAGGCAAGACCTATTGGGATGAAGCTAATTCTTTGAGCCAAAACATATATGCTGTTTTGGGTGCACACATAGGCGTCGAGCTTGGTCATGCCAGTGTGAATCTTTGGGGACGAAATCTTACAAATGCACGTTACAATGTATTTGCTGTTAATAGTGGAGCATCAGGCCAAACCAATTGGTTTGCCCAACGAGGCAATCCGTTTCAAATTGGTGCGGACTTGCGTTTACATTTTTGATATTGATTTAACTGTTTGATATTTTCTGATAAAGACCATCCGAAGAAATTTGGGTGGTCTTTTTCATTTTTTATTGCAATAAGTTGTGAATAGATTACCATAACATCTTAGTTTGTCATGTGTTATCTCTATGAATTGCTTTTTATCGTGAACCTAAGTGGTTATTTCATAAACAATTCTGATTTTATGTTTTTGATTTGCAAAGGATTAAGACTTGAAATAGCTTTTATTATTACATCTTTGATTTATTGGGAGAAATAAAACGATGATCAAATAATAGTTTTATAGCTGTAAATTGAAATATATTTTTGAATTAGTAATGTTATTCAAATAAATGTAATAACTTTGCATTTGCAAGGTAGAGATTACAATTCTATATGAATACTACTATCAAACACGAGGGTGTTATTTCGCAAATTGAGGGTCAAAAGATAACTGTACGCATTGTACAGGCTATGGCCTGTGGAACGTGTAATGTAGCTGGGCATTGTCATGCCTCGGGAGGCAAGGAGAAGACAGTGGACGTTTATGATGCCAATGCTGTTAATTATCATGTTGGCGAAGTCGTTACTGTGATTGCCGATGGAAGCGTTGGGCATTTAGCCGTAGCTTGGGGCTTTGGCATCCCTTTAATCATTATGTTGGCAACTATGTTTTTGATTAAGGCTTTCACCGGGCAAGACACTTTTGCTGCGTTATTAAGTATTGCAACCCTTATACCATATTATTTGATACTTTATCTGTTTCGTAACAAGATTCAACGAAAACTAGTTTTTCGAATAGAAAAGTAGTGCTATATCTTAAATCTATAACTAAAAACAAATAGCAACAAAATCATGAATTTTATTTTGATTGCAGTAATCACTTTGGGCACAATAGCACTTGTTTCGGCAATAGTGCTTTATGTGGTTTCAAAGAGATTTGCTGTAGAGGAGGATCCGCGTATAGGTGAGGTTCTCGAAGTACTTCCCGGTGCCAATTGTGGCGGCTGTGGTTTTGCAGGTTGTTCGGGGATGGCTGGAGCATTGGTCAAAGGTGCTGACAATGGTTCTATCGATGGCCTAAACTGTCCTGTTGGCGGGCCTGAGGTTATGGGTCATGTGGCTGATCTATTAGAAATGACTGCAGCTAGCGTAGATCCATTGGTAGCAGTAGTGCGATGTAATGGGACGTGTGAGAATCGCTCCCGCGTTGCTGAATATGATGGTGTGCGAACTTGTAAAGCTATGCACATGTCAGGAGCAGGGGAGACAGGTTGTGGATTCGGGTGTCTAGGAGGTGGCGATTGCGTGGAAGCATGTCAATTCGATGCCATACATATTAATCCTGATACTATGCTCCCTGAGGTTGATGAGGAAAAATGTACATCCTGTGGCGCTTGTGTTAAGGCCTGTCCTCGCACAATAATTGAACTTCGCAAAAAAGGGGATAATAACAGACGAATTTACGTACAATGTGTAAATAAGGATAAAGGTCCAGTCGCACGAAAAGCTTGCAGTGTTGCTTGCATTGCTTGTAGCAAATGTTTGAAAGTTTGTGAGTTCGATGCTATAACGATTGAGAATAATCTCTCATATATAGACTTTGAGAAATGCACACTATGTTCAAAATGCGTAGATTCATGTCCGACAGGTTCTATCGTAAAAGTAAATTTTCCGGTCACGGAGTCCATATCTTCAGTTAAGGAAATAAAGGAAGCAATACAATGAAACTACATACATTCTCCAAGGGTGGTGTTCACCCCAAGGAATATAAACTCAGCCATGATATCGCCACTATAAAAGCAGAGTTACCTAAAGTTGCGATTTTCCCCTTGAGTCAGCATATTGGTGCACCTGCAAAAGCAGTGGTGAAACGTGGCGACAAGGTAAAAGCTGGCACACTAATAGCAGACGCTGGTGGATTTGTTTCTGCACCGCTTTATTCTTCAGTATCAGGTACAATTGCCAAAGTAGATACAGCTATTGACGCAACAGGTTATCAAGTGCCTGCAATATATATCAATGTTGAAGGCGATGATTGGGAGGATGCAATTGATCGCTCTGCAACTCTTGAAACACTCGCTAATCATCCTGAGCTTGATGCTGAAGAAATCATCAAGCGTGTTAAAAATGCTGGTGTTACAGGCATGGGCGGTGCAGGATTCCCAACGCATGTAAAGTTGATGCCCCCTAAAGATACTAGTGCAGAGTGTGTCATTATTAATGCTGTAGAGTGTGAACCCTATATCACATCTGATTACAGATTAATGATGGAACATGCCGATGAAATCGTTGTGGGTGTTGAACTCTTGATGAAAGCGGTGTCAGTGGACAAGGCTTATATCGGAATTGAGGAAAATAAACCAGAGGCTATAACACTTATGTCTGAGAAGACAGCAGCGAACGGACGTATCAAGGTTGTGCCTTTGAAACAGAAATATCCTCAAGGTGGCGAGAAACAACTAGTTGAAGCTGTGACTGGTAGGCAAGTGCCAGCCCCTCCCGCTTTACCGGTGCATGTCGGAGCTATTGTACAAAACGTCGGTACTGCTTTCGCAGTATATCAAGCAGTAATGAAGAAAAAGCCACTGTTTGAGCGTTATACAACCGTGACAGGAAGACAAATTGACCATCCCTGCAATTTCTTGGCACGTATGGGTACTCCATTCAGCCAACTGATTGAAGCTTGTGGTGGTATGCCAAAAGGTGATAACAAGGTGCTAGCCGGTGGTCCTATGATGGGTAAAGCCGTAATAAGTCTTGACGTCCCAGTGTGTAAAGGCACTAATTCAATAACTGTCTTAAGCGGTGCAGATGCACGTCGCAAACAGAGTGAGCCATGCATACGTTGCGGTAAGTGTGTTTCGGTCTGTCCAATGGGTCTTGAGCCTTATCTCATTGCTACTTTTTCATCATTGCAAAGATTTGACGAACTTGAGAAAGAGAGCATTACTAATTGTATCTCTTGTGGATCATGCCAATATACATGTCCAGCCCATCGTCCTTTACTCGATAATATAGTGCAAGGAAAGGCCGTTGTCATGGAAATGATTAAGTCAAGAAATAAAAAATAAACTAAGAAATTTACATATCAATGAATAAATTAGTCGTTTCGTTATCGCCACATGCTCATGGTAGTGATAGCGTAGAGCGCAACATGCGAGGCGTGATCATTGCCTTGATGCCCGCACTATTAATCTCATTCTACTATTTCGGGCTTGGCTCTGTAGTGGTTTGCTTGACCAGTGTGGCTGCCTGCATGTTCTTTGAATGGGCAATTTCCAAGTACGTATTGAAACGCCAGCCTTCACTAACCGATGGATCTGCTATGCTAACGGGACTATTACTTGGAATGAATTTGCCCAGCAATTTGCCTGTGTGGATCATTTTAGTCGGTGCTTTGATTGCAATCGGAGTTGGTAAAATGAGCTTTGGTGGCTTAGGTGCAAATATTTTCAATCCGGCCCTTGTTGGCAGATGTTTCTTACTTGTGAGTTTCCCTGCTCCCATGACTTTGTGGCCTGTACAGGGACAGCTCACAACTTACACAGATGCTGTGACAGGAGCTACACCACTTGGATTGATGAAGTGGGCTGTAAAAAGTGGCAATCCTGATGTTCTTAATGGACTTCCTAGTTCTATAGATATGTTGCTTGGTAACATAAACAACGGGATGGGTGCTGGTACAATAGGAGAGGTGAGTGCACTTGCTCTACTTCTTGGACTCATCTATCTGCTATGGAAGAAGGTAATAACTTGGCATATTCCAATTAGCATTATCTTAACTGTGTTTGTTTTGAGCGGACTGATGCATCTTTACAAACCATATTTTGCTAACCCTGTGCAAGTAATTCTAAGTGGTGGACTAATGTTAGGTGCTATTTTTATGGCTACCGACTATGTTACTTCGCCTATGACTTATAAGGGGCAATTGATTTACGGAGTGTGTATAGGGCTACTGACCATTGTAATCCGTAACTTTGGTAGTTATCCAGAGGGAATGTCGTTTGCCATTCTCATAGTGAATGCCTTCACACCTCTCATCAATCATTATGTAAAACCAAAACGTTTTGGCGAAGTGCCAGCGAAGAAAAAAGGAGAATAATATTATGGCAAAAATGAAATCATCATTGACCAATATGGTCATGATTCTTGTCGGCTTTTCCTTGGTTATTGCTGCACTTTTGGCATGGGTGAATCATATTACTGAAGCGCCAATAGCTGCTAAAGCAGAACTAGCATTAGCCAATGGTATCAAGGAAGTCATGGCTTCCAATGATCTGAAGGTAACTGCAAACGACACTATTCGACAGGCAATTGACGAAAAAGAGGTTGTATTTGTTGTTCACCAAGTTGTTGATAAGTCAAAAAAAAGCATTGGAGCAGCTGTGGAGAGCACTGCCTTAGGTTTCGGTGGTGACTTGAAAATATTGGTAGGATTTGCTCCAGACGGAACAATATTGGGCTACACAGTATTGCAACATTCAGAAACCCCAGGCCTAGGGGCAAAAGCACAGACTTGGTTTCAAAAATCCGGAAAAGGTAATATTATAGGTATGAATCCCGCTCAGGGCAATCTTGTTGTTAAAAAAGACGGGGGGCAGGTAGATGCAATCACTGCATCGACCATAACCAGCAGGGCTTTTCTTAAGGCGATAAACCGTGCCTATAATGCCTATATTGAAAGGCCACTAAATCAAACTACAACAGCAGAGAAAGGAGGGAAATGATATGAATGCTTTAAAGATAATCATCAATGGACTAGTTAAGGAAAATCCTACATTTGTGCTCACCCTTGGCATGTGTCCAACGTTAGCAACTACCACAAGCGCCATCAATGGTATGTCTATGGGATTGGCTACTATGGCTGTGCTGATATGTACAAATACAGTAATTTCTTTGATCAAAAACATTACACCTGATCAAGTGCGCATACCCGTATTTATCGTTGTTATTGCAGCTTTTGTAACCATCTTGCAGATGTTTATGTTTGCTTATGCTCCTGATAGCATCAATAAATCATTGGGTATTTATATTCCTTTGATCGTTGTAAACTGTATTGTACTTGGTCGAGCAGAAAGTTTTGCATGCAAGAATTCTGCATTTTCGAGCATGCTCGACGGCCTTGGTATTGGCCTTGGATTTACATTGGCCCTTGTCATTCTTGGTTCAGTAAGAGAACTTTTAGGAGCAGGAAGTATCTTCGGCATGGTTCTATTACCTGAGACAACCAATATTTTACTTTTCGTTTTGCCTCCTGGCGCCTTCATTACATTGGGTTATCTCGTGGCAATATTCAACCGAGTGATGCCTAAATGATTAAATATTAAGATGTTTAAAAACTAAGAATATCAATATGGAATATCTATTAATATTTATCAGCGCGATATTTGTCAATAACATTATCTTAAGTCAGTTCCTCGGTATCTGCCCATTCTTGGGAGTGTCACAACGAATTGATACATCCCTAGGTATGGGTGCTGCTGTGGCATTTGTATTGACGTTATCGACTGCTGTCACATGGCTGGTTCAGATATATGTTCTGAATCCCTTAGGGCTGCAATATTTGCAGACGCTGGCCTTTATCCTCATCATTGCCGCATTAGTGCAAATGGTAGAAATCATTCTTAAGAAATCCAGTCCTGCTTTATACCAGGCTTTAGGAATTTATTTGCCATTAATTACAACTAACTGTGCAGTTTTGGGTGTTGCAATACTTGTGATTCAAAAGGACTTTGATCTTATTCAGAGCATTGTCTATGCTTTCTCCACAGCTGTTGGCTTTGCCTTGGCTTTGACTGTGTTTGCTGGAATTCGCGAGCAACTGTCTATGGTTAAAATACCAAAGGGAATGGGAGGAATGGCATTAGTAATGGTAACTGCAGGTCTGTTGTCTCTTGCTTTTATGGGATTTTCTGGTGTTGATGGTGGATTGCATAAACTATTTGGTTTGTAATCATATAATTTTGCTAAATATTAGCTTAAGCATCTGCCCACATTGATGATATTTTGTTATCTTTGTGGGCAGATTTTTTATTTGCTTAACATAATATTAATAATGAAACAGACGATTCTTGTCACGGGTGGAACTGGTTATATTGGTTCTCACACGACCGTTGAGTTGCAACAAGCCGGCTATAAAGTCGTAATCTTGGACAATCTGTCCAACTCTAACATCGAGGTACTTGATGGTATAGAAAAGATTACCGGTATTCGCCCAGCGTTTGAGAAAGTTGATCTCCGAGATTTGCAAGCAACAGAGGAAGTTTTCAAGAAGTACCCTGACATTGAGGGTGTAATTCATTTTGCTGCTAGCAAGGCAGTAGGGGAGAGTGTACAAAAGCCGTTGCTTTACTATCGTAACAATATCGTCTCTCTGCTTAACATTTTGGAGTTGATGCCAAAATACAATGTAAAGGGTATCATCTTTTCGTCAAGTTGCACGGTTTACGGTCAACCAACAAAGGAAAATCTTCCAGTAACTGAGGAAGCTTTGCACCAGAAAGCCACTTCTCCTTATGGCAACACAAAGGAGATAAATGAACAGATTATCATGGACTTCGTTCATGCAGGTGCACCAATTAAAGGTGTGCTCCTAAGATATTTCAACCCAATTGGCGCTCATCCAACAGCTCTGATTGGAGAATTACCCAATGGAGTTCCTGCCAACCTCGTACCTTTTGTAACTCAGACCGCAATGGGTATCCGCAAGGAGCTTACCATCTTTGGCAGTGATTACGACACACCGGACGGTACCTGTATTCGCGACTACATCTATGTGGTTGATCTTGCTAAGGCTCATGTAGCCGCAATGACACGCGCACTTGACTCTGATAGTGATGCAGTGGAGTACTTCAATATTGGAACTGGACGTGGTATTTCAACACTTGAACTTGTTCAAGGCTTTGAAAAGGCTAACAACTTGAAGTTGAATTGGAAATTCGGTCCACATCGTGAGGGCGACATAGTTGCCATTTGGGGCGATTGCAATAAGGCAAATAAAGTACTTGGATGGAAAGCTGAGGCACCATTGGAAGATGTGCTTCGCTCAGCATGGAAGTGGCAACAGAAGTTGCGTGAAGATGGCGTAATGTAATTATCTTTATATACTCAAGAAGTTATAAGTCTTCTCTTTCAATCACACAGATTGATAGAGAAGGCTTTTTGGTTGAAGGTGTTTATTCGTACCTGATGCTCTTGGTGGGAGAGATGTGTGATATGAAGAAGCTGGGCCCTATCAACACGAGGAGACAAATGACAAATGTAAAGACATTGATTAAAACAAACAGGGGAATGTTAAATTCTACCGGAACTGCTTTAATATAATAGATACTAGGATCGAGCTTTACAATTTGAAATTCTTTTTGCAAAATGAGTAGGGTGAGTCCTATTAGATTGCCAATAATGAGTCCTCGTCCAATCACAAAAGCAGCAAACCATAAGAAAATGTGACGAATAGTGGAATTGAGAGACCCCATCGCTTTCATCACGCCAATCATGGATGTATACTCTAAAATAATAATAAGTAGGCCTGAAATCATAGTCACACTGGCTACAATGACCATTAATGCTATGATAATCCAAACATTCATATCGAGCAAATCTAACCAGTTGAAGATTTGTGGATTGCTCTCTCGGACCGTTTGAGATGAATATGTCTCACCGTAACGATCCACCGTCTTGTTAATGTGCTCGATAAATAGACTTTCTACTTCGTCCAACTTGTTGAAATCATTGACCATAATCTCTGCACCGGAAGCTTGGTCGGTCTCCCAGTTGTTGAGTTTATTAATTGTATAGAGGTCAGCAAAACAGATGGTTTCGTCATACTGATTTAGGTTCGTTTGGTATATACCTTGTATGGTAAAACGGCGTAGTCTAACCCCAGACTTATCAATGAAATACGCAAAAACTCGTTGTCCAAGCTTCATGTGAAGCTTGTCTGCCATTATCTTTGAGATAAGTATTTTGTTACTAGAGGTATTATCAGAGAATGTGGGAACTGAACCTTCAACAAGATTTTCTTTAATAAAGGTGCTATCAAATTCTGGCCCTACGCCTTTGAACATTACTCCAAGAAAGTCTGAGTCTGTCTTTAGTATTCCTTGTTTGTAAACATACCGCTCAACATGTTTGACTCCAGAAATTTGCTGAACAACCCTCATCATTGAGTCGTCCATTTGGATGGGATAGTCACTGGATGACATTTGGCTCATGAAGTTTGTTACCATGATGTGTGAGCCAAAACCAATGACTTTATTTTGTACGGTATGTTTGAAGCCAAGAACAACTGAGATGGAAATAATCATCACCGCCAAACCTACTGCGATGCCTGCTATAGCAATGGCAATAGCAGGACTTGACACCTTGCGTTTAGCGTCATGATGTCTGTAAATGCGTCTTGCAATAAACAGTGGCAGGTTCATTTTGATGAATTATAGTTTTCCTGGATAGGCTTCCAGAGCTTTACGAAGAATGAGTAAAGCCCGTTCCAAGTCCTTTTGCTTAAGTACGTATGCTATACGAACCTGATTGATGCCAGCGCCAGGTGTAGTGTAAAATCCGGCCGCAGGAGCCATCATCACGGTCTCACCTTCGTAATTGAATTCTGCCAAGCACCATCGGCAGAAATCCTCGGCATTTTGAACAGGCAACTGGGCAACCGTATAAAATGCCCCCATTGGAATAGGGGAGTAGACTCCAGGTATGCGATTAAGTCCATCTATGAGACATTTCCGTCGTTCTACGTACTCGTCATATACATCCCGAAAATATTCTTCAGGAGCATCTAAGGAAGCTTCTGCAACAATTTGACCAAGTAAAGGTGGAGATAAACGGGCCTGACAGAACTTCATAACTGCTTTGCGAACTTCTTTGTTATGAGTTATTAAAGCACCAATACGGATACCACATTCAGAATAACGTTTTGATACAGAGTCAATTAAAATAACATTCTGCTCAATTCCTTTAAGGTGCATCGCACTGATATAAGGACTTCCTGTATAGATGTATTCACGGTAAACTTCGTCAGAAAAAAGATAGAGATCATACTTTTTAACCAAATCTCTTATCTGACTCATTTCACGACGAGTGTAAAGATAACCAGTAGGATTGTTAGGATTACAAATCATTATTGCACGAGTACGCTCATTGATAAGTTCCTCGAACTTTTCCACCTTAGGTAAAGAGAAACCTTCTTCAATAGTTGTTGCGATGGTACGAATTTTTGCACCAGCGGAAATTGCAAAGGCCATGTAGTTAGCATAGGCAGGTTCAGGTACAATAATCTCGTCACCAGGATTAAGACAACTCATGAAAGCAAATAACACAGCTTCAGAGCCACCAGTAGTAATGATTATTTCATCTGGCGATACATTAATATCATACTTGGCATAATAATGTATCATCTTCTTACGATAAGACAGGTATCCTTGTGAAGGAGAATACTCTAAAACATTTCGATTAATATGCTTTAGAGCATCAAGTCCGACTTGCGGAGTTGGTAAATCTGGCTGGCCAATGTTCAAATGATAGACCTTGATGCCGCGATCTTTAGCCGCTGCTGCGAGGGGGGCGAGCTTTCTGATTGGTGATTCTGGCATCTCAAGCCCGCGTACAGATATATCCGGCATTGTAATCCTAAATTAATTTACTATATTTCTTTCGCAAAGGTAGCGTTTTTCTTTGATTCATCAAATATTTTTCTTTGATTCATGATTATTTTAGAGATATTGATAACAGTTTACTAATATTATTTATCATAATGCAGATTATGCGAAATTTATATATTTAATTTAATTACTCAAATTATGACACTTAAACTTGTTTTATACTTGGTTTACTTCTTTGATGAGTTACTTTCTTCTGAAAATAAGCTTCTTATTGATGAGTTTACCTTTCTTATGTCTCAGATTTTGTCTAAGGACGAGTCAGCCTTGTTCAATGATTACTTTGATGCCATCGAAAAGGAGCGTTTGCTTGACCATTCACGTGTTTATCGTGGCTCCCGCTACTTTAAACAGCGTTTCGATCAGGATTTTCTGGATTACTGTCGTTCTAAAGCTAAATGATTATGTTACTCAAAGATGGTGTATCACTTAAAGGTCTTGATATTCGTATGCTTGCCTTGATTCCTCAGATTGAAGAAGTTCTTCGTCCTATCACTGCTCATGAGTTGGTTATTACATCTACTACTGATGGTAAACACTCTAAAAATTCACTTCATTATAAAGGTCTTGCTTTTGATATTCGCACTCGTATCTATAAACAAGATACTATCAAAAAAATGTTTCAAGCACTTCTATTTGCTTTTGACTTTTGTTGTGATATTGTTCTTGAAAAAGATCATATTCATGTTGAATTCCAACCTCATCTTTAATTTATTTAATATTTTACATTTATGAAAATTAAAATTCTTATCGCTCTTGCTGCCGTACTTATGTCTGGCAATGTCTATGCTTCTACAAAACTTGGTCTTAATCCTGATCAAGGTGATGCTCTGGTACAAATCATCATCAATGTAGTCACGTTCATTCTTGGCCTGTTTATCAACCCCAAAAAAAAGTCTGAGTAAGTGGAAGTATTCTCCCATTGTCTTAATCCTCAAAAGATTTTCAATCGTTACACTCGTCACTGGGAGATTGTTCCTTGTGGCGAGTGCTATGCCTGCAAAAATAAGTCAGCTTCTGTGATCACTAAGCGTGTTGAAAAGGAAATACGCTCACATAAGTTCTCGTACATGTTTACTCTTACCTATAGTAATGAGTTTATTCCGCGTATGGAGTTATTACAAGATAAAAAAGGTACTTATCAGATTCGTCCAACAGGCCGTCTGGCTGATTTTTATAAGTCTACTCCTCTATTCTATTCTGACGATGATAAATTCCGTCATAAGTCAGATAAGATCAAGGTTGAGTCTTTAGATAATTCTTTTATCCCACACATTGAGCAAGATGATGTTATCGGAGAATTTGGTGTTTGTAGTAAACGTGATATACAATTATTTTTTAAACGTCTAAGAAAACGCATTCATGAAATCGAAAAAAATACGGGTGAAAGTATGCCCATTAGATACTTTATTGCCTCGGAGTATGGACCCCGAACACTTCGTCCGCATTACCATGGTATCCTCTTCTTTGATTCGGAAAAGCTCACCCATTTTATACAAGGTACAATCGTTAAGTCTTGGGGCCTTTCCCAACGACTCCCAGGTAAAGCTAACAAAAGTCGTTTTAGGCCGTTTGCAGATATTAACCGTACCATCGGCTACATCAAACCCTGTGACCCAAATACAGCCTACTATGTTGCGGACTATGTATCTAGCAACGATAATTTACCTACGGTCTTACAACACCCTCTCACACGTCCGTTCCGTCTTGGCTCTCAAAGCCCGCTTATCGGCTCTTTCAAAGATTTACGACAAGAAATGCTCCAAGATGTCGCTGGAGGAGTTGCAACACATGTTATTGAGCGAATTGACAAAACAGCACAATGCGTTGAGTATGTTGATATTCCTTATTCCAAAGGTGACATATCTTCCGTATTCCTCAAATGTAAAGAATTTTACGCTCTTTCTTCTGCTACAAAATCAGCTATATATTCGTTCGCTTATGACCGATATGACGAATGGTTAGAATGGATCACTCCTATTGCTATGGGTTCTGGTAATTCCTCTCCAAACTGCTTTCTTCGTACAAATCGTGATTATTCATTACGTTGTTACTGTAAAAAGTTCTACTCCCATTTGTATTATTATTTACATTTTGATGATGATTCTTTCTGGTATGCTTCTAATCGTGCTAATAACATGATACGAAAATATGATATATTTAGTTCTCTAGGTTTTGCTTCACCTGTTGATGGATATTTATATATGTTCCATCGTGCTTATTCTATTCTCGAAAATTATAAATTAAAACATTTTCATCAAAACCTTCAGCAATGGATTGATTATGTTGGTAATGATAGCATCGTGGCTGCCTATCCTTTTCTAATTGAGAATCTTCCAGCCTCTTATGATGAGTTTAGGCTTTCAGATGATAGTTATCACAATTTGGTCAAGTCTTATCATTTAGAAAAGAAGTTATATAAAGGTGGTCTTCTTGATTATGATTATTTGCGTTCTGTTTCAGAGTCTGAATATCAGAATTATAAGTGTTATCAAGTTGATCAAAAGCGTCGCTATTTTGATCGTTCTAAACAAAAGAAAGCTAACAATTCCATTTATATGGGTGTTAGAAAGATAGATTAATTATTTATATTTTAAATTATGGTATCAAAAGTTCCTAAAATTAAAGCAAGCACCCCTAATCGGGTTCGCAATGCGTTTGACCTGTCTCAGCGTCATTTATTTACAGCGCATGCTGGTATGTTGTTACCTGTTTTGTCTCTTGATCTTCTTCCACATGATCACATTGAGATAAATGCAAGTGATTTTATGCGCACTATGCCTATTAATAGTAGTGCTTTTCTCTCTTTGCGTTCAGTGTATGAATTCTTTTTCGTTCCTTATCATCAGCTTTATCCGCAATTTGATCAGTTCATTACTGGGATGTCAGATTATCATTCTAAAGTTGTTAATGATATTTATGGTGGTGTACCCCCAACAATGTTGCCCTCTGTCAATCTTGGTGCAGCGGATGGTTTATTTGCTAAGATAGATGCTGCTACAGGTACTGATATTTTTGGTTACCCTGTGAAGGCATTTAAGCAACGCTTATGCGATCTGTTTGGTTTTGGCCGTTCTTGTCGCTCAGATGGTACGCTTTATACTAACATTGGTTCGAAAGTTAATTCTATTACTTCTGGTGCTAATACAGTTAATTTATTTCGTCCTGCTGCCTATCAAAAGATCTATCAAGACTATTATCGCAATACTACGTATGAGACATTTGACGTTAAAACCTTTTCATTAGATCCATATTCAGGTCTTGTTAGCGCAACTACTGTTTCAGACAATTTCTTTATACCTCGCTATCGTAATGCACAACAGGATTATTTGAGTAATGTTCGTCCGTCTGCGCTGTTTTCAATGCCCACTGGTTTGTCTACCAATCCTATGTTAAATCTTGGCACCCGTAATGGACAGGCTCCGCTTGTTGATTCATTATTTGCTACAGGTAATTCTGTTGGCCTTGACATCAAAGGTAATCATGACTCTTTCTCTAACACTTCTCTTTATGATACACAAAGCGTTAATGTGTCTTCCCTTCGGTCTGCCTTTGCAGTTGATAAGTTGTTGCGGGTTACCATGCAAGCTGGTAAGACTTTTCAGGATCAAATGCGGGCACATTATGGAGTAGAGATACCTGAGTCTCGTGATGGTAAAGTTAACTATCTTGGTGGTTTCGACTCTAATGTACAACTATCTGATGTTGTCCAGACTTCTGGCACTACTTCGTCAACAGATCCTCTTACTGCTGGTTATCTTGGTAAGATTAATGTCAAAGGAACTGCCTCTGGTCATGGTAAGATAGTTTTTGATGCGCCTGAACATGGTGTATTGATGTGTATTTATTCTCTTGTTCCTATGGCTGCTTATGATTCTACCCGTCTTGATCCTATGGTAATTAAAACAGGTCGTTTTGATTTCTTTACTCCTGAGTTCGAAAATTTAGGCCTACAGCCTTTAGTTGCTAAGACTGTCACTGGATTTGCAGATAGCTATGCTGCTGGCAATCAGGTTATCGGATGGCAACCTCGTTATTCTGAGTACAAAACAGCTCTTGATATTAACCATGGTCAGTTTGGTTTTTCTGATACACTCAGTTATTATACAACTTCACGTATTCGACAAGCCACTTATTTCCCTGGTTCTATTGGTATTGCACATTTCAAAGTTAATCCCTCTTGGCTTGATAGTGTCTTTGCTGTCTCTTACAATGGTTATGAAACAAATGACTGTATGTATGGCGGTGTCAACTTCAACATTGTGAAAGTCTCTGACATGTCTGAATCTGGTCAGCCTAAAATCTAAATATTTATATTATGAATCTTAAATTGTTATTCCCATTTGCTAGTGATGAAACACTTGCTATACTGCAAGAAGATCACCATTTTGTTAAGAATGATTACAACATCTGTAAAGCTCCTACTGAAGAATGTGATGTAATTTGTCCTGTTGATGAGATTACAGGCCACCGATTGAGTCGTATTACTCAGGTTATGAATCCTAATATTTCACCTCTTGAAAAAGAACGGCTCTTATCTACTCTGCAACGTATGTCACAGCCTACACGTTCTCGCCTTAATGATGAAGATCTGATCGCCCTTACTCCATCTAGGTATAATTCCTCTTTGGTTGACCAAGAAAAGTTCGCATCTTATCTTCGTGATGAGTTAGATCTCTCCGGTGCTCTTGACGATACGTCATCTGAACCTACAGCTGAACCTAATACTTAATCTATGCCCCTACTTCGGTAGGGGTATTTAAATATTATATTATGTCTATAACTAATTTTCTAAAAAAGTTAGATCCTACAGGAGTAGTTGGTGCTGGAGCTGATCTTCTCGGTGGTACAATTGGCAGTCTTGCGCAAGCTCACGAAAATACTCTTAATAGGAAATTCCAGCGTGAGATGCTTCAACGGCAACAAGATTTCGCTGACAAAACCAATCAACAACAAATGGATTTCCAGCGTGAAGTCAACCAAGCTAATTTCGATTGGAATGATGAAGGAAACCGTAAGCAGCGTCTTATAGATGCTGGCTATAATCCTTATCTTTATGATAATAAAACTCTTGGCAGTGCATCTGGCACCAATCTCAGTACTGGTTCCTCTTCTTTACCGTCTAATCAAATTTCTAGTGGTGGCCCTCTATCAGCTTCTATTGGTCAGGCTATGTCCTCGTATCAGGGTGCCATGATGGCGGATCAGCAACGTAAAGGACAAGAGATTGCTAATAAACAAGCTCAGGTTCAACTTGATGCCCTTAATTACCAAATTGGTGGTAAAACAGGCCTCCAATGGGATACTTATAATAAGTCGGTTGAGTCTAAACGTTTATTGTCTGAGGCTAATATTGCCGCAATTGACGAATCATTCAAGGAACTTGAACAAAAGTTCGCTTTAGCTTCTGCTGTTGATGAGAATGGTC
Organism: Prevotella sp. UBA5387; assembly: GCA_002407775.1. GTDB lineage: Bacteria > Bacteroidota > Bacteroidia > Bacteroidales > Bacteroidaceae > Prevotella. The sequence goes on from DHOP01000076.1 coordinate 28,255, forward strand.
AACCCATTGTTGATGAAAATGGCGATGCCGTTAATAATTATGATGCCAAGCAACAAAGTATTGTTAAGCAGGCTCTTCTTGAGGTTTCTAAAGGTCTTAAGGAAATGGCAGTTATGGACTCAGAAATTTCTCTAAACTCCGCTCACAAATTACTTTCTGAGTCTAACATTAAACTCAATGCTAAACAAATGGAAGTATTTGATGCCACTATTGTTGAGCTATCCTCACGTACAGATACAAATCGCGCGCAGGCTGGTCTTTATCGTGCTGAAACATCTACTGAAAATGGTTTACGTCCTTATCGTGTCTCTCGTGAAAGTCATGAAGCTAATAAGAGTAAAGCTGGTGCAGCTCTTACTTGGAATCAAGCGAACGCTCAAGAATTTGAGAATGAATTTACTCAGCCTATGGTTGATTGGGTACGTACTCCTCAAGGTTATTGGACGCAACGTGAAATCGGTGCTGCTGGTCGTTTAGTTAAACACGTTTCACCTCTTGTTAAATAATTTCTGTGTAGGTTTTTATTAATTAGGTCATCCTATTTTGGATGGCCTTTTTTGACGTGAGGAAAAAAAGTAAAATATTCGCGATAGCACAAAATTTTATCGGCGCATGCGGTTCGCTTGCCGAATAGCGAAATTTATGAGCGTCCCATTAAAAACAAAAAACTAAAAAATATCTATCTTTTGGAACATAACAGTAAAACACCCCCCATTCAGAGTGTGTGTTTATGATACAAAACAATAATATTTATCTTATTTATGCTATCTTCACTTTGCCGTAAGGCTGAACGCCTCCGACGTTCATACTTCTCTTGTTTCTCTTTTGTAAAAGTGACACATCACTTATCCATTAATTTATGTTAACAAATGAATCTTGTTTACATTTTATTTATTATATTTGCATTATTAAATTACTCTTATGGATTTTATCATTGATATCATACCTATTATCTTATTTCTAGCTATTCTTTATGGCTATTATATACTATTTGTTTTTCTAATTGATTTTATTAAGCGTATACTTAATTCTTGATATTACCATAGTGCCCATTATATAAAAAATATTTGTTTGGAAAATAAAGGAATTACAATCCATTATCACTTCATATTTTGGAAGAATTTATTCATGAATATAATTATTTATTTGTACTGAAATTCTGCAAATACATTTTAAAGAATCAAGTTAGTAGTGAGAATGTGAATTCCTATTAATCATAGGCATAAACAACTTCTAAGATGAATGATTTATAGGATATAATCTGCTGTAATTATATTGATTCAATGAAATTATATAGATCTTTATAAATTACGTTATATTGAAGATCAATGATTGTTTCCTTACTCTATTTAGCGATTTAATAATATTGATTTGATGCTTTATTATATATGTTATAAAACATTGATAATATGCGTTTTATAATAACGACATGTCATGAATGAATTTGTAAATTATCGTTACTTCATGAAAGTGACGGTAATCAGTTAACTCTTACAGTTCATTGTTAAAATAAACGTTCACTTTATTTTAAAAAAGATTATGTATTGGTATTGAGCAATCCTTAACTTTTATTATCTTTGCATTATGATGATAGATAATATAGCAGGTGAAGGTCGACGAACCGGAAGAATTGAGGTGATATGTGGATCGATGTTTTCGGGCAAAACCGAAGAATTGATTCGTCGTATGAAGCGTGCGAAGTTTGCTAAACAAAATGTTGAGATTTTTAAACCTGCCATGGACACACGATATTCAAATGTGGATGTGGTTAGTCATGATCATAATATTATTAATTCTACACCAGTTAGAAATTCCGAAGAAATCCTTTCGTTGTGTGCTGGGCATGATGTTGTGGGAATTGACGAGGCTCAGTTCCTTGATAATAGCTTGATAGAAGTGTGCAATGAAATGGCTTATCGTGGCATAAGAGTCATTGTTGCGGGATTGGACATGGATTTCCGAGGTGTGCCCTTTGGCCCTATTCCTTCTCTTTGCGCTGTAGCTGATGAGGTGACAAAGGTACATGCCATTTGTGTAAAATGCGGAGCTTTGGCTTATGCTAGCCATCGTTTGGTGAAAAATGACGCACAGGTCATGTTGGGTGAGAAAATGGAATATGAGCCACTTTGCCGTGATTGTTTTCAAAAAGCTATGGAAGAAAATCACCTCAATGCCATGTCTGGAAATCTTTTCGATGGTGTGAACTGATTTATCATTATACTTTCAATAAATATTGTTTCACTAATTCATTGTCTCTATTTAATGAATACACAAAAAGAAATAACGTTTGATAAGATGATCAGATGGGTGGGTATTGCACTACTTATTTTGACGGTGTTGTTTATGGTGAATTATCTGAGCAATGTACTGTTGCCTTTCTTCATAGCTTGGTTGTTTGCTTACCTGTTTTACCCAATCGTTAAGTTTGTAGAAAATAAGTGCAAGATTCGCATTCGTGCTTTATCGATCTTTATAACGATGTTTTTTGTATTTACGATTGTTGGATTTATCATCTATCTTATCATTCCTCCTATGATAGAACAGTTCCAAAAGCTGTATGTTATTCTGACCCATTGGTTGCATGAGACGACACATACCAATAATATATCTGAATGGACAGCAAATTTGATATCTAGTCATTCGGCTAATATTGAGCAATTTTTCAAGGGAACTGACTTCACCGAGATGATTAAGACAACGGCCCCTAAACTCTTTAATATTGTTGGCCAGACTGCTAATACCGTTATAAGTATAGTGGCTTCGCTCATTACCTTATTATATATGTTCTTTATCCTGCTTGACTATGAATATCTCACAACAAATTGGATAAGAATATTCCCTCAAAAGTATCGTCCGTTTTGGAATGATATGATGGCCGATGTAGCGCGTGAATTAAATAATTACATTCGTGGTCAAGGTCTGGTTGCTCTTTGCATGGGCATTATGTTTTGTATAGGATTTACTATAATGGACTTTCCAATGGCTATCGGTTTAGGTATTATCATCGGTATACTTGATTTAGTACCCTATTTGCATACTTTTGCGCTTATTCCAACCGCTTTCTTGGCAATGCTTAAAGCAGCTGATACAGGGCAAAGTTTTTGGTTGATATTTGGACTAGCAGTTGGTTTGTTCGTCCTTGTTCAAATCATCACTGATATGATTGTAACCCCTAAGATCATGGGTAAGATGATGGGACTAAATCCCGCTATTCTATTGCTCTCCCTATCAGTATGGGGATCCATCCTCGGGTTTATAGGTTTAATAGTTGCTCTCCCACTTACAACATTAATCATAGCGTATTGGAAACGTTATGTGACTCGAGAACATGAGGAAACCTCTGAACCCGTTCTTGAAATGGATACATCTCAGAAACATGAACAGAATTAAAATCAATGTTTAACCCAAGAAACAAGTAATCCTTATATGAATTTGTTGGCAAATTCAGCTCATGATGGTTTATCCACTCTGTTTAATCCTCTCTTTTTTGAAAAAATGAACCTCATAAATTTGTTATTTACGTAAAAACTTACTACCTTTGCACCCGCTTATAACATATAAGCAATATGGTTTTTGATCCGCTAGCTCAGTTGGTAGAGCACAACACTTTTAATGTTGGGGTCATGGGTTCGAGCCCCATGCGGATCACTAAAAAAGATGCAAATCGAAACAAATCCTTGATAATCTATGGTTATCAGGGATTTTTATTTTATCCTACTCTCCTTTTTTCAGCAAAATACAGCAATTATCACAAGCCAATTTGGTGGAATAAGATTCCGGCTGAAAAGTCCACTGAATATGATAGTTTTTCATTGATAAACAGCATTTTGGACTGTTATAAAGAAAACGCTGTTTTGTTGAATTAATTATAACATTTGTATTGAATAATAGTAATACAAGAACAAAGCTGGTTAATATAGTTTAAATAATATATTCTTTAAAGCGATTAGTATATCTTTGGTCATAGATTAAAATAGAATAAAATGAGAAAAACTTTACTGCTGATAATAACTGTGCTTATGATATGTTCAGTGTCATCTGCCAAACAAGGGCCTGTCAAGGTGAAACTTTTATTAAAAGATAGCACTGTCGTTGAAGGCTTTTTGCGTTCAGAGTTATCCGATCGTGATACCGTTGTAGCCGTCAGTCCTGATGCCAAAGGCAAGAAATCAAAGTATAGTTTTAACCAAGTGGAAAGACTGTTTTTGTTGTCAGATAATGATTCCATTAAACCGGTGGAGGTCGTTCCGTTGCGCGTTTATAGCAGTATGCATAGTGGTAAGGGTATTATTTTCGATAGTCCCAGGATGTTGTTCCTTGCCTATCAAGGCAAATATGTGAATGGTTATGTCGGGTATGTTTGGGTTTACAATACTGTAGCATGGAACCTAGAACCTCTCGCTTATTACAAATTAAACGATTCGCAAGTAGCTAGACCCTACTTGAATTTTGGCACTATCTTCCGCAAATCGAAGGGCAAAATGGCGAATTCTTTTGAGGAATATCCCGAGCTTACAAAAGAACTGGAAGATGGCACTTTGACAACTAAGGCAATTAATGACGACCCAATGTTGATGGTCAAGGAGCTAGATAAGATTTTAGAGAAAAATAGATAATAAGCTTCCGTTTCTAATTTACTTATTAGAGAACCTAAAGAGTTTGGTGAATTACTGAGACTTAATTATATAATCACAAGAATCATAGGACTGGCACACGAAACACAATAGACATAACGATAGTCTCATAATTAAAGTGGGGAAATGATAGCTGCACGCTTCATTTCCCCACTCGTATTAGAAAAGCTTGTATCCTTTAAATCTATGTAGAGCAAATAAACTTTGCTTCTTAGATTAGATTCAAGTTTATTTATTTGTCAATCTCCTTTAGTTGGTCTGCAACCTCATCTTTGATGCGTTGAACAAAATCTTCTTTTGGCATTGTTGCCTGTTCTCCACCACCCTGCTTACGCATTGACACAAGACCTTCGGAAGTTTCCTTTTCGCCTACAACGAGCATGTAAGGCACGCGCTTAAGTTCGTTATCACGGATTTTTCGACCTATCTTCTCATTACGATCATCAATATAAGAACGGATATCCTTGCTATCGAAATACTTCTGAAGTTGCTCGGCATACTCATTATATTTCCCGGAAATAGGTAGGATACCTACTTGATCAGGAGCTAACCATAATGGGAAATGACCGGCAGTGTGCTCGATGAGAACAGCGGTGAAACGCTCCAATGAGCCGAAAGGTGCACGGTGAATCATCACAGGTACCTGTTTGGAGTTATCCTCAGCAGTATATTCGAGTTTGAATCGTTGTGGCAAATTGTAATCAACCTGAATGGTTCCTAATTGCCAACGACGCCCAATCGCATCCTTAACCATGAAGTCAAGCTTAGGGCCATAGAAAGCGGCCTCGCCAACTACCTCATTGGCCTTCATACCTTTTTCCCTGCAAGCTTCGCGAATGGCATTCTCACTCTCCTCCCAAATTTCATCGGAGCCTATGTATTTGTCCGTATCCTTAGGGTCGCGTAGGGAAATCTGTGCCTCATAATTGTCAAATCCGAATGTCGTGAAGACCTTCTGAATAATATCGATGACGTTTTCAAACTCACCCTTTACTTGATCGGGACGTACATAGATATGAGCATCATCCTGTGTAAACGTACGCACACGTGTAAGTCCATGAAGTTCACCACTTTTTTCATAGCGGAATACAGTACCGAACTCAGCAATTCGCAGAGGGAGATCCTTATATGAACGAGGTTTTCGTGCATAGATTTCGCAATGATGAGGACAGTTCATTGGCTTGAGCATGTATTCCTCACCCTCCTCTGGAGTATGGATGGGTTGGAAGGAATCCTTGCCATAGTGAGCATAATGCCCTGATGTGACATAAAGATTCTTAGAACCAATTCCTGGGGTAATAACTTCCTGATAATGGTATGGTTTTAGCAATTTGCGTAAAAGTTCCATCAGGCGAAGACGAAGTTGAGTTCCCTTTGGAAGCCAAATGGGAAGGCCCTTGCCCACTCTTTCAGAAAACATGAAGAGTTCCATTTCTTTGCCAATCTTACGGTGATCACGTTTCTTGGCTTCTTCAAGCATGACAAGGTACTCGTCGAGCATCTTCTTCTTGGGGAAGGTAATGCCATAGATACGAGTCATCTGCTCGCGCTTGGCATCTCCGCGCCAAAATGCACCAGCCACACTAGTAATCTTTATTGCTTTGATTTTCCCAGTGCTAGTCAAGTGAGGGCCACGACAAAGATCCGTGAAATTGCCCTGTGTATATGTTGAAATAGAACCGTCTTTTAAATCTTGATCGATGTGCTCAACCTTGTAGGTTTGACCATCATCGGCGAACTCCTTAAGTGCGTCAACCTTGGAAACATTGCGTCGAACCACTGCTTCGTCTTTCTTAGCCAGTTCACGCATCTTATCCTCGATCTTTGAGAAATCGTTTTCGGAGATTACTTGGCCTTCAGGTAGCATTACGTCATAGAAGAATCCATTTTCGATAGCTGGACCGAAGCCGAATTGAATGCCAGGATATAGTTCCTGCAAAGATTCAGCTAGAAGGTGGGCGGATGTGTGCCAGAATGTGTGCTTTCCTTCCTCGTCTTCAAACTTATAGAAAACAATGGAGGAATCTTCGTTGATTGGACGGCTCAGTTCCGTTGTCTCACCATTAATCCCGCAAGATACAACGTCACGGGCGAGAGCTGGCGATATGCTCTCTGCGATTTGAAGTCCAGTTGTTCCTACCTCGTATTCACGAGCGGAGCCATCTGGGAATGTGATTTTAACCATGTTACAAATTAGTTTTTATTAAATCACTACAAAATTAGTACTTAATTTCGGAAAGCGGTTAGGAACTATAGGATTATTTTCCCTTACTCAGCTGCTTACTCAAAGAATAGGCATTATAAAGTCCCAGTTCCCCAGCCTTACTTAGATCTTTCTGTGCTTGTTCTACCCTACCAGTCTCCCCATAAACAATTGCACGATTAAAATAAGCCTCTGCCAATCGAGGATCTAATTCAATCGAATGGGTATAGTCAGCTATGGCACGCTCGTAGTTTTTTTGACTTGCAAAGAGATTACCTCTATTGAAATAAAGATATGCGTTGCGTGGTGACATCTTGATAGCTTCTGCAAAGTCACCTTCTGCTTGTGCTACCTTAAGATTGACGTTTTGTCCCTTAGAGGCATCAAAGCTGTTAAGCATCGTCTGACATACGCCACGCTCCCAACGACCTATTGTTGAGGTCGTATCAATAGCAAGATAGTCATCAAGGTCTGCAATGGCATCTGCGAAATTTTGCGCATCAGCGTAGGCCACTGCTCGTTGCAAAAGCAGACTGGCACGAACATCTTTGTCTTTTTCCTCGCTAATACCAGCAGAGAGAACATCTATAAGTTGGAAAATTTGCTTACTCTGCACACCATCGAGCTTTTCATGTTGATAATTGCATGTAAGAGAAAGTTTCCGAATTGGGTTCTGTTTTGAATTGAAAATGTCAAGTTCAGAATCAAAGGCCTGATAGCCATGTACCCCATTGGATGCCTCGAAATATGAAAGCTGGTACATTGGTAGCAATGCCATTTCTACATTACGATTCTGTATTGCTCCACGATATTGGCTATTATACTCATGCTCTATTTGTGGCTGGTCCTCAACAACGATATCATTATATTTGTCTAAGTTGATTTCCGAACGCTTTCGCATCTCTTTCAACTTACTACGACTCCATCGGCGCTGCCCACTTACGCGCTTGTCCATTTGTGCCTTGAATATACGAAACTCGTCGAGTTCGGCTTTACCATTCATACCCAGTCGGCGATAACAATACGCACGCTGATTCAGACCACTCCAGAAATTAGGAAACTGATCTATAACGGTAGAATAGTCTCGGATAGCCTGTTTTAGGTTTCCGATTTTATCATGAAGAAGGGCACGGTTGTAGATGGCCATGAAGTTTTGTGGCTCCATCCTGATGACGAAGTCAAAGTCTTCTATAGCACGGTTGTCATCTCCGAGCTGTACACGAAGCAAACCACGATTGTAATGGGCCAAAAAGTTGTTCGGGTCAAGATCGATAGCCATATCATAATCTGCCATCGCCCCTCTGAGATTATTTGTGTTGATACGAACTAATGCGCGATTGACATAGCTATTCACCATCTTTGGCTTAAAATGGATCACCTTACTAAGGCAAGAGTCTGCTTCTCGCCATTGTTTACGGTTGAGTGTAATATAAGCTCTAGTCTGCCAAGCATCAGCATTATAGGGGTCGACGTCTAGACTTTTTGACAACCAAACATCTGCTTGAGCAGTGTCCTTCTTGTTTAGGTAAATCTCAGCTTTTAGAGAATATGCTGGTGCAACGTCTGACCATCTTTTAATGATAGTGTCGGCATCAAGTAATGCTTGGTCATAATCGTTCGCTTTCATTCGGCAAATGGCTCTATTAAGCCAAAAACTGGACAATGTGGAATTCAGGCTAATGGCCTTCGTGTAATCCCTAATAGCATCATCAAACTTATCCTGGCGTATACGTGAGATGCCACGTAGATCGAATATCTGCTCTATATATGGATTCAGATCGATTGCTTTGCTCGCATCATTCTCCGCACCGACGAAATCATCTAGATAAAACTTTGCCACGGAGCGATAATACCATGGCAACCAAAGATAAGGCTTTAGAGCCAAAGCCTTATTAAAATATTGAATTGAAAGCACATAATCTTCATAATGCAAAGCTACTTCGCCGCTTGTAACCAAGCGGTCCACGTTGTACTGGGCATTGGCTTTACCCACTGAAAGCAAAGCTATAAGCAAGACGATAATGTGTTTCATAAAAGCTATTTACGTGCAGGCTTTGTACGATAGGATGCAGAATATCTGCCACGCATAATATCTCGAAGCTTGTTTCTTATGAGTTGCTTACGTAAAGGAGACACCTTATCCACGAACATCTCGCCTTCCAAATGGTCAAATTCATGTTGCATTACCCTGGCAAGATAGCTTTCCACCCATTCATCATGTGGTAAAAGGTTTTCATCTAAATAGGTAACATGGATGCGCGAATAACGTGGTACCTTTTCATTGATGCCTGGAATAGAAAGACAACCCTCCTCCATTGTTATCTTCTCTGATTTGTGATCAATTTCGATAATATGTGGATTAATGAATGCATGACGATAGCCTTCGTATTCTGGCAGATCTTCCTTTAGTATATCTAAGTCTATGACCACTACTCGGATGGACTGGCCTACTTGTGGAGCAGCCAAACCAATGCCTGATGAGGAGTCTAATGTATCATACATATCATTGATGAACTGTTCTAAATCTGGATAGTCGTTGGGGATGTCTTTTGCAACTTTTCTAAGCACTGGTTGCCCGTAAGTGTAAATGGGTAATATCATTTTCTATAATTCAAATAATCCTGAAGTATAATCGTAGCACTTATCTCGTCTACTAAACCTTTGTTTTCTCTTCTTGTCTTTTTCTTGATTCCTCCTGCTATAATTGCCCTATGTGCAAGCAGAGAGGTAAACCTTTCATCGTAATACTCAATCGGTATGTTAGGGCATGCCTTTTGCCATTGTCCGACAAAGTTCTCAATACGATTCAGATTTTCTGAAGGCTGAGCATTCATTTGTGTGGGTTTACCTATAATAATACGTTCGACTTCCTCTTTCTTAATATACAGAGTGAGGAAGTCGAACAATTCTTTGGTATCCACAGTTGTAAGACCGTTGGCTATCAGCTGTAAAGGGTCGGTTACTGCCAGCCCAGTGCGCTTCTTGCCATAGTCAATGGATAATATTCTTGCCAAGTAAAAATTATTTTTTGTAAAGTAGCCAAGCGTCGCTCTTGGGATTGAATTGGCTGCCACGAATAGCATCGCGACTCTGTACAGCTTGGCCTTTGTCTGCAAAAGTAGAGGCGATTACTCTATACATGTTCAGGCTAGAGTTGTAAGCAATCTGAGCGTCATAACCTCCCTGTTTCAAAGTGTTCTGCAATCCCTCAGCATTAGCTTTCAAAGAGAAAGATCCCACTACAATACTGTAGGCTTGTAATCCTGCTCCACTAACCACAGTCACGTCCTCTGTGCGAACCGTAGCATTGTCTACATTAGTCACTGTTGTTTGGTTGGCAGGTTGTTGAACAAGAGGAGTAACAACTGGTGCTTCTTCTTGGACAGGTTGCTGTGCCATATTCTGTTCTTCTTGAGCCTTAGCCTTTTCGTAGGCCTTCTTATAAGCACTTTCTTGTGATTTGCAACTCGTAAAGGCAAACGCTACGCACAAGGCTGCGCCTAATACCAATGAATTCTTCATACCTTTGTGTATTTTATTGTTAATGATTTTTCTTTAAGCAGGGAGTGATTTCTTTACATGTGCGAAATTAATAAATTAATCACGAAATCTTAAAGCCGATGCGCATAAAGTTTGTTAAATCCGTTTTTTATCAGATTATTAACTAAAAAAAACTTTCGATTTACTTGCTTTTCCTATTGTTTTCGCTATATTTGCAAATAGGAACTTTTATATTAACAAAAGGATAAGAACATGAAAACAATCGGTTATATTAGCGCATTTTTAGGTGGCGCTATCGCAGGTGCAGCATTAGGTTTGCTTATGGCACCAGAGAAGGGTACTGATACTCGCACTAAGATTTCGGACGCAGTTGATGATTTTCTCAAGAAACACGACATTAAGCTCAACCGAAAGGATGCAGAGGATCTTGTAGATGACATTAAGGAGGCTGTTGCTCCGGCAGAATAATAAGATTTAAAGGAAAGGGTTGGTTAAGTTGTCAATCCTTTCCTTTCTAATTTAATGTAGATTCATGTTTTCAAACGATAGAAATATAGAAACCATCGGTCAACTAGTTGAGACCCTGAAACATTACGTTGGGTTGCAAAGTGAGTATGTCCGACTAGATATAGTTGAAAAGACCGTTCGCATTCTCACTGTTTTTGCTATAACGGCGAGCTTCTGTATGTTGCTTCTTTTGATGCTAATCTACCTGAGTTTTGCCGCAGCCTATGCCTTGGAGCCATTAGTAGGTTATGTCGCCGCGTTTTCTATCGTTGCAGGCTTTTATCTCATTTTATTGATACTTGTCATTGTTTTCAGAAAGCAGTGGATTGAAAAGCCCCTTGTTAAGTTTCTAGCTTCCTTACTTCTAAGTAAATAGATATGAATAGCGAATTATCTGAGCACATCGCTTATAAAAGTATAGCTGAGATTCGTCTTAGAAAAGCGATTCTATTGAAAGACATCGAGAAGGATAGCAATAAAGTGCGTAACCAGTGGAATTCCTTATTTTATAAGCCAACTGAACTTAATAAGAACACTCCAACTGCCAAACGAATTAATACTCTTCTGAGCACTGGCGCAGGGGTTCTTGATGCGTTTATTTTGGGTTGGAAACTATATCGAAGATTTAGAAAATAATTAAAGCCCTAAGTCTAAGGTCTGTTTTTATTTCTATTTGTAATTGGCCGATAAGATCTTATATTTAAATTTCCAAATATAAAGATTTATTATTTCCATTACTATGCGTCTTACTCGGTATTAGTTTCAAGCATAGCTAGTCTGGAGAAGATTTGAACTATTATTTCGGGCAATAAAAAGTAGTTTGTTTTCTAATCATTCTCCCACTCTAGCACCATGCCATCGTATGCAAAATGAAAGCCTTCAGGCAATTGCATGTTTGCCCAATCATGCAAACCGATCTGATGTGTCAAATGAGTGAAATAAACATTTTTCGCTCCGATTTTTTTCGCAAAAGTGATAGCTTCAGGAATAATCAAATGGCTATGATGGGGTTCTTTCCATCGTAGTGCATTAAGAATAAGCGTGTCAATGCCTTGCAAATAGAGCAATTCTTCATCCTCTATGGACTTCATGTCTGTGATGTAAGCTAAACGTCCGAAGCGATATCCCAGAATAGGTAGTTTATCATGTATGATACCTATTGGCGTTACGCTTATGTCACCGATCTGCAATGGCTTATGTTTCTCGATGATGTGCAATTTCAGTTTTGGCACCCCTGGATAGAGATGTGAAGCAAAACAATATGGAAAATTATGCTTTATGCTCTTAACGGCCACATCATTGGAATAAATGTCAATGTCACCAAACTTGCAATAAGGTCGTAAGTCGTCTATCCCTCCATTATGGTCATAGTGACTATGGGTAACCAAAACGGCGTCAATTTTACGGAATGGTAGGGGTAATAGTTGTGTTCTGATGTCCGGGCCACAATCGATAAGGACACGCGTTTGGTCAGTTTCTACCAATGCCGCACTACGCATTCGCTTGTCATGAGGATCATTACTTGTGCATACCTCGCACTGACAACCTATTACCGGCACACCATTCGATGTACCGGTACCTAAAAAAGTGAGTCTCACGATTTATATGATATTGACTTCAGGATAAATATGTATCCCGAATTCTTGGTAAACGTTTTCCTGAATAGCTTTCATCAAAGTCACAACGTCTGCACCAGTAGCGCCTCCAAGGTTTACCAATACTAAGGCCTGCTTGTCATAAACGCCAGCCCTGCCAAGTGAACGCCCCTTCCATCCACATTGATCGATCATCCAACCTGCTGGTATTTTATAGCGTGTGGTACTCTTTCTTTCTGCTTCATCAGAACTAACATCCGTTGCAGGTTCTTGCACTTCAAAGTAGTGCACGTTAGGGTGTTGCTGTCTAACTTTGTTGAGTGTTGCCTCGTCGACTATAGGATTCATAAAGAAGCTACCGGCATTTCCCAAATCTTCAGGGTCTGGAAGTTTCGCTTGGCGTATTTCTATAATGAGTTCTCGAAGGAGCTCTCCTGTTAATTGTGCAGGGGCAATGTTCTTTTCGGATAGCACCTTGTGCAGGTTGCCATAGTCCAAGTGAGGTGTGAATTGTTTATGAAGTTTATAGATGACATTTGTGATCAAGTATTGGTCTTTCCATTCTTTCTTGAATTTGCTCGAGCGATATCCATAATGACAATCTTCTGCCTTAATGGTCACCTGTTTTCCAGTTGCAATTTCTATGGCATTGATTTCTAGTATCAAGTCCTTGACTTCAACACCATAAGCCCCTATGTTTTGAACAGCCGATGCTCCGCACTCACCAGGAATTAAGCTAAGGTTCTCCAATCCAAAATACTCTTGTTTGACGGCAAAAGCTACCATTTCATCAAAATTGGTACCTGCCCATGCATTTAGAATCACCTCGGATTTGTCAGAAGACCCGTCTTTACAATCAACGGAAAATCTTTTTCCAGGTGTAACAACCATGCCATGAAAATCTTCAGTAAGAAGTAGGTTGCTTCCACCGCCAAGAATGAGTATGGGTAACTTGCCTTTTTGTTGTCTTAAAATCTCGCTCAGAACAATAGCATCTTCTTCTGATTCATATATTATTAGCTCATCGCACCTCTGATCCATGCCAAAGGTGTTATATTTTAGTAAAGAACATTTCTTATAACGTTTCATCTTAGTCGTCTTCTATCCCTGCTGATCCGGTCATTAACTATTGAACTTGACCAATTTCCATTTTCCTCCGACTCTCTTAAAGTCAAGCTCTACCTCGAAACCATTGGCTATACCGCGGATAACCAATATTTTCCTGCTTGATTGCTTGTACTTCTGACCATAGAGAATATTATAGATGACACCCCGTGGAATCAGACCTGGCCTGAAGTCTGGCCATTGTTGTGGCACGATAACACCCGTAATTGTTGAGAAATCATCTTCTGGGTCAGGAGCAGTAAATTCTACCTCGTCGGCCATACTCTTCACCTGGAAAGCAGAGTCTGTTGAGAATCTTTGATAAAACTCTAAGAAGCTGCTATTCAGATTTCTGTTGATGGGCTTGTAATTGATAGCCGTCATTATCCATTCCCCATTAATGCGATTAAACTCAAACTGCTGAACAGTATGACGTTTGAAGAATATCTTCTCCACCACAACATTATTTATCGTGGTGTCTTTCACTAATTGCTTCTGTCTGGGGTTGTCAAAAATGAGCGTGTAATATCCCTGTCGCATAAAGAAATGCTCCATTTTCCAATCGACCTTTTCAATCTTCTTTTCAAGTTTACCATTTCGAAAAACAGACAAAGGGAATTGAATACGCTTTGTTTGTAATTTTTTATTGGCGGCAAAATTGAAGACAAAGTCGTCGAAAAGTTCATCGGCAGCTTTGGGCATAACTGTTTGCATAATGAGACTGTCCGTTGAATCTGCCTCGGAGGTGTCAACAGGTAGCGAGTCTGTCTGCAGGGAATCCAACTGTTCAGGCTTCTTGTTGCCACATCCATACGGAGTAAGCATCACAAGCAAGAGCACCAACAAAACAATGGGACCTATTATCTTTCTCATAGAATACAACTCAAAAAACTCACGCAAAATTACAACATATTTTGAATATTAGCCTATGTTTTATGGATAAAATGCTTAACTTTGCAAACCAAAGGATAGAAGTTTAACATTATGATATTAGATAAGATAGACGTACTTCTGAAAGAGGTTGCCTCTATGTCTGCTAGGAACAATGAGGAGATTGAGCAGCTCAGATTGAAATATTTGAGCAAGAAGGGTGAGATCAGTGCTGTTATGGCCGAGTTTCGGAATGTTTCTTCCGATCAGAAAAAGGCTGTTGGTATCAAGATTAATGAACTCAAGCAAGCTGCTTTAGAAAAAATTAATTTACTTCGCGAGCAAGTTGCTACTGAGGAGACTGGTTCCGAAAGTATTGACCTTACCCGTACGGCTTATCCTATTGGACTGGGCACACGTCACCCACTTACCATTGTGCGTAATGAAATTATCAATATCTTCCAACGCATGGGCTTTACACTCTATTTCGGGCCAGAGATAGACGATGATAAGCATGTGTTCACCATGCTCAATTTTGCGGAAGATCATCCTGCTCGCGACATGCAGGACACATTCTTTATTTCGCAGAACAAGAACGATGTAACCAAGAATGTGTTACTACGCTCACACACTTCTGGTGATGAGGCACACTATATGGAAACCCATGAGCCTCCTTTTAGAGTTCTCTGCCCTGGCCGAGTATATCGTAATGAGGCCATTTCGGCTCGTGCACATTGCTTCTTTCACCAGGTCGAGGGTCTATATGTTGACAAAGGTGTGAGCTTTTCAGACCTTAAGCAAGTGCTTCTTACATTTGCTCGTGAGATGTTTGGACCGGATACAAAGATTCGTTTGCGTCCGTCTTACTTCCCTTTCACGGAGCCTAGTGCAGAGATGGATATATCCTGTAACATCTGTGGAGGTAAAGGATGTTCTTTCTGCAAGCATACTGGTTGGGTGGAAATTCTTGGTTGTGGTATGGTAGATCCACATGATCTCGAAGCCTGCGGAATTGACTCTTCCGTTTATACCGGCTATGCTTTTGGAATGGGCGTGGAGCGTATCACCAACTTGAAGTATCGCGTTAACGACCTTCGTCTCTTCTCAGAAAATGATATTCGTTTTCTTGAAGAGTTTCAAAGTGCGTATTAACCCACAATTTTACTTTTCAATCTATATTATACGAGTACGGGAGAAGTCAATAGGCTTCTCCCGTACTCGTTTTCATAGCATTCAGGTTGTGTTTCAAATTGATTCACTCCGTAAAACAAATTGATTCACTGAGTAATTCA
>DHOP01000076.1:44155-49298 GCA_002407775.1 Prevotella sp. UBA5387
TGAATTACTCAGTGAATCAATTTGAATCATGAAGGAAAAGTTTATTTTCACTTCACATATATTTTTGAATTCATGCTTCAAAAATAAAATATTTGCTCCTATTCGTAGACTTCATCTATTCCGTACTCGGAATCAATATCCCCTTCCCTATCGCAAGGATTGAAATCTTCTGGTACGTCGAAGACAGAGGTTGAATCATAAGGTAAGCCCTTGTCACGGTATACTTTCTTCATGAAGTATGCCCAGATGGGTAGAGCCATAGTAGCACCCTGCCCCATCTGCATGGAATCGAAGTGTATGTCACGCTCCTCGCCGCCAACCCATACTCCACTAACGAGCTGAGGTGTGAAGCCCATGAACCAGGCATCAGCGTTTCGGTTGGTTGTTCCGGTCTTTCCTCCTATTTCACCTGGGATGTTGTAGAGACGTCTAATACGGCCGGCTGTACCTTCATCCACAACGGCCATAAGCTCTACAATCATCTTATAGGCACTTGAAGAACTAATCACTTCGTTCATTCTAGGTTGAAATTGCGCAATAACATTACCCTCATGATCTTCTATTTTGGACACGAACATCGGTGCAACGCGTATTCCATTATTTGCAAACGTGGTGTAAGCACTCACCATTTCCCCGACCGTTACTTCACAAGGACCTAATGCTAGTGCCATGGAAGGATAAATATCTGGGTTGTTAATGCCAAACTTATGAAGGATGTTGACAAATTGTCGAGGATTAAGTCTACTCATGAGGTATGCAGAAATCCAGTTGTTTGAATTGGCCAGTCCCCACTTAAGCGTGACCATCTGACCATATCGACGTCTGCTGGCATTTCGCGGTGTCCAGGGTTTTCCACCTACAACATAGGTCCTTTGCACATTGGGTACCATATCGCAAGGGGAAGCACCGTTTTCCATTGCCAAAGAGTAAAGGAATGGTTTGATGGTCGACCCCACCTGCCTACGTCCTGCCATAACCATGTCATACTGGAAATGCTCAAAGTCAATGCCACCTACATAAGCTTTAACCTGACCATTATGGGCATCCATACTCATAAATCCAGCTCGTAAGAATGACTTGTAATAACGAATCGAATCTAATGGGGTCATCACGGTGTCTATGTCTCCATGATAAGCAAATACCGTCATGTCTGTGGGAGTGCGAAAGGCCTTGTCGATATCCGCTTCTGAGGCCCCAGTCTGTTTCATCTGTCTGTAGCGCTCGCTCTGCTTCACGGCTCGCATCATAATTTGTCGAACCTGCTCGGAAGTAAGTTGTTCGGTGAAAGGGGCGTTAGCCTTTTGTCTGTTTTCTTTGTCAAACTGGGGTTGTAAATATGTGGCAACATGAGCATATACCGACTCCTCGGCATATTCTTGCATACGTGAATCAATAGTTGTGAAAATGCGCAAGCCATCAGTATAGATATTATAGAAGCTTCCATCCTTCTTAGTATTTTTCTTGCACCAGCCACAAAGTGGATCCGTAGCAAAAGCAATGGAGTCAATGACATACTGATTTTGATTCCAGGAAGGATAGTTTCTAGGTTCAGGACGATCCATCATCAAGTATTGCCTTAAAAACTCACGTAAGTAAACGGCTGAGCCATCTTTGTGGTCTGCACGATGAAAACGAAGTGCGATGGGCTCTTTGCAATAATCACTATATTCAGAATCGGAAAGATAACCTGCCTTACGCATCTGACCCAAAACGACGTTACGCCTATCTTTCGCACGGTCAGGGTATCGCACAGGGTTGAAGGAAGACGGATTCTTACATAGTCCTATAAGTAATGCCGCTTCAGTTGTAGTGAGATCTTTTGGTTCCTTATTAAAATAGGTGTTGGCGGCATTCTTTATTCCTACGGCTCCATGAAGAAAGTCAAAGTAATTGAGATAGAGTGCAATGATTTCTTCCTTTGAAAAATTACGCTCCAATTTTATGGCAATGACCCACTCTATCGGTTTTTGTAGAAGTCTTTCGATTGTGGACTTGGCGGGCGTCGAGTAAAGTTGCTTAGCCAATTGCTGAGTGATTGTACTACCGCCTCCTGCACTTTCTTGCCCCATGACACCGCGTTTGATAACAGCACGCCCAAGTGCTATGAAGTCAATGCCCGAATGCTCATAGAACCTAACATCTTCAGTAGCTACCAATGCATGCACCAAGTGTGGTGAAAGTTGCGCATATGATATAGGGACACGATTAGCCCTAACAATATTGTATGTGCCTAAGACTTTGTTGTCAGAACTATATACTAAGGAAGCTGATTTGTCTATAGGGTTTTGGATGTTCTCAAGGTCTGGGGAGTAACCGATAATTCCTGTCCATATAAGGAAAAAGAATACCGCTACTATTCCGATAGCCGAGAATAGAAATATCCATAGTACTTTGATGAATGTTCGTCTCATGATAACAATACATGTTATTTTTGCAAAAATACTACAATTCTTTTGATCCGGTATCAATTAATAAAATTTTATGAGTACCTTAGCAGTCGAAATCTCAACCATCAATCAAGTTTGTGAATGGAAAAACATGATTTTGTAACTATTGCCGAGCTTTCAAAGGATCGAATTGAATATCTTCTTGAAATGGCGCAAGAATTCGAAAATAATCCTAATAGAGAACTGTTAAAGGGCAAAGTTGTTGCCACGCTTTTCTTTGAACCATCAACTCGTACCCAACTTAGTTTTCAGACAGCAGCCAATCGACTTGGCGCACGAGTCATAGGATTTTCGGATGCCAAAACTTCGAGTACTTCAAAGGGTGAAACCCTGAAGGATACGATACTTATGGTAAGCAATTACGCCGACATTATTGTGATGCGTCACTTCATCGAAGGAGCCGCACAATACGCAAGTGAGGTTTCGCCGGTACCTATCGTCAATGCAGGCGATGGTGCTCACATGCATCCCTCCCAATGTCTTCTCGATCTCTATTCTATATACAAGACTCAGGGTACATTGGAGAATCTGCACATTTATCTTGTAGGTGATCTAAAGTATGGGCGGACGGTTCATTCCCTCATTATGGCCATGCGACATTATAATCCTATCTTTCACTTTATTGCACCTGAGGAACTTGCTATGCCTCAGGAATATAAACTTTATTGTGAAAAGCATGGAGTGTCCTATGTTGAACACACAGAATTCAACGAAGAAGAAATTTCTGATGCTGACATACTTTACATGACGCGTGTACAAAAGGAACGTTTTTCGGATCTTATGGAATATGAGCGTGTAAAAAATGTCTATGTTTTGCGTAATTCGATGCTGGCCAATGCAAAGCCAAATATGAAGATTATGCACCCTCTGCCTAGAGTAAACGAAATAGCTTATGACGTGGATGACAATCCACACGCTTATTACATACAGCAGGCTAAGAATGGCCTTTATGCTCGCGAGGCAATCTTTGCTTATAGCTTAGGAATTTCCTTAGAGGATGTGCGCAATGATAAGACTATCATCAACTCCATTTATTGATTAATTACTTGACGTTATTACACTATGGGAAAGAAAGAATTGCAGGTTGTTGCTATTGAAAATGGCACTGTTATAGACCATATCCCGGCAGACAAGACATATCAAGTGGTTGGGCTTCTACACCTCCACGAATTGGACGAACAAGTAACGATCGGTTATAATCTCCCATCTAGTAAGCTGGGTAAGAAGGGTATCATTAAGATCAGTAACAAGTTTTTTACTGATGAAGAAATCAGTAGACTTTCGGTAGTCGCACCAAAAATTGTTCTTAACATGATCAAAAACTATGAGGTTGTGGAAAAGAAGATGGTTGAAACTCCTGATGAACTACATGGCATAGTGAAGTGCAACAATCCCAAATGTATTACAAACAATGAACCAATGGATACTTTCTTTACCGTTGTTAATAAGGAGAAAGGTGTATTGAAGTGCCATTATTGCGATATGGAGCAAGATATTGATAAGGTAGAGTTGCAATAACTCACTTTTGTATTATATATCCAGCCTTCAAAAAAGCTGGGAACGTCTTGCTTAAAAGGGATAAAATCATTAATTTTGCAACTAGAAATAAATCAAATTATATTTAATCAAAGCAATGGAAATAGATCAACAGATTTTCGATCTCATTGAACAGGAGCATCAACGTCAGCTTAGAGGCATGGAGCTTATCGCTTCAGAGAATTTTGTTAGTGACCAAGTAATGAAGGCAATGGGTAGCTATCTGACCAACAAATATGCTGAGGGTTATCCCGGTAAGCGTTACTACGGCGGTTGTCAGGTAGTGGATCAGGTGGAAACCTTGGCTATCGAGCGCATAAAAAAATTATTCGGAGCTGAGTACGCCAATGTTCAACCCCATTCAGGTGCACAGGCTAACCAAGCAGTACTGATGACCGTTCTCAAGTATGGAGATACTTTCATGGGCTTAGACCTTGATCAAGGAGGCCACTTGTCTCACGGAAGTGAAGTCAATTCTTCAGGAATTCTATACAATCATGTTGGCTATACCCTAAACAAAGAAACAGGTTGTGTAGACTATAATGAGATGGAGCGCCTCGCTTTGGAGTGCAAACCAAAACTCATTATCGGTGGTGCCTCTGCATATAGTCGTGAATGGGACTATGAGCGCATGCGTAAGATCGCAGATCAAGTTGGTGCATTGCTTATGATAGATATGGCCCACCCTGCAGGACTCATTGCAGCTGGTCTCTTGAGTAACCCTCTTAAGTACGCACATATCGTAACAACCACTACTCATAAGACACTCCGCGGACCGCGAGGTGGTGTTATCCTGTTGGGTAAAGATTTTGATAATCCTTGGGGCTTGACCACGAAGAAGGGAGTAGTGAAGAAGATGAGCACTTTGTTAAATTCTGCCGTATTCCCAGGCAATCAAGGTGGACCGTTGGAACATGTCATCGCCGCAAAGGCAGTTGCCTTTGAAGAGAATCTTCAGCCATCTTGGATCGAATATGCCAAGCAAGTTAAGCTAAACGCTTCTGTGCTTGCACAAGATCTCATAGATCTAGGATTTGACATTGTGAGTGGTGGAACAGACAATCACTCGATGTTGCTAGATCTCCGTAAGAAATATCCCGAGCTTACAGGTAAGGTAGCTGAAAATGCATTGGTTGCTGCTGACATTACCGTAAATAAGA
>DHOP01000076.1:49507-82093 GCA_002407775.1 Prevotella sp. UBA5387
CAGGTATTCGTCTTGGTACTGCTGCCATGACTACACGTGGTGCCAAGGAAGATATGATGCACCTTGTTGCCAATCTTATTGACGAGGTTTTGAGAAATCCAGAGAATGAGGAGACAATTAAGCGTGTGCGTGAGAAAGTGAATGCTACAATGAAAGATTATCCTCTATTCGCTTATTAAGCCAAGAGGGTTTGACATAACTCACACTTTACAAATAATGATAGGGACGTTAAATTGGGAGTATTTCCCAATTACGTCCCTATTTTAATTTTCAATGCTATTCAAAAGAATCACAATTTTGGCCCTCTCACTGGTTCTTTGCTCAGTTGTTGAGGCTCAATCTCCTATTGCTAATAGAGTGAAAGGAGTCATTAGCTCATTGCCTAAAAGCGCTAAGGTGGTGGCTAGGTACATGGATACACAACGTCATAGTCTCTATTTTATCATTGAGAACCGCTTATACTGTTATGATGTTATCACTGAAAAGAGAAATGAAGTGAGCTTTGCAGATGGTAGTTATAATAGCATATTGTCCATTTGGTTAAGTCCTGATCGAAACTTTATTTTCATAGCTATTGACAAAAAAGGGTTTGTGTCCAACTATTTAGACGGTGGACGGGAACTTTGGCGTTTTGATTCCCTTAAGAAACGATATTACAAAGTCGGTCAGGGATACAAGATTAAAAGGCTTAATGATACGATTGTCATTGAGCAAGCATCACGTTGCATTAATCCTCAGGCACCACTAGACAAACAGAGATGGATGGGGAAAGAGCATTATTACGATGCTTATGGAAAGGTAATTTGGGCAAAAGAAGAGTTTGAAATTAAGAAGTAAAAGTCTTTTGCCCTTATGGTATCAATGTTATTTCACCGTGATGTGAAAGCAACCTTGTTTCACCTCATATTTTACATGGCAACGTCCAGTCACGCGCATATCTCGCAAAACCTCTGCAAGAACATATTTTAATGTATCATTGCGTACATCACGACGATTTTCTCCAGGTGCTTTAACGGTTTGATAGCGGTTATAACACACGTCGAATGTAGTTCCATATAGGTGGCAACTGTTTTCCGTAGCATTACTGTTGTGACTCCTAAGTTTTTCTACATCTTCTTGGGTACGAGTTACGCTTGTTACAATCAACTTATGAAGAGGTATATCCTTGATCTGAAGGCTATCAAAGAAACTACTTCCAATATCCTGAAGAAGGAGTGATGCTCTTGGTACCAAGTAAGGGATGCTGTTACGTAGTTTATCCACGTGAAAATAAGGATTACTACCTATGAAGACTAATTCTGACTTCCGATGCTCTGCATCCTCTCGGTTAATCACAGGACTAACCCCCCATTGTTTTGCCGATACATATTGAACATCCTGCTGGTCAGAGAAAGTGCGAGAGTAACCAGGTACACTAAATA
Source organism: Prevotella sp. UBA5387 (assembly GCA_002407775.1). Taxonomy (GTDB): domain Bacteria; phylum Bacteroidota; class Bacteroidia; order Bacteroidales; family Bacteroidaceae; genus Prevotella. The sequence goes on from DHOP01000076.1 coordinate 50,929, forward strand.
TCTTGTTTTTGACAATAGAGCCGTCTGGATTGAAAAATTTGGAGTTGTAATTTCTTTGCTTTGCACTGTCCAAAGGAATGGGGGGGGGGGGCAACGTGTTTTCTTTGGTAGTTTCAATACTTGAGTCCTTTTGCTCTGTCCCCCTGTTTTTTAATATTTTATGCTCAGTAGTTGCTTTGGGCTTTGCAATAGAGGGGAAGAAGCATCTTACTAAAGACAACACCAGAGTGAGAATGATGAAACCTTCCAAAAATCTTTTTTTTGATATTTTCATAGCTCCTTCAAAGGCTAAAAATCACGAATAAAAACATACACGTAGAGGAATAGATGATCAGATTAATCAACTTTCATACTAAGAGCACCATTAAAGCTCACAATCATCTCTACTTCAAAACTGCTCATACTATCAGGAATGACAAATGAGGCAATATAATGAATGCCGTTTGATTCGATGCTTTTAAATGTAAGGTCGCTAAGAACGGCTTGTTCCAAGAAATCTTTAGGAACCTTAGATGTAAAAGCCTGTTTACGGAAATCAGTTGAAAAGATCTTGCGTGAACCATTGTAAATGTGAAGGTTAACAATGTTATCGTAATAAAAATTGTTCACCTCTACTCCATTGTCATTTATAGAAGCTTTTACTACTTTATAAGTAGTAGGATTAATCTGCACATAACAATGGTAACGTTCATTTTGATAGTTTACTACCGTATCACGTTTGATGACCTTCCCTTGATTAAGCGCCTTGGGATGTCTTGTTGTGAAAAAAAATGCGTCATCTGCATCTTGGCTCAGTGTAAGTTGTATTTCTTCTCCATCTTGATTGCGGAATGAGAAGAAATTAGGTGTCTGCTTGATTATCTGATACTTAATATCATTGACCCCATGCAGAACTAAAGTATCACGAAAGACTTGGAAATACATGGGTTGGCTGGTGCTATCTGGATAATATAGAGTGTCGCCTTTAATTTGGAACGCTGCACTCTGGTCATCCTGATTAATCCATATGCCCTGTAACATCCTCTTGGCTTGATTGTCCTCAGGAAGGGTAACAGGGCGCCGATCCTTATCCTTGCATGAGAAAAAGACAATGCCTATTGCCAAAAGCAATATGTGTTTTGTTTTCATTCAGTAACGACTAGCCGTTTCTATACCTTGCAAAGGTACAATAATTTATGAGAAATCAAAAGAAAAGCTGATTTTTCACAACCCATATAATCCAATTAAACACAAAATAAATAATTTTAGATTTTCGCTTGATATGCTTTGTTTCGTGACGTTTTATTATTATCTTTGCAACAATGATAGAATTGGATAGACACATCGATATCTTACTTCTCAGTAACGATTGCGTCATTATTCCCGGCTTTGGAGGGTTCATGGCGCACTATATGGAAGCGAGGAAGGATGAACGCGATCATGCGTTCCTCCCACCAATGCGTACTATCGGGTTCAATCCCAAATTGACGCTTAATGACTCTCTCTTGGCACAATCTTATGTGGAAGCCTATGACATTAGTTACCCAGATGCTGTGTCTAGAATTGCAGATGAGGTAAGGGAGCTAAGACAACATTTGGAACATGATGGTCTGTATGAATTAAATGATATTGGTAAATTATATCTGAATAAGGAAGGAAATTACGAATTTATGCCTTGTGACGCTGGTATATTGACCCCGTCACTTTATGGACTAGGCTACTTCCACTATCAGACAATCAAAGAAATAGAACAAAAGAATCTTGAACAAGCATCGGCAAGTGTTGTGTCGATACCAACAAGATCTAAGGTTGAAGTTCAACAAGATTCACAAGTTGTAGAACTTGATTATTTAGAAGATGAGCCAGAGGAACGTAGTGGAATAGTTAAGTTATGGAAAACAGTTGCTGTTGCAAGTGTCGCTTTTATAGTCTTTTTGCTCATTCCTGCACCCTTGGCCAACAATTCTAAAGTTTTGCAAAGCCGTTTAGACACAAAACTTTTAGAATATATCATGCCTAAGGATGTCACTACAGGCGAAGCAAAGGTTAAAAAAGTTGTAGAGTCAGTTGCATCACGACCAGTGAGTGAGGTAAATAAAGAAACTGCCAATTTGCATTCCAATATCCAATCAGGTTATACTATCGTTTTAGCAAGTAAGATTACTAAGCGTAATGCAACGGCTTACGTTCATGAGTTACAAAGCCGTGGATATGATGATACCGAAGTTTTGGTTCGTCCCACAAATATCCGTGTAATCCTAGGTCAATTTAAGACTCTACAGGAAGCTAACCAATTAATCAGAAAGCTTCACAAGGACCCAGAGTTTGAGCAGGCTTGGATTATGAAATATTAAGATGATATGAAACGTATTCGTTGCCCAAAATGTAGTAATCCTATAACTTTTGACGAGACCAAATACGAGCTTACACAGACTTTAGCTTTTAAATGTCCAACATGTGGCAAAAAGTTTGCTATACGATTAAGTCCAAAAGCTCAAGCTGATGATAATGAAGAAAAAAGTTTCGGTGCCATAGTAGTCATTGAAAATGTCTTTCATTATAAGCAAGTAATACCGTTGTCATTAGGTGATAATTTTATAGGTAGATACCAAAAAGGTGTTGATAATAATTGTCCCATACACACAGACGATCCTAGCATTGATATCACCCATTGCGTCATCACCGTTAGCAAGGACAAAAGAGGACGATTAAAGTATGTTCTCCGTGATGGTCCAAGCAATACAGGAACATTTGTGGATAATGTTATTTTAGGTGACAGAGAGCGTCGTGTGATTGAGCCAGGTAGGCTTTTCACTATTGGAGCGACATCCGTTATTCTCAAGGATGTCGTTGATGATAACAACAAAGAAGCATAGTTTTTATACGCAATATTTACATTTTGAAGTCAATATTCACTTTATCCTTTCATTCTTGCTTGATTTTTGAAAGAAAAAGTGTATTTTTGCAGTATTCAATAATTAGAGTGACATGAAGCCAACAGCTATAGTGCTTTTACATTGTCAAGACAAACCTGGGATTGTATCAGATTTCACAAAGTTTATTACAGACAATAAGGGTAACATCATATATCTCGATCAATATGTAGATCGCGAGGATGGGATGTTCTTTATGCGAATTGAATGGGAGTTGGAGGATTTCCTAATTCCACGAGAAAAGATTGGAGAGTTCATTGATACGTTATATACTCAGCGGTATCAAATGAACGTTAACCTCTACTTTAATGACGTTAAGCCAAGAATGGCCATCTTCGTAAGCAGGATGAGTCATTGTCTTTACGACTTGCTGGCACGTTATAAAGCTGGGGAGTGGAACGTCGACATTCCATGCATTATAAGTAATCATGAGGACTTGCGCTATGTTGCTGACCAGTTTGATATTCCTTATTATGTATGGTCGATATCGAAAGATCATAGCAATAGAGCTGAAGTGGAAAATGCTGAGATGGAGCTTCTCAAGAAAGAAAATATTACTTTTATCGTGCTAGCTCGATACATGCAGATCATTGGTGATGATATGATAGCAGCTTTTCCGCATCATATTATCAATATTCATCATTCCTTCCTTCCTGCTTTTGTGGGTGCCCGCCCATATCATCAAGCATGGGAGCGTGGTGTTAAAATCATTGGGGCTACAAGCCATTATGTTACGGCTGACCTTGATGCAGGTCCAATCATTGAACAAGATGTAATGAGAGTATCGCATAAAGACACGCCCGACACAATAGTTCTCAAGGGTAAGGATTTGGAAAAAATAGTATTATCTCGTGCGGTGACAAAACATATCCAGCGCAAGATTCTCACATATAATAATAAGACAATTATTTTCAGTTGATAGCCTATGGATGTTGCCATCGTCAAATACAATGCTGGAAATATCTTCTCCGTAGTAAATGCTCTTCGGAGATTAGGCATTGAGCCAGAGATTACAGATGATGCAGAAAAGCTGCAAAAGGTTGATCGTGTTCTGTTTCCTGGTCAAGGACATGCCAAGACTACCATGGACTATTTGCGCGATCACCATTTAGACAAAATCATCCAAGATTTACGTCAGCCTGTTTTAGGTATTTGTGTTGGGATGCAACTTCTCTGTAGCCACTCCGAAGAGGGTGATACAGATTGTATTGGTGTTTTTCCTGCAGAAGTGAAGAAGTTCAAACCACAACATCAAGAGGATAAGGTCCCTGCCATGGGATGGAATTCTTTGTATGACATCGATGATGTACTGTTTAAAGGAATTGATAATGGCGATTTCTCTTATTTCATTCATAGCTTTTATGTTCCTACATGCGAATACACAATAGCTAAGACAAGCTATATCCTGCCCTATTCTGCAGCGATGCATAAGGATAACTTCTGGGCAACTCAATTTCATCCAGAAAAGAGTGGTAAGATAGGCGAACAGATACTTACAAATTTTCTCAATATTTACTAGGATCTGATCATGAAGATAGAATTGATACCGGCAATCGACATTATAGAGGGCAAATGCGTTCGCCTCACTAAGGGTGATTATGCTCAGAAGAAAATCTATAATGAGGATCCAATAGCTCAAGCCAAGGAGTTTGAGCTGTTGGGATTCAAGCGTCTTCATGTGGTGGATCTTGATGGTGCGAAATCTAAACATATTGTTAATGAGCAAGTGTTAGATCAGCTTACCTCTACAACCCACTTGAGCGTAGATTTCGGTGGTGGAATCAAAACGAACGAAGACATTGAGAAGGCATTCTCCGCTGGTGCCAAAATGGTGACAATAGGAAGTGTTGCTGTAACAGCCCCGGAATTATTCATCTCATGGCTTCACCAGTATGGTTCAGATCGAATGATTCTCGGAGCAGATGTAAGGTCGGGTAAGGTTTCTATCAATGGTTGGAAGGAAGATTCTAACGAGAATTTGTTGCCCTTTTTAAAGCGATATGTAGATGCAGGTGTACGCAATGTACTTTGCACCGACATATCTAAAGATGGAACTCTACAAGGACCAGCCATTGATCTTTATAAAGAAATAATGGATTGTTATCCCAATTTGCATCTTATCGCCAGCGGAGGAATAAGTGGCAGTAATGATATCATTAGCTTAGAGGAAGCGGGAATACCTGCTGTTGTTTTCGGAAAAGCATGGTATGAAGGAAAGATTGATTTAAATCTATTAAAAAGATGAGAATCAACGGATTAGCAAAACGAATTGTACCTTGTCTTGATGTGAAAAACGGAGAGACGGTAAAGGGAACCAACTTTGTGAACCTTCGCAAGGCAGGAGATCCAGTAGAATTGGGTAAAGCCTATAGCGAGGCTGGTGCAGATGAACTTGTTTACCTTGATATTACAGCATCTTTCGAAGGTCGCAAGACTTTTACAAATTTGGTGACACGAGTTGCTCGTGAGATTAACATACCCTTCACGGTAGGTGGTGGTATTGAAGCAATAGATGACGTAGAACGTCTTCTTTATGCTGGTGCTGACAAAGTGAGCATTAATTCTGCTGCTATTCGTCATCCAGAATTCATTGATGAAATTGCCAATAAATTTGGATCTCAGGTTTGTGTCTGTGCCATTGATGCTCGATTAGACGAAGACGGTTGGCATTGCTACATTAAGGGAGGTCGTGAACGTACTGAACTTTCGCTCTTCGATTGGGCCAAGGAGGTCACTGACCGGGGAGCTGGAGAAATTCTCTTTACTAGCATGGATCACGATGGTGTTAAACAAGGTTTTGCTAATGAAGCATTAGCAGAGCTAGCAGAACTAGTTCCCGTGCCCATAATAGCCAGCGGAGGCGCAGGAAAGAAAGAACATTTCAGAGATGCTTTCCTTCTTGGTAAGGCTGATGCGGCATTGGCGGCTAGTGTTTTTCACTTTGGAGAAATAGAGATACCTACCCTCAAGACATATTTAAAAGACGAAGGTATTAATGTTAGAATATAATTATCATTAAGCAACAAAACAATGGAAATAGATTTTGAAAAGCTTGGTGGACTTGTTCCAGCAATCATACAGGACGCTGATACGCGCAATGTTTTGATGTTAGGGTTCATGAATAAGGAAGCCTATGATAAGACTATGGCAACAAAAAGAGTAACATTTTGGAGTCGGAGCCGACAGAGCTTATGGACTAAGGGAGAGACTTCTGGTCATTTCCTTAATCTCGTAAGTATTCAAAATGATTGCGATAATGATACTTTACTTGTAAAGGTGCATCCCATCGGTCCGACCTGTCATAAAGGAACAGATACATGTTGGGGTGAGGAAAATCATTGGCAAAGCCCAGTGCTATTTCTTAGCGAACTTCAAGATTTTATTGACAAGCGTCACGAGGAGATGCCCGGAGGTAGCTATACGACCAGTCTTTTCAATAAAGGTGTGAATAAAATTGCTCAGAAGGTGGGTGAAGAAGCAGTAGAAACCATAATCGAGGCAACAAATGGCACTACTGAAAAACTAGTGTATGAAAGCTCTGATCTGATATATCACCTAATTGTACTTTTGTCGAGTAAAGGGCTAAGAATAGAGGATATTGCACGTGAGTTAGCAAAGCGGCACGATCCAAATTGGGATTGGGAACGTCGAAAGGCAAAAGCAGCAGACGCTCAACATTGATTAAAATTTGGTCATTAGTTTAAGAAATAATCATTCTTGCTATGTTAATAGATTATCAGAAAGTTAATATTTACCAACAAGACAACCTTATCCTTAAGGACGTTGATTTCAAAGTTGACGAGGGAGAGTTTATCTATATCATTGGAAAAGTGGGATCTGGTAAGAGCTCACTGCTTAAAACTTTCTATTGTGAGCTTGACATTATTAATGATGAAGCAGAGAAGGTAGAAGTCTTGGGACGAGACTTGAAGATCCTTAAACGCAAAGGCATTCCAGCCTTACGCAAGGAGATGGGTATCATCTTTCAGGATTTTCAATTGCTTCATGATCGCACGGTTTATAGCAATCTGAAGTTCGTACTCAAAGCTACAGATTGGAAAGACAAGCAAGAAATAGATCAGCGTATTGATGATGTGCTTAATGCCGTAGGCATGATAGAAAAAAAAAGAAGTATGCCTCATGAGTTGTCTGGTGGTGAACAACAACGTATCGCTATTGCAAGAGCGTTGCTTAATCAGCCGAAAATTATTATTGCTGATGAACCAACTGGTAATCTTGACCCTGAAACGGCCACTAATATTGTGAACCTTCTCAAAGACATTACTCTTCAAGGTACAGCAGTGGTCATGTCAACTCATAATATTCCTATGCTCGATCGTTTTCCTGGTATTGTGTACCGTTGTAAGGACGCAGAGATCAACGATGTTACGAGTGAATATAACAAATTGAAGGTTTCTGAAGAAGAAGATTAATTATAGTTCAAACAAAGTATTATAGTATGAAGGTAATGAAATTTGGCGGGACTTCAGTAGGTTGTCCTCAAAACATGAAGAACGTTACAGCTCTCATCACTGAGTCAGGTGAACCAACGTTCGTTGTGCTCTCTGCTATGAGTGGCACTACAAACTCATTAGTAGAAATCTGCGATTACCTCTACAAGAAGAATCCGGAAGGAGCTAACGAGGTTATCAATAACTTAGAAAAGAAATATGCAAAGCATGTTGCTGAGCTTTATTCCACTCCAGAGTATAAGCAGCGCACAAGCGATTTCCTTACCGAAAAATTTAATTTCCTCCGTTCTTTTACAAAGGATATTTTCACAAGCTTTGAGGAAAAGACTATTGTTGCTCAGGGTGAGATAATATCTACCAATATGGTCAACAACTATATGCAGGAAATTGGGGTAAAGGCCGTCTTGATTGATGCTTTGGATTTCATGCGTACAGATAAGAATGCCGAACCTGACCTACAATATATCCGGGAGAAGCTAAAGGTAATCATGAATGATAACGACGGTTATCAGGTCTATATTACTCAAGGCTTTATCTGTCGGAACGCTTATGGTGAGATAGATAATTTACTACGTGGAGGGTCTGACTATACCGCATCTCTCATCGGAGCAGCATTACCAGCTGAGGAGATACAAATTTGGACAGACATCGATGGTATGCACAATAATGATCCACGTGTCGTTGAGAATACTGAAGCAATTCGCCAATTGAACTTCGAAGAGGCGGCAGAGCTGGCTTATTTCGGTGCGAAGATACTTCACCCAACGTGTGTTCAACCAGCAAAATATGCAGGAATACCAGTGCGTCTCAAGAACACTAACGACCCAGCTGCTGATGGAACAATCATCGACAATGTCTTGGTGAGAGGAAAGATTAAGGCTATAGCTGCCAAAGATAATATTTTGGCCATCAAGATAAAGTCTTCAAGGATGCTTCTTGCTACAGGTTTCCTAAGGAAAATCTTTGAGATTTTTGAAAGCTACCAGACTCCAATTGACATGATTGCTACCTCTGAGGTGGGAGTGTCTATGAGTATTGACAATGACAAGAATCTTAATAACATTGTAGATGAGCTGAAGAAGTATGGTACCGTGACCGTGGATTCAGACATGTGCATTATCTGTGTCGTAGGAGATCTCGACTGGAGTAACGTTGGTTTTGAGACTTGGGCAACTGACGCCATGAAAGATATCCCTGTTCGAATGATTAGCTATGGAGGTAGCAATTATAATATCTCATTCCTCATTCGGGAGTCTGACAAGAAACGTGCCCTTCAAAATCTTAGTAACACATTGTTCCCAAAGAAGTAAATTTTAAGCATGCATCAAGCAATGAAAGGTTCTTTTCCTATCCAAAAATTCCAAGATATACGCACCCCATTCTACTATTATGATACTCGTCTTTTACAACGGACGATAGATTCGTTGTCAAAAGAGGCGGGAAAGTATGAGCGTTTTGTAGTACATTATGCGATTAAGGCGAATGCAAATCCAAAGATTCTCAAGCCTATAGTAGAAGCAGGTTTTGGAGCTGATTGTGTGAGTGGAGGTGAGATTCAGAAGTGTCTTGATGCTGGTTTTTCGTCAGATAAGATTGTCTTTGCTGGCGTGGGTAAGAGTGATTGGGAAATTAACCTTGCACTCGATGCCAACATCTTTTGTTTCAATGTTGAGAGCATAGAAGAGCTAGAAGTCATTAACGATTTAGCAAAGGCTCGGCAAAAATCTGCTAGAGTATGTTTTCGCATTAATCCAGATGTTGATGCACACACTCATGCAAACATCACAACAGGACTAGCTGAAAATAAGTTCGGCATTGCTATGGATGATATGGAACGTGCCATAGCTATTGCTGGAAACATGGAAAATATTCTTTTCATTGGACTCCATTTCCATATTGGTAGCCAAATATTGGATATGGATGCCTTCAGTAAACTTTGTGATCGTATCAATGAATTGCAAGATCGTCTTGAAAGTAAAGGTATTCATCTACAAGAGATCAATGTTGGAGGCGGTCTTGGTGTGGACTATTATGACCCGAACAATAATGACATTCCGAATTTCAAAGACTATTTTGAGGCCTATCATAATGGTTTGAAGATACGTGAGGGGCAGCGAGTTCATTTTGAGTTGGGAAGGGCGATAGTAGCACAAATGGGTTCACTGATTGCTCGTACTCTGTATGTAAAGCATGGAACTCACAAAAAGTTTGCAATACTTGATGCTGGTATGACAGAACTTATCCGGCCGGCTCTTTATCAAGCCTATCACAAGATAGAAAACATCAGCAATGACTTGCCCCATGATACCTATGACGTTGTGGGTCCTATCTGTGAGTCAAGCGACATCTTTGCTAAGGATGCAGATCTAGATGCTATAAACCGTGGTGATTTTATTGCAATTCGTTCCGCTGGTGCTTATGGTGAAAGCATGGCAAGCCAATATAATAGTCATAGTCTACCTACAAGCTACACTTCGGAAGACATTGACTTTTAATAACATATGAAATTTGTCATTATAGATAATTTTACTATTGTAGCAAGTCTTGTACTCCTTTTGCTTGGCATCGTAACCCCGATGCTTCACCCTTTCTTTCGTTTTAAAAAAAGAAATTCATACTATGGAGATGGGGCATTGGTGGATTCAGCCAATCTCCCACCCCTCTCTATTGTACTGACACCATTCGATGACACTTCCAGTCTTCAGGATAATCTACCTGCTTTTTTGCGGCAAAATTATCCAGCAGGTTATCAGGTTGTTGTCGTCATTGAGGATGGAGATCACGAGGCAGAAGAAGTAATTGCCCAAACCATTTCCGAACATCAAGCAGAAAACACTACATCATATTCTCAGCTTTATGTTACCTATATACCAAAATCGTCTCGCTATTTAAGTAGAAAGAAGCTGGCTATTACTCTTGGTATAAAAGCGGTTAAAACAGAGTGGGTCGTCCTAACAGAAGTAACTTGTCATCCAGCTACCGAAAAGTGGCTTAAATCAATGGCTAGCCATTGCACTGATGATATAAATATGGTGAAAGGTTATAGCAAATATCACGAAGTATCACCAGCTTTCGAACGTTATGACCATATCAATTCTGCTTATTATTTAATGCGTGAGGATATTCGTAACATAGCATATCGGTCCGAAAGCCACAATCTTATAATCCGTAAAAGTGATTTTATGACTCAAGACGGATTCTTAGGTAATCTTCATTTGATGCGAGGCGAATATGATTTTATTGTTAACAAATTTGCACAAAAAGGAAAGACGGCTCTGGCAATAGATAGCGATTCATGGCTTATAGATGACCAACCTCTACGCAAAAGCAGAAAAGATCATCACATCTTCTATATGGAGACTCGCAGGCATTTGGCACGTTGCACTATGCACCGACTCCTCTTTGTTCTTGATCAAATCGCACTCCATAGTTATATTTTGTTGTTTATAGCCGCAATAATATTGCAAGTCATCAAAACAAATTTAGTTTTTGGTATTGCAATGCTGGTATCCATCATTACATGGCATACTTTACGTTTCATCATTCTTCGGCGAGGTCTGCGCAATTTTGATGAACAAATGTCGATTTTTGGTGCAAACTATTATGATATCTCTATGATTTGGCGTAACTTTGGCTATTGGTTACATCATCGAATGGCCAACAAACAAGATTTCATAACCCACAAACTTTAAAGCATTATGGAAAAGCTAAAAATATTACTTTATAGCTCTTCTACTGCCGATGCTCAAACCGTTTTTCATGAACTTACAACAGGTTTGGCTCAGACAATGGGTCAGACCACTGATGTCCGCTTGGTTAATTCTCCTCAAGAAATTGACGATGAGACTTTAGTTAAGTTTGATATCCTTCATGTTTTCGGATGTTGGGAAATGTCCTCTGCACGTCTCATCATTAAAGCCCACAACCTTCATACCCCTACCGTTTATTCTCCTCTTGGTGGTCTTCAGCCTTGGGTTTTCAAACGTCACCGTTCCACTTATCTATATCGACTACAAAAAAGAGCCATCCAATGTGCGTCGGCGGTGCATTTGTGTAGTAACTTGGAAAGAGAAACCTTCCAACGTTTAGGCTGGAACACCCGCTTCAAGCTTATCAAGAACCCTGTGCTATCCTCACTCATTTCATTCGAGGAATTGGGCCAGCGCTTGCTAGTATTCTATCAGAAGGTACTAGATACTCATGCACGTCTATTGTTAAGTCAAGAATCATGTGTCGCAATTGGAAATTTGTTGGAACTTGGGGTAGATGTAGATGTGTTAAATGACCGTGATCATCGTACTAAAATGCACGATGATTTGTCAAAACTTTCTCCTACGGATTGGCGTAGAATAATGATCTATTCCAATGATGAACGTATTGAGGTTACTCTTGAGAAAGGTTTGGAGCGCATAAAATTTATTGCTCCAAAAGTCGTTGTCGAAGAAATCGACCGCTTTAAGGGTGTAGTTGATTACTCATCAGGCGATTTGAAAGAAGACGAATTAACTTATAAGAGTTCTATAACTACGGATCGATTGGTCAATAACATTAAGTTGGAAGAGGTTAACGAAAAACGACTTTGTTATATGCTTCTCAATCTAAAATACGAAATAGACCATAACTTTGCGCCCCTACTCCATTTGGCAAATGTTTATGTGGCTTTCCGATTTTGGGAAATGAACGAGGATAGGCTTCGTGAACTTGCTAAAATCTTGCATATTCATGACTTCGCCCAACGACTTACATCAGTTCTTCGAGACATCATGAGGCTATCAGAAGGTTTTATGCCGTTCCAACCTCTAGATGACAAATCCACCGCTCAACTTAAAAGAAACATCACAAAGTTTAATATATGGCATTGAAATTAGTACCAATACTTGATACCAATGCAAATACTATACACTAATGAATAAGAAATACAATATTGAGAAGGACAGAAGATACTTGCAACTTCTCTCAAGGACTTTCCCTACCGTGGCAGAAGCTAGTACCGAGATAATTAATTTGCAGGCAATTCTCAATTTACCTAAGGCAACCGAGCATTTCTTGGCTGATCTTCATGGTGAATATGAGGCCTTCCAACATGTCTTAAAAAATGCTTCTGGCAATATTAAGCGCAAGGTAAACGAGTTGTTCGGAATATCTTTGCGTGAAAGTGAGAAGCGCGATTTATGTACGCTTATCTATTATCCCGAGGAGAAATTACAACTAGTAAAGGATGGCGAAAAAGATATAAAAGATTGGTACCACATTACCCTGCATCGTCTAGTCGCGGTTTGTCGCGATGTATCTAGCAAGTATACTCGTTCAAAAGTGAGCAAGGCTTTGCCTTCGCAATTCTCCTATATTATTCAGGAATTACTAGATGAACGTGTAGAAGACAAAAACAAAGCCGCCTATATCAATGGAATCATTGATACTATTATCGCAACAGGTCGTGCCGATGACTTCATTATTGCCATTTGCAACGTGATCCAACGATTGACTATTGACCAGCTACATATTTTGGGCGATATTTTCGATCGTGGACCTGGGGCTCATAAGATACTTGATTTGTTAAGTGGATATACAGATTGGGACATTACTTGGGGCAACCATGATATGGTGTGGATGGGTGCAGCTGCTGGAAATAAAGCATGCATTTGCACGGTTATCAGATTGTCCTTACGCTATGCCAACCTAGCCACCCTTGAGGACGGTTATGGTATCAACATGGTGCCTTTGGCAACTTTCGCTATGGAACATTATGGAGATGACCCATGTGAAGAGTTCATGCCGAGATTAACAAATGACCATTCATTCATTAACGAGAAGACAATAAACCTTATTGCCAAGATGCACAAGGCGATTACGGTGGTTGGATTTAAACTTGAGGCCGAACTTTACTCCAATCATCCTGACTGGAACATGCAAGAGCGAAGACTCCTTGAGCATATAGATTATGATAAAGGAACCATCACTATTGATGGAAACGAGTATCCGTTGAGCTCATGTAAGTTTCCTACCATTGACCCAAAGCACCCTAACCAACTCTCTCCTGATGAGCTAGACCTCATTCAAAAGCTTCACCATAGTTTCTCTGTAAGTGAGAAACTACGCAAGCACACTAAGCTTTTGCTCTCACATGGTGGAATGTACGGCATATACAACAACAACCTTCTTTTCCATGGTTCTATTCCGCTTAATGATGATGGAACACTTAAGGAAGTGGAGATATGTGCAGGTCATAGGTTCTCCGGCATAAATTTGATGAAGGAAATAGGTCGTCTTGTTCGTAGTGCGTTTCAAAATGACACTACAGATAAGGAGAAACAATATGCTATTGACTATTTTCATTACCTCTGGTGTGGCGCAAATAGTCCATTGTTTGATAAGGCAAAAATGACCACTTTTGAGCGTTATTTCATTAAGGAAAAGACAATCCATAAGGAACAAAAGGGCAATTACTTTAAGTATCGTGACCGAGAGGAGATTTGCGATTATATTATGGATTCGTTTGGAGTTACTGGATCAAATCGACATATCATTAATGGTCACGTACCGGTACATGCAGGTGATGGAGAGAGCCCAATAAAGGCTAATGGTAAACTAATGGTTATCGATGGTGGATTCTCTGAAGCTTACCACAAGGAGACAGGTATTGCTGGGTACACCCTCGTCTACCATAGTCGTGGATTCCAGTTGGTTCAGCATGAGCCTTTCACTAGTACAAAAGATGCCATCGAACGCGGTACCGATATCAAATCGACTATTCAAATTGTTGAGATGTCCTCTAATCGTATGCACGTAGCAGATACAGATATCGGAAAAGATTTGCGGGTGCAGATCGCTGATCTTCAAGAGCTTTTATACGCCTATCGTCATGGTTATATTAACGAGCAAGAACAATAGGCCATTATTGCAATATTGCTAGATGTTTTTTTAGATTGATAGATACAAATTTTACTTTTTATATTAGAAAAATAAATTATTGGTTATGAAAAAAATAAGTATAATGGTCGCCAGTGCATTATGTTTGATGGTGACAGGGTGCGGAACTCTAGGCGCCGGAACATCTACCGATACTGGGACAAGTGATGTCCTTGGTGGAATTCTAGGTGCTATCACCAATGGTCAGACCGTTGGAAATGTTCTTGGGAGTATTATTGGACTTGATAAAATACCTGTTAACCAACTATATGGTTCTTGGAATTATAATGGTCCCGGTTGCGCCTTCACCTCTGACAACGCTTTAGCTCGTGCTGGTGGCGAGATAGCAGCTACACAGATCAAAGAGAAACTCCAGCCTCAATATGATAAGTTGGGAATAAAGGCTAGTAACACCCAAATTACATTCAATCAAAATGGTACTTTTTCGGCCGTTATTGGAGGTCGTAGTCTTAGTGGCAATTATACCTATGATCCAAATACGAGTGCCTTGACCATGCAAAGCTTGCTTCTTAATATGAACGCTTATGTTACTCGTAACACACAAGGTATAAGTGTTCTATTTGAGTCGAAGAAACTTCTTAGCTTACTTCAGACCGTTTCCGCTTTGAGTGGTAACACAACATTAAGCACCATAGGTGATATCAGTCAAAACTTTGACGGTGTGAGATTGGGATTTGATATGGCAAAATAAAAAATTAACTTTAAAAGATTTAGGTATTGTCAAGGTGTCTTGAATTCTCTGATTGTTTTGAATAGTCTCTAAATCTTATACTTTGATTTTAGAAACTAAAAAGGGCGTGTCCATTTGGACACGCCCTTATTGTGTTAATTCAATAGTGCTTTACTGTGCAGCTACAGACGAATAATATATACCATTTGCCAACTCAATAGTAGAGCCGTAAGTGGTCTTAGTTCCAATTACTGTAAGTTGGTCACCGACATTCAGGTTTTGTGTAGTAACAAAATTATAACGTGCGTCACCTGTTGCTCCATAGCCAGGATATAATCCATATACATAAATCTCACTAGCACCATCTTGTAATGTCAGATTTCCATATTTTGTGCTCACAATACTCTTGATGGTGCCTGTTACCATGTAATAAACGTTGTTAGCATCAGGTTTTGTGAGCAAATCTGCAATACTTACGGATGTAACTGATGAGGATGTTTCCACATAAGAATTCATCACTTCGATAGTCGTACCATATTGTCCACGTGTTCCTACGAGTGTAACAATATCGCCTACCTTTAATCCAGAAGTAGCAAAATTAGCCATCTTATAGACATAGGTCTCTCCAGTGTAGTCCTTAATGTAGAAGTTGCCGCTTGTTGCACTAGTAATCTTGGTGATAACACCAGAAAGACGATAAAGTGTAGTACCAACGGCGGCGGCATTAAAGTTAGCAATTGAAGATGCAATAATGGCACCTTTTTGTGTCATTGATGTCTTTGCCGTGTAATCCTTCTTGCCATCGGTAGTATGGAAAGTAATTGAAGTGCCACGATCACCACCAGTATTAGCAGCAGCCTTGAAGTTTACAATAGTATTTTGACCTACAGACTGAATAGAAGAAATACTCAACCAATCTTTTGCGTCTGCTGGAATCTCCACGGATACACCTTGGCCTTTGCATGTTAGGTATGTAGTGAAAATACCACCTTCGAGCGGAAGATTAGCATTTTGAACAGAGTCTACCTTGATGAGTGACTTGTTGATATTGATCACCGTCACGTTTACTAACTCAACAGTACTACCATAAGTAGTCTTAGGACCTTCTACCGTAACCTCATCGCCCTCTTCAATTCCGAGGCTTGAGAAGTTCTTCTCGTTACCCTTCTTGTCAAGAGTACCATAAATATAAATGGTTCCTGTATTATCTGTAAGGTACCAGTTGCCGTAAGTCGTATTAGCAATGCCTGATACAACACCGGTCACACGATATGTTTTGCTATCAGGACCAGCGATTACTTGAGCACAGGTTGCCGTAGCAGCCTTTGGCACACCCTGAATCACGGTGATGTTTTGCACCTCACCATTACATGTAAGCAAGAGTTGAGCGGTACGACCACTCTCGGTCTTGCTAGCAGAGAAAACTATTTCAGATTCACCAGCACTACCAGTTACCGTAGAAATGTTAAGCCACTTTACGGAATCCTTCATTGTCATGACTTTCTCGAGTGTCCAGCTATCCTGTGCATTTACGGTAATAGTATTGGAACCGCCCGCCATAGGTAAGGCAACAGTTGATGTCGTAACCTTAACCTGATCCAGCAACGTTGGTGTCTCATCATCGCTACAGCTAGTGAAGATCAGAGCAAACGCGGCAAGAATTGTCGGAAGAATATATCTTATTTTCATTTTATCTTGATATTAAATGATTAGTTAAACATGTATTTAATACCGATTTGTGCATACCAGCACTGACCCAATGAGTGGTTTGGCACAAATGTCTTTGTATTTCCATTAATTGAGGCAGGTGTTGAGAATGTTGCATAGCCATCAGCATCGTAGCCTTCATACTTCAAGACACGAGGATCAGTACCGATTTCTGGGTTCAGATACTTAGCAACACCCCAGCTTGAGTTGAATAAGTTCAGAAGGTTCTTAACATCGAGGCTTAACTGAAGAGCGTGCTTGCTCTGCCCAACGTTGATTGAAAAGTCATGCTTGTAGCTGAAGTCAACACGGTGAACCCAAGGAGAATAAAGGCTATATGGCTCAGCATATTTGCCCTGATTCTTGCTCAAATAACCATTGGCATGAACATAATCCATGAAACGTGTCTTGTCACCCTCAGAAACAAAGCGGAACTGATTGTCGTTCACCTGTTGGTCTGTAGGAATGTAAAGAGCATCATAGTTGTAGCCATCAGCATTCATGTCATTGGCGGTCATGAACGAGTAGCTATAATTACCACGCCATGTCTCATAAATGAGGCTATAGTGGTTGCCACTTCTATCGTGTGCCGTTGCTGATGCGATGAAACGATCTGGAGTCACATACTGGGAGTTGTGCAAACGAATGTTGTTAGGACCTTGTACGGTAGGTACATAGGTGAAAGCAGACTCAGCATTAGAACCTGGCATACCTGTGACTTCCTTATTTACGGTGTGTGTATAGGCGGCCATCAAGCTGAGGAACTCAGTTGGACGAGCATTAACCTCTGCATTGAATGTCCAACCGTAACCACGGCTAGTATTCTCTAGCATAAATGCCTTGGTTCCTTGATGATAACCTGCAGGATAAATAGGACGATTGTCAACGCCATTCAAACGTGTGAAACCACCTACAGATGGCACGCTCCAGTCAGAGATTGATGCGGCATTGAGTGTCTTATTCAAAATACCCTCAACAGATACGGTCAATGGGAAAGAAACCGGGATGGCATAATCGATAGCCAAAGAAGTCTTCCAAACCTGTGGCATCTTGAACTTAGGATCCACGGCAGAGATAGAAGAAGGTGCTGTACCATCCTCTGGATTAATGGTCTCTGGATATCCAAGAGATACGAGTTTGTTGTAAAGAGCAGCAATAGTAGCATTGCCATTGGCGTCTGTTACGAGCCCGCCTTTAAATGTATCCATGGAGAAACCATTCTTTGTAGCACTAGCAGCATTGATCTGTGCTTGGTATTGCACCATACCGCTATTGGTAGGCATATTTGTGAAGAACACGAGAGGCAAATTACCTGCAAAGAGACCAGTACCTCCGCGGAATTTAAGGCTCTTGTCGCCAAGAACATCCCATGTGAAACCAACACGCGGTGAGAAAATAATATTAGCAGAAGGCCAAGTGCCAGTATCAATGCTACGACCATTATAGTCCATTGCTAGAATAGCATTATTAGTCATAAGGTCAGCATTATTGAAGACCATATCATCAATACGTATACCATAGGTAAGCTTGAAGTTACGTGTTGCAGACCACTCGTCCTGAGCATAAATGCTGAACTTGTTGGTTCTAACGCGAGCAGCAGGAGCTGATTCACCATCATAGCCATAAGTAAGGTCTACGATCTCAGGTGTTGCCTCGTTAAGGAAGTCATCCAAGCTAGTATAGCGATAGTAGCCAGTACCATTACGCATATAGCTGTTATCAGCCATCTTGTATTCGTAAGCAAGACCACCAATAACCTTATGGTTACCGACATAATATGTCAACTCATCCTTGACGTTCCATACTTTATTATGTACACCGTTGTTCCAAGTAAAGAGCTCGTAACCGAGAGACATGTATGCCTGACCATCCTTCAAGATGTCGATGAATGGGAACTCGCTAGAGTTGCTTGCGCGAATATCATCGAGCTTAGAATATGTTGCAAGGAACTGGTTGCTCAAATTGTTAGACAGACGACTATTCAAGTCCACGGAGAAAGAGTGAACGAGGTTGTCTTGTGCATACATTGAGTTAGCAAAGCCCATAGAATATTGAGAGAAACGAGAACCGCTCATACGTGTGCCACCATCCATAGAAGAAGCATTGGCAGGGTTCCAAGCACGATTCTTGGTATAGTTGTAGCGCAATGCCAAATGGTGCATATTGGTAATATTCCAGTCTAAGCGAGCAAGAATCTTGTAGTTGCTTTCATCAGCAGGGAAACTATTGTATGAACCAGTATCATAACCATACTTGTTCTTTACATATTCAGAAACGGCCTGCATGTCTGCGATTGTGGTGCGAGAAAGATAGTTCGTCTCATCAGCTACACCATCGGCAGAAGCCTGCCAGCGATTGACGATCGTTGGAGTCTTGATCATTTCGGCATTGGCGAAGAAGAAAAGCTTATCCTTGATGATAGGACCACCAAAAGTAAAGCCATAAGTGGTCTGGCTGCTCTTGTCTCTAGCACCCGGAATCTGAACTCTGTCAACGGCATCACCACCCATGTTCTCATTACGATGGTAAACATATGCAGTACCCTTGAAGGTGTTGGTACCAGATTTGGTAATGGCATTCACACCACCACCGATGAAGTTGGTCTGACGAACATCGAAAGGAGCAACAACAATCTGAAGTTCCTCGATGGCATCAATAGAGATAGGATTGCCACCACCAGGAAGATTGGATGACAAGCCGAAGTTATTGTTGAAGTTGGCACCGTCTACGGTGAAGTTGGCAGTACGACCGTCCACACCGGCGAAACTCATGCCGCTACCACCATAAGGTGAAAGACGAGTAACGTCTGTAATGCTACGACTAATAGTAGGCATATTGACAATTTGTTGATTGTCAATGTTCGTCGAAGCACCTGTTTTCTCAGTTGTGAACTTTGTTGCCTTTGCTGCTACAACTACCTCACCCAACTGTTGTGCATCCTCTGATAGAGAGGTGTTCAAATTGTAGGTTTCAGCAAGTTGAAGACGAACGTCTTTGATGACCTTGGTTTCATAACCGATGTAGGAAATCGTTACTTCATAAGGTCCGCCGACACGCATACCATTGATGGCAAACATACCACTACTGTTGGTAACAGTCATGTAACGGGTACCTGAGGGTGTGTGCACCGCCTCAATCGTGGCGCCGATAACGTTTTCGTCGTCGGCGGTAACCTTACCGCTGATACCTGATGTCGTGATCTGGGCCATAAGAGATGATGTGAACATCACCATCATAGCCATCAGAAAGAACAATCTTTTCTGCATAAGATATTATAAATTAAATTAAAAATTTTAGGGGGAAGCCCCGTTTATACCTTTCAAGTGCAAAATTAAGCAAAAGATTTAATGTAGATGTTACTAAAGTATTAAAATATTAACTAGAAATGAAATATTTTTTTCAAAATGTAAAATGACAAGGTTTATACAATTTATTTCTTGATTTCAACTTGATGAAATAGTTTGGTGAAGCTACTTATTATGACTTATAATCAAGACAATAAAACAATGTCCAATGAAGCATTCATATCGATTGCACATGATTTATCTCGAATGTTTTTCTGATGTATAGACTTTAATTTGGAAGGACAAAGGTCATTGAAAGCAAATCAATCCATCACGTTTTCTTGATAGGCAGTTGTCATGGTGTAAATAATATTCATCATTATTCCCATAAACATCCATAACACCCATATTAAATCGAAAAAAAGACGAATAGAACCAGCGATTAAATATGAATCGATTTAATTATTTATTTACATAGGAATGGTGTCATTATAGTTGCCGAATGGTGGCGCTAAAGCTATCCTTTCACCTTACTATATGATAGTAATGGCGATGCTTTCGAGTATTAATCGAGATTCGAAAGGATACCAATCCTGAGTCAATATATATGAATAAAAACCTATATTGTCTCTAATTAATAATGGGACGATGTGCCGTCTTTAGATTTGCCAACGGTTCCCTCGCCTGGATCGCTCGGGGCCAACGGGCGAGCCAATGAATCCACCACGTGCTACTCCGCAATATTGCCCCCATCGAGCATTAATTCTGGAAACATAATCAACGGTCTCATTCCCTCTCATATAACCATATCTAACGACAGGGTCATTATAGTAGGCCGGGTTGCTTAACTTGAGTACAAATTCTTGTACCTCTGACCACCTGTTGGCATTGCGTCCATGTTTCTTTGCTAAAGCCATAGCGTCACGGACATGGAAATGTCCTCCATTATAGCTGGCGAGAACAAAATATACGCGTTCTGATGCTGGGATGTCACGGAAATGCCCATCGAGTTCCTTGATATACTTGGCCGCGGCGGCAATATTGTTTTCGGGGTCGAAAATCTGGCTTTGTGGTAAACCAAGATGTTGTGCGGTAGATGGCATAATTTGCATCAGACCACTAGCTCCAACCCATGATCGTGCCTGAGGGTCAAAAGTAGATTCCTGATAACATTGTGCGGCCATAAGTCGCCAATCCCATCGGGCAAGAGGGGCGTATTGTTGAAAATACTTGTCGTATCGTGAGATGACGCCTCCAGAGCGGTTGAGCATCGGTGAATAGACGTGCCTTTTGATACTCCGGGTAGAAAGATAGAAGTCTTCCAACTCTCTAACTTCTGCTATTATCGTAGGTTTAAACCATTTGTTTAGCGCCTCGGCTAACTCGCTATTCTTTTGTTGGACGGCCCAAGATGTTTTCTTTGATTTATCGTTTACACCTGCGAAAGCTACCCCTTTAGTTGATGTTGGAAGTTGAAAGGCAATGATATCGGCATCGCCCTTTTTAAGCCGGCTTACCATCTCTGCCGTATCCTTACATACTTCAACGCGCAATGAGACTCCAAGACTCTGAGCAAATTTCTCGCAAAGCAAATATTGCAAGCCCATTCCACGACCTCTATAGTCATAATATGTCTCTGGACCAGACAAGGTGAGCGTGATGATCTCACCATTGTTCACTATATCACTTAAATCATAAACTTCGTTTGATGAAACCGAATCCCCACCAATCTCGGTACCCCAGGGTGTGACTTCTTTCTGTTGTTTTTCTTGACATGATGACAGAACAATAAAAAACAACATATAAGACAACAAGGAGCATAAACTGCGCATAATCAACCAATTTGCCAACAAAAGTACAACATTTATTGCATACTATCTTTTAATTGCGTATTTTTGCATAGCATTTTTAGGATAATTAAAAGAAAAATAGCAATCATAAAATACAAATATGTTACGAATTGCGATCCAATCCAAAGGTCGTCTTTACGAGGACACTATGGGTCTGCTTGAAGAAGCAGACATCGATGTTTATCCAAGCAAGCGTTCCCTGCTTGTTCAGAGTTCTAATTTTCCCCTTGAAGTATTGTTCCTTAGGGATGATGACATCCCTCAGAGCGTAGCCGATGGTGTTGCAGACATTGGAATAGTAGGCGAAAACGAGTTTGAGGAGCGCCAGGAAAACGCTCAGATCATCTCTCGTCTTGGCTTCTCCAAGTGTCGTCTGTCGCTTGCCATTCCCAAAAGTGAGAATTATTCTGGACTTTCATGGTTCAATGGTCGCAAGGTGGCCACCTCCTACCCTGGCATCCTTAAACGTTATATGAAAAAAAATAACATTGACACTGACGTCCATGTTATTACAGGCTCCGTGGAGATTAGTCCGGGCATAGGATTGGCAGATGCCATCTTCGATATCGTGAGCTCTGGTTCTACTCTCGTGCATAATAACCTCAAGGAGGTAGAAGTAGTTATGCAGAGCGAGGCAGTGCTTATCGGCAACTGGGATATGGATGCCGATAAACGCGCCATTCTCAATGAGATGTTGTTTAGGTTCGAGGCCGTACGTGCATCAAAGAACAAGAAATATGTGATGATGAACGCACCCAAGGACAAGCTCAAGGAGATTACCGATACTCTGCCCGGCATTAAGAGTCCTACGGTTATTCCACTTTCCGATTCCAATTGGTGTGCCATCCATGCCGTGTTAGAGGAAAAGCGTTTTTGGGAAATCATTGGTAAGCTCAAGGAACTTGGTGCCCAGGGAATCTTGGTCACTCCAATTGAAAAAATGATTTTGTAAGATTTCATCAATCATTCGCATCATGAACATAATCAAATATCCACTACGAAGCGAGTGGGCTTCCATCGTTGAACGTCCTCACCTTGATGTTTCACAACTCAATGCTACCGTTGCCAATATCCTCGAAGATATTAAGGCACATGGCGATGAGGCGGTGAAGCGTTTTGAAGAGCAATTCGACCATGTGAGCCTAGACGATTTGTCCGTAAGCAAGTACGAGGTAGACGAAGCGATGACGCTCGTTTCCGACGAACTTAAGACCTCTTTGGAGTTGGCCCATCAGAATATATTGAAGTTTCATGATGCGCAAATCTTTGAACCCCGAAAGATAGAAACGGCTAAAGGTGTCACTTGTTGGCAGAAGAGCGTTGCTATCCAGAAGGTCGGTTTATACATTCCTGGAGGCACGGCACCTTTATTTTCCACGGTTCTGATGCTTGCCACACCAGCTAAGATTGCTGGTTGCAAGGAGATCGTATTATGTACACCTCCGAATAAAGATGGGAAAGTAAACCCTGCGATACTAGCAGCTGCTAGGATTGCCGGAGTGAGCCAAGTCTATAAGATTGGTGGTGTCCAGGCCATCGGTGCCATGGCTTATGGTACCGAGTCGGTTCCCAAGGTATATAAGATTTTTGGACCGGGCAACCAATACGTTATGGCCGCTAAGCAACAGGTGAGCTTGCATGACGTGGCCATTGATATGCCCGCAGGTCCAAGTGAAGTGTGTGTGGTGGCCGACGAGACGAGTACCCCTGAGTTTGTTGCGGCCGATTTGCTATCACAGGCAGAACACGGCATTGACTCTCAGGTGATACTTATATCTACGTCCGAGGACATCATTAATAAGGTAAAGGAAGAAGTCTTGGTGCAGCTGACACGTCTTCCAAGGCGTGAGATTGCGGAAAAGACCTTGGATAATTCCAAGATGATCTTGGTGCACGATACCGAGGAGGCGATGGATTTGAGCAATGCCTATGCTCCGGAACATCTCATCTTGGCCACCAATGATTATGAATCATTGGCCGAACTCGTCATCAATGCCGGTAGTGTGTTCCTCGGCCATTGGGCTTGTGAGAGTGCGGGAGACTATGCCAGTGGTACAAACCATACGCTCCCAACCCATCAATATGCCATGGCTTACAATGGTGTGAACCTTGATAGCTATTGTCGTAAGATTACCTTCCAAAATCTCTCTGAAGAGGGAATTAGAAGCATTGGACCAGCGGTGGTATGCATGGCAGAGAACGAGCATCTTGAAGCTCACGCAAATGCCATGAGATTGAGATTGAAACAGATTAACGATTAAATTGACCTTATGATGAAACCATTGAAAGAGTTGGTGAGAACCAATGTTTGGGAATTAGCTCCATATAGTTCGGCAAGGAATGAATACTCTGGCCATGAGGCTCATGTCTTCTTAGACGCGAACGAGAATCCATACAACAATCCACTCAATCGCTATCCCGACCCACTCCAGCGCGATGTCAAGAGAGAACTTGCAAAGGTAAAGCAAGTCCCCGAGGATAACATCTTCCTGGGTAACGGATCCGACGAGGCCATTGACTTGGTTTATCGCATATTTTGTAATCCAAAAGTAGATAACGTTGTTGCCATCGAGCCAACCTATGGAATGTACAAGGTCTGCGCCGACATCAATGATGTGGAATATAGGCCAGTTCTCTTGGATGAGCATTATCAAATGAGTGCCGAGAAGATGCTTAAGGCTTGTGACAAGCATACCAAGATGATTTGGTTATGCTCGCCAAACAATCCAACGGGCAATAATCTTTATCAAGAGGAAATTGAGAAGATTCTTAAAGGGTTTGATGGTATCGTCATCATCGACGAGGCCTATAGCGACTTCTCAAGCGCCGAGGTATTCAGACAAAGGCTTGAAGAATTCCCAAACATGATTGTTTTCAATACAATGAGCAAAGCTTGGGGTTGTGCGGCAATACGTATGGGAATGGCTTTTGCGAGCAAGGAAATCATAGGATTGTTCAATAAGGTCAAGTATCCTTACAACATCAATCTCCTTACGCAAACTCAAGCCATGGAAGCCTTGGCTAATCGCATAGATGTGGAGCGTTGGGTGAACTTGCTATTGCAAGAGCGTGGGAAGATGATGCAAGCTTTCTTGGACTTACCTTTTTGCGAGATGGTCTATCCATCAGATGCCAATTTCTTCTTGGCTAAAGTGTCCGATGCTCAGGTTATCTATGATTATTTGGTCGAAAAGGGTATCATCGTCCGCAATAGAACCAAGGTACAACTTTGTCTAAATTGCCTTCGCATTACCATCGGAACAAAGAACGAGAACATGGAACTTCTCGCCGCTTTAAGACAATATGTTTAAGCCCTATTAATTAAGGGCTTAAAGCTTATTCATTAAAGTGTAATAGTAAAGCCAATAGGTTTTGCCATAGCTATCTCGTAGTGTGGAATATTGTATCCGAGTATCTTTATTCTTAAGTCGCAAAACTTGGAAGTCCTCAAAGTCCGCCTCCATCACATTGTTTCGATAGACTATTGTAGGGTGACCACTCTGATGCATATATAATGTAAGAGCTTCCCGATAATGCTTTGGAAGATTCTTTCTAACATTATAGAACTTTGGCAGAGTCTTGACGAACAAATCAAGATTCCCATCCAGAAGATAGGCGCATAGCAACCAGTCATGTGACAAGGACGTGGCATAATGACGTTGATGTAGTAAGGTGAGATATTCTATCGGTCGCATCTTCTTGTCAAACCATACTCCTAGCTCCTTGTATAACTTTGTCTCGGGAACCATCATGAGTTTGACGGATGTACAGTTGGGTAACATCACGTCCGAACCACCAACAAGTCGGTATTCAAAGAGCTTTTCCCCTAACTCATGGTTCTTGGAGAGTGTCCAGATGCGAAGAAACGTCAAACTACTATCGGTTTTTTCATCCTTATAGCCAATCTCGCTAGCAGAAGCATAGTCATTCGTAGTTATTGCCTCCTCAATGTGCATTCTATAGTGGAAGACATTGTCAGAGTTTCCTATTCCGCAGACCATCAAAAACATCATTAGCATCATCAACGAGTTACCCCAAAGCGGTTTGATGATACTTGTAGACTTGTCCTGCAAGTGTATGGTTTCATATTGCCTACAAAGCCAGACTACAAGGGCAAAGACTATAAGCAGAAGTGGATATCCCCAGAGCCAGTTTCCGAGATAATTCTCAGAGTCGATATTGGGGGATATATCGGTCAAGATGCCTAACAGCAATAGCGAAGGGAAATAGGTCAACGCATGGAAAGCACCATTAAGTCGACTCATGGCATAAACGGCCAACTGAATCAACCATAATACTAATGTGATAATGATAGCTCCTATCGTACGGTCATAATGCGTCTGACCCTTGGAGAGAACATGCTGAGTTACGGCAAGGATGTCGGCTTGATACTCAAACACATATAGAAAAACGAATAATAAGAAAAGAACGGCACACACCACTCTAAAGGTGGTAGTGCCATTCTTTATGTTAAATCTCATATTAGCGATCTGTGTTATTTACATTTCAATACTACGGCAGAGCGTGCTGGAATATAAAGCTTAAGCCATTCCTTGTGCTCGCCTTCATAAAGCGGATCGTGGTTGGTGAAGTGGGTTATGCTATCGTCGGCCAACCCATTTCCGCCGAAAGCCTTCGAATCGGTATTGAGGACAACTTGATAAGCACCTGCAGGGACTAGGAATCCATAGTCGGCAAACGATCTGTTTGGCGAGAAATTGAACACAAAGATGAGTTTGCCTCGCATGAAAGCAAGCACCTGATCACCATCGTTGTGCCATATTTCCTGAACCTCCGTGCCATTGAACTTGCGTTCGCTCTTGATGACACGCAACATCTCTTGGTCGAAATCACCAAGGTAATGGTAGTCCAGCTCCTTGTTATCGACAAGGTTCCATTGGCGACGAGCATACTTATGGCTCCATCCATTGCCCTCGCGTGGGAAATCGATCCATTCGGGGTGTCCAAACTCATTGCCCATGAAGTTGAGGTAGCCACCATTCATAGCGGCGGCAGTCACAAGCCGAATCATTTTGTGTAAGGCTATTCCGCGATAAACCACATCGTTTTCATCTCCTTTCTTGAAGTGCCAGTACATGTCGGCATCAATCAAACGGAAGATAATGGTCTTATCTCCTACCAAGGCTTGGTCGTGACTCTCACAATAAGAAATGGTCTTCTCGTCCGAACGACGATTCTTCACCTCCCAGAAGATGCTGCTTGGCTTCCAATCCTCGTCTTTCCTTTCCTTGATGGTCTTTATCCAATAGTCGGGGATGTTCATGGCCAACCGATAGTTGAAACCATAGCCACCATCCTCAAACTTAGCGGCTAAGCCGGGCATTCCGCTCACCTCTTCCGCGATGGTCAGGGCATGTGGATTAACCTCATGGATGAGTTTGTTGGCCATAGTGAGATAACAAATGGCATTGTCATCCTCATGTCCGTTGAAGTAGTCCTGATATGTTGTGAAAGCCTCTCCAAGTCCATGGCTATAATATAGCATGGAGGTGACGCCATCAAAACGGAATCCGTCAAAGTGGAATTCGGTGAGCCAATACTTGCAATTGCTCAACAAGAAATGGACGACCTCATCCTTTCCATAGTCAAAGCACAAACTATCCCATGCCGGGTGCTCATGCCTCTCTCCTGGATAAAAATACTGATTGGGGTCGCCGGCAAAATTGCCAAGACCCTCTACCTCATTCTTTACGGCATGCGAATGCACGATATCCATGATCACGGCAATGCCCATGGAGTGAGCCGTGTCGATGAGTTCCTTGAGCTCTTCGGGTGTTCCGAATCGGCTTGAGGGTGCAAAGAACGAACTGACATGATAGCCAAAGCTACCATAATAGGGGTGCTCCTGAATGGCCATCACCTGAATGCAATTGTAGCCATCCTTGGCGATGCGTGGTAATACTTTATCCTTGAACTCTATGTATGTACCCACTTTCTCCGCATCCTGAGCCATACCAATATGACACTCATAGATAAGGAGTGGGTCATTCTTAGGCTTGAAGTCCGCCTTCTTCCATTCATAGGCTTGCTTGGGTGCCCAGACCTGTGCCGAGAAAATCTTGGTTGCTTCGTCTTGCACCACACGTTGTGCCCATGCCGGGATACGTTCACCCTCTCCCCCATTCCATTTGATATGGAGTTTGTAGAGGTCTCCGTGCTTCATGGCCTTGGCAGGGAGCTTGAGTTCCCATGTGCCCGAATCCAAACGAGTGCAACGATATTCGTCAATCTCTCTCCATTCGTTGAAATCGCCTAATAGATAAATGTTCGTTGCGTTGGGTGCCCATTCACGGAACACCCATCCATCATTTGCTATCTTATGCAACCCGAAGTAATCAAAACCATTGGCAAAGTCGGAAAGAGTAGATTTGCCGTTTTGGGTAAGCTGTCCAATCTTCCAAAGAGCGTGGTTATAACGACCAGTTATTGCCTCTTCGAATGGCTCAAGGTAAGGGTCATGTGCCACCACGCCTATATGCTCCGAAGACGATTTCTTAGCCTTGGAGATATTCTCCGTATTGTTTTTTTTCATAATTGTTCAGATTTGCAGATGGATATCAAAGTCTAGAACTAAGCCTTTACCTTGAAGATGGCCTTGCGATGCGCCACTTCGTCGGTAATTCCAGGAGCATGTCCGTCCTGGGGGAAGAATATTGCGAACTGGCCAACCTTAACGGTAAAGTAGGTCTGAGCCTCTACGCCGGTAAGCTTTGCCATATCCTTTGCCTCCACGTACTCCATTGGTGGAAGGTCGCACAAAGGTGTATAACCAAAGGTTTCGTCACCGCTTATAGGGACCTGAATATCAATCATTTTGCGATGCCATTCCATAGCGGGACCAGCTGGTTTCATGGCTTTGATATGTTGTACGTTGACAAAGAGATCATCACCCTTGATAGGTGTTTTGCTATCTGCCAAGTCGTCCCAATTATTGTTGTTCAAGAACTTTGTAACCTCCTCGAAGAGTGGATTCAGGGCATAATATTTGTCCAGGTTATCCAATGTGTCAATAATCATAAATTATTTGTTTTAAGTTGCATTAATTATCATTGAAGCGTCGTCCGCTTTCGTAGTGTCCATTAAAAGTGATTTGGCCGTTACGGTCTTTCTCCACGAACTTACCATCACGTATATCGTTCACGTATGTACCCTCGAAGCGCGTGCCATCCTTGGACTCCTCGATGGCTCTGCCGTTGCGCAAACCATTCTTATAGGTGCCCTTGAAACGGTCGCCGTTGGCATAGTGAATGATGACCTCTCCCTCGATCTTTCCATCGATGAAGTTACCGTCAAACACATCGCCATTCTTCTTGGTGAGCTTGCCACGACCATTCTGAAGGTCGTTTTTCCATAGCCCTTCATATTTGTCGCCATTTTCCCATAGGAACGTGCCTACTCCGTCGCGATTTCCCTCGGAGAAATGGCCGGTATATCGATCGCCATTAGCAAACTTCAGTATGCCTTCGCCTGTACGCTCGCCTTGGTCGTAGGCACCTTCATATCGATCGCCGTTCAGGAAGAAATAGATACCGCGTCCCTGCTGGATGTCGTCTTTCCACCCTCCCTTATATATATCTCCGTCGGCATATTTATTCACGCCATAGCCCGAACGTTGGTTGTTCACCCAATCGCCCTCGTAGGTTGTTCCGTCGCTCCAATCAAAGAACCCCTTTCCCTCTTTCTTGTCGTCAACCCACTGACCTTCATAGAAGGCACCGCCGGCATACGTATATTTCCCTTTGCCTTGACGCAAATCTCGGTACCAATCGCCATCATATTGGTCGCCGTTGAAATAATACATGACACCGTGGCCTTGTTGATAGTCGCGGAACCACAACCCAACATATTTGTTGTTGTTGTTAAAATAGTATGTTCCTTGGCCATGTTGCTGATTCAATAGCCACTCACCATCATATTTTTCACCATCGGCGAAAGTGTAAATGCCACGTCCTTGACGCTTTCCCTTTACAAAGTCGCCTTCATAGGTATTACCATTGTCGAAGAGGACACTACCCCTGCCATGGGGCTTTCCTGCTAACATCTGACCCTTATATACACCTTTGATTCCCATTTCTTCTACCGAGCAGGAACCAAGAGATATTTTCTGGGCATGGCAAATGACAGGAAATACTAAGAGGATGAATAGTAATATCTTATTTTTCACTATGCTGTTTAGATGTCTGATTTTGTTGTCAAAGATAGTAATAATAATTGATAATTATCAAAAAGGGTCTTGTTTTTAAAATATCCAATAAACTATTTAACATTATTAAATAAGCGATGTTTCCTACTATTTATTACTTTTGCACGAAGAAAAACAACTATTGAAATGAAGATAATAGCAATAATCCCTGCACGTTACGCCTCTACTCGCTTCCCTGGCAAGCCTCTTGCCATGCTCTCAGGCAAGCCCGTGATACAACATGTCTATGAGAAGGTAAGTCAAATCATCCTCGATGCCTTCGTGGCTACCGACGATGAGCGCATCTATCAAGCGGTGGAAGCGTTCGGAGGAAAGGCGGTGATGACGAGGTCAGACCATAAGAGTGGTACGGACCGCATAGAGGAAGCAGCTACAAAGATTGGTACGGATGCCGATGTCGTGGTCAACATTCAAGGGGACGAGCCCTTTATTGCTCCTGCCCAAATCAAAACTGTATGCCATCTATTTGAAGACCCTGATACACAGATAGCTACTATGGGCAATCGTTTCGCCGATATGGATGCCGTGATGAATCCAAACTCACCCAAGATCGTAACCGACTTGCGTGGATTTGCACTCTATTTCTCACGCTCGGTCATTCCTTTTGTGAGGGGCAAAGAGACGCAAGATTGGCTCGAATATTACCCTTATCTCAAGCATCTTGGTATCTATGCCTATAGACGCGATGTGCTACGAGCCATCACCCAACTACCCCAGTCACCTTTGGAAAAAGCCGAGAGCCTCGAGCAATTGCGCTGGTTGGAGAATGGGTACAAGATCAAGGTTGGTCTGACGGATATCGAGACCATCGGAATAGACACACCGGAAGACTTGCAAAAGGCCGAGGATTTCCTTCGTTTATCGAATAATCTTTGAATCTCCTCGATTTGCAAACAAAGATGAGCTTTTAGAACTATCCATATCAAAGATTGTATTTAATAGTTCTCTCACATATTATTTCTGAGGGCGACACGATACAGACCTAATGATAGAACCTCTATCGTTAGGTCTTGTCATTGTTATATAGCGTTACAATCAACTTTTATCTCTTCGTACAACATCAAACCCGCACATCGCAAGCACCCTAATTGAACATTCAAATAGTAAGTGCGAAAA
>DHOP01000100.1 GCA_002407775.1 Prevotella sp. UBA5387
AAGTAAATCTGATATAAGTCACCAGTAAGCACTAACCATAAGACAGCCTTTATTTCACTCTACTTTCAATGGACTACAAAATATCAGTCGCATCATTTTCCCGAACTTTCCATCTCCAGTTTATGGCTCTTTTTGGCCTTTTATCGGCGCAGTTTTCTTCATCTTTGCCGGCGCCGTGATAACCTAACCAATTATTGTACTGTCTGTCCAACAAGGCTGACAAAGGCTGCAAGTGAACTGTGGTTACCATCATAGAGATACGAAGACATCGGTGATATCACAGAAAAGTTTTTAGAGGTGAAGTATAAGGGTGCCGTGTCTATCACGACATGGTGTAATAACGAGGCACATGTCACCTGTACATGGAATCCTTATGTAGTCCTTGACGGTGAGAATCTGATGATACACGCTGCTGGTATGACCAGTGCTCAAACAGATATTACTCCCCTCCTACTCAGTTCCAATAAGCCACCTTATTCTCTATCAAGACAGGGTTGGAAGCGATGATCTTCCAACCCCGTACTATCAGAAGTGTAGCACCCATGACGATAATTGACCATTGTTTCGCCGGTTCTCGTCAAATGAACGATGCTACACTTCTAAATCCATAGGGAAAGATCCATCTTTATGACACATTCCCATGGTAATAAGCTTAATTACAACCAAGACAATTCATAGTAGATACACCCTTTTATGGTTCCCTATTCTTTATCTCCTTTGCTTATTACCTTAGTTGCCATGCCGTTTATCACTCGAACATAGACGCCAGGAGTATTAATAGACTCCACCTTGCGGCCATCGAGAGAGTAATATTCGGCCTTAGAGTTAGTATGAGTCCCGACTCCACGAATCGAAGAAGCCACCGTAATTGGCATTGAAAGACCACTCCACGAATTCAAAACTACAACCCCTGTTAAGTTGTTGATGAATGCCTGGAAACTATTGAGATATGGCCTTTGGTTTCGATCTGGATTATCTTGGTTGACCCAAATGCCATCTGCCAACGTCAAAGCGTATTGTGGTGTACGTGCAGATGTCCTAAACATTCCACGCAAGTTGTTGTCACCATATGTTCTTGTAGTAACGGGTTGGCCACTTTCTTGTATCACCACTTCAGACTTATCGGCATGGATGATACATGGCACTCCTGCAGCCGTCTCACTAATCTCCTCGATATATATAAGTGTAGAGTCCGTATTGATACCCACTATTCTGTAGAAGCTCACGCCGGGAGTCGGCTTTGCAGCATAGGGCAAGCAGATGGTACTCCATCCAGAAGCATCAAGTGTGGCATGATAGACTGGTAGATGGCGCAAAACAAAGTCAGTTGCTGCCCATGACCCCTCACGCATATCACCCACTGAACTATTATTGCCCATTTCACGCCAGGCATTATCGATGGCTCCTTGCTTTGATCCAGTGAAACCAACGGAAATAGTATCCGACTCAGTAAGGTAGATTGGTGCAGTGGTCAAGGTCTGCCATTTTGCGCTATTATTTACGTTTTGCACATCAAGATAGTCCGTCTCCAATAAAGGTGACACAATACTATCCTGCTTTGTTTTGAGGTAAGCATGCTGATCGGACAGACAATAGTGTTGCGTGGTGGCCTTGCACTCTAATACATAAAGACCATGATCCAAACCCGTAATAGGTTGATTGATCGCCATAGATTGTGTCGCACCTGCAGTACTGCTAATACCCGTCCACACAGCACTCCATGACGTCTTGTCAGCGAGAGTTGCTGTGGTTTGCGTATTACCAGTGTACGAACCAGTTTTGACGTTCCACCCTACAAACGAATTACTGTCAAAGCTCGGGCGGACCACCTTGTCAGTTGCAGCAAAAGGCAGGCAGGTATCAAGGGCAGCCTTCAATGCATGAGCTGCATCTATATAAACCTGGGCTGTAGTGGCAGCCTTGACATCATCAAGGGCCTGTTGCAAAACATCGTCCCCGGCCAACTGTTCAGGCAGCACCAACTTGGCCAAAGTCTCTATGGAATCTACCTGTGCCTTCAAACGCATGGCATCAAGTGTGTTATCTATTTCCGAGGTAAGAGCGGCTACAGTCGGTTCTGAATTCTCATTAGCAGCTGCAGAGACATTACTCAAAGCATCATTAAGCAAAGGAAGCACCGTATTTGCTTCCTGCACTACTGATGCACGATTCCGCTCAGTCCGAAGGCCATCCGCAATAGCCTCATCACGAGTAGGGAAAAGGCGGGCAAGGTAGATATCATCAAACGATGCTATGCTATTAAGCCATCTACATGTAAAGATGCCTTTTTGGTATTTGCCAGAATTAAAGGTAAAGGCATATTTACCCCAAGTTGTCGAACTAGGGATGCTAGCAGCGATAGAGTCTTCAGCTAGACCATCAGATGTAAGACTGAAATGGTTGTAAGTCACACCGTCCATAAAACGCATAGCCAATGACAGATAATAGTCAGTGCCAGACACTAAGTCAATTGGCGTGAGTAGCGAAGCTACATCCTGCTTCCCTCCATGTGAGAAAGCCTGTAAATAGCTACCTCCATCAAAGCCACCAATAGGAAAAACTTCGAAATGGGGTTGACTGATCGTCTGGCCTATGCCATTAGTCCATCCCTTCATACCCAAATCAAAATTTCCATTGGCCAAAACGTTTCCGCCTATATATAGTGTCTTCCCATTCACAGAAACAGCATCACCGATTCCAACTTTGTCAGGCACAGCCACAACGATCTTGGAATAGTTGTCCTTGCCATCGGCATAGATTGCATGGATACGATAATTATCTCCATCAATTGCTGTTGAGTCTGTGAATGTATAATTGGCAGCATCCTCAGCAAGCACTAAGTCTCCAATGGCCTCCCAAGCACCTGTCCCTCTACGCCGTTCAACGGTCATACTGGTGTTATATTCACCGTTCGGCTCATACCATGATAGGTTCACTGTGCCGCCCTTGGCATCAAAGTGCAAGGCGAGATCAGTAGGTTGCCCCTTGGAACGTGGCAGCTTGGGTACATACTCATAGGCAGAACTGTAGGCAAGCTTAGACTCAATATTGGCATAATACTCGCCAATGGGTGTCAAAGAACCGTTCAGATAAGCAGCACGACAGTCTTGCACAGCATTATAGAAGGCATAACGCTCTACATATGGTGTACTTTCTATTCCATCGAGAATGGGAGCCATGTGCTGTTTCTCAATGGCTAAATTGGATGGGCTTCCAGTTCGGTCATCCCCTGCAGGCCATCCTGTCCAGTTTGCCCCATAGTTCATCTCTGTAATCCAGAGCGGTCGACCAGAGCGGTTATGAATATTATTGTAGTTCCACTGCCAGCTGCTCCAATCGCTATACCAATAAGAGTGAACAGTCACAAAATCGCAGCGCCATCCGCGAGCATCAATACTGTCAAGAAATTCATAGAGCATAGCCATATTGCTGGCCATAGCAGGAGAGCCAAGTCGTTTGCCGGTAGCCATAAGGTCAGGCCAAATGGCAAGCAAATCAGCTACTTGGGTTACTACTTCCCGTGTATCTCCTGTGTTATCTGGCTCGTTTTGTCCAAGAATATGGGGGGAAGTGCCGTTATTACTACAATCTTCCACAGAAGGCCAGGCACCTTCGTATTTCCCATTTTTAATTCCTGACTCATGATGACGCTGAGTAACATACTCACGATCAGCATAGTTATCTGTACCTGCATCCCAATTGTAGCACCAGGTAGTATTAAGCAAAGGGTTGATAGTTGCATCGCGACCAGCAAAGCCTTTCTTGCTGGCATCGTTCCATTGCATAACACGAAGCGAAGAGATGCTTTTATCAAGAATTGGCGGAAGGTTCAAGGTCAGATCTGAGCTATCAGCGATAAACACACGGCTATAACCTTTACCATCGGCCTTAGTCGCAAAGGTGACCATATAACCACGCTTGAGTACAAAACTGCGAATGCGGTTGTTGACTGCCTGATTGAACAGACTCTTACGACTGGAAACGAAAAATCGAGCAGACTCTCCTGTTTGATTCAAACCAGTGTAGACTGTCAGTGGTAGCAAGCTACCGCTATAAGGCATAATGATAGAGCCATTGGCATAGATCTTTACCATGCAATTGGTCTTGTCCACTGCCTGTTGACCATTGATGCGGACATGCGAAATCAATGCGTTTACCCCTGAAGGCTTGACATGCTTAAGGATAAGTACGGCATGGTCAGTATTGGTGATGTCAACTACGGAGCCTTCGGCAAAAGGTGTCGCCGATGTCACAACATAGTCCACTGGCGTGCTCAGCGTAACCATACCAGTCACCTGGGATACCTCTTCTACATTATTGGCATCTGCCGGAAAAGCGACAAAAAAAGGTGCTGCTGCCAAAGCAGCAGCAAGCAACTTTCGGATTAAACTATACATACCGACTGATTTGTACTGTTAAAGCCCTATCTTCCCGTTCCAATTCAGAAACCAGTTGTTAGGATTCATGAGATCTTTCTTAATCTCAGATTTCACCTCGGCCGCATGCGCCTCACCACGTCGTGCATAAATACGATTAGCAAGGAATGCCGGGTCGTTGCGTCGGAGGGCTACTCGCATAAGATCGTAGTAACGAGTTCCTTCGAAAGCAAACTCCAAGGCACCCTCATCGACAATCATTCGCTCTACTTGGTCTATCTGATAGTCAACTCGTGCAGCTCCTGTGAGCGTAGTGTCGTCGGGCATCTGATAATACTTGTTAGCCTGACTCCAGCCAGAGCCACGGGAGTGAATGCCGATGGTATTGAAAGGTTGTGTTGTGTTACTGAGATCTGCAACGAGATAGCCATTGAAAGATGTTGCAGGGAATGCAAACTCACTGACAAAAGCTGAGTCGGCTGCAGTAGTACAATAAGGCAGCACCTTATCTTCCATAATTTTGTCATTGACCCCCGATGCTAATATCTGATAAGCGAAATGGGGATAACCCGCACGATTTAACGCTTCTGCAAGATGCAGGTAAAGCATAGTGCGACGATAGATGTGCACATTACGGGAGGTATACTTTGAGATATATTGATAATTGATCTTACGATTCTTATATGAGAAATTGTCCAATGTCGACCATGTCCCATAAAGACGCAAATCACCAGCTAACAGGCCAGAAAGGTTGGAAGGTGCATAAATAGTATCACCATCCGAAGTAATTTGACAATAAACCTGTGATGAAGAAAGGTTTAGCAAAGCCTCTGATGGAACAAGACTCACTTCATAGTTATTATCTTCATTGCTATTGAAGATGTTGCGCAGTTGGCTATAGTTACCATCAGATGGTATAGAGTCACCCGCAATCATCGTAATAAGCTCGCGCTGTGGATAGAAATCTTCGTCTTGAAATCCATTGGACCAAGAATTGACATAATTAGTCCAGTTTCCCGTTCCATTCCAGGATACTCTATTAGTTCCGATTGGATAGAAGCTATTGGCTCCATTTGCAGTGGTTATACCCATGTAATAAGCCTTTGCTGCCTCCTTATAATTGCCTGCCCATAGATTGAGGTCACCCAAGACTACATATATAGGGAAGTAAAGCATTCGTGAGTTAGTAACACCAATATCACCCAACCCAGGATACTCCTCATTGGCTAATGGCGTAATGTCATTGATCAACCAATTACATACCTCCTTGATGTCCTTGGTTTCATAGGTTGCATCATTCTGTTCTTTGGTCAGGATAGGTTCAGTCACAAACGGCACGCGTCCATAGTTGATGGCCAACTGAAGGTATGTCCATGCACGATAAGCCTTCACTGCAGCATACTCGCGTATGAAGATGTTCTGGTTTCGGTTGTTCTTCAGCGCTGTATCAGCCTTAGCTATATAGAGATTACAATTGTTGATAACAGCATAATAATCACGGGGATTATTGTACTTGTTCCCATCACCTATATTGAACTGGGCAATGTCACGCAGATCTGAGCTGGCAACATTAGTTATGTCGACCAAGTCTCCACGAGCCTCACCTAGGAGGATAGTACGGTCACCCAAAGCCTGCATCTTAGCCATGATCCCCGTCAAAGTGTAGATCGTATCAGCGGGATCATTAAGGTGCATGTTATCGGTGAAAGTGACATGGTCGGACTCTTGCTGGAAAAAATCGCTGCAAGAAGAGAGTGTCATCAATACTGCAGCAATCACGCCACTCAAAATATATTTTGCTTTCATAATCTTGTTGTCGTTTCGATTTTAGAGATTGATTTTTATTCCTGCAACAATAGAGCGGCTCTGCGCAAGCTGTCCTAGATCTATACCCTGACCAATGACTGCAGAAGTCATCGAGAACTCTGGATCAGATCCCAAATATTTGCTTATCGTAAACAAATTGTTTGCCTGAATCCAAAACTGAAGTCCTTGCAAGAATGTGGATCTCATAGGAAGTTCATAGCTCAATGTCAATGTCTTAAGTCTTAAATAAGACCCGTCTTCAATCCATCGATCACTAAAACGGCTATTACCCATAGGGTCTTGGAATGTGATACGTGGGACATCTGTAGTCTGACCCTCAACCTGCCAACGAGACATGAGATTAGTTGTCTGGTTCATGAATCGGCTACCGCCTTCAAGCTGTGAGCGAAGGTAATTGTAAACATCACCACCCATGCTATAGTTGAAGCGTGCATCTAGCTTAAAGCGTTTATAAGACAATGATGTGAAAATATTACCGTAAAGATCAGGATTAGGATCACCGATGAAGGTACGGTCCTTTTGGTCAATAACATGGTCACCATTTTGATCAACAAAGATGACGTCACCTGCAGCGAAATAATGCTTTGTTACACCATTATTATCAAGCAAATAGAGACCAGCTTGTTGTGCCTGTTCAGTGGTAGAGAACACACCTGAAGTCTTATATCCATAGAAAGCATTGGCAGAATGACCTATCTCGGAACGGATGTCTGCACCATAGAGCTGAGTTTCGATAAATTGCCGTCCGTCAGGAAGCTCTGTAATTTTGTTTTTATAATGGCCTGCACTTGCACCAATCTCCCACTGCCAATCTTCTAGTGCCAACACTTTAAAGCTAGCGGCAATGTCATAGCCAATATTTTCAAGTTTTCCTCCATTGGACCAGTTCTGCTCCAATCCGGAGAGGAAATTAAGGCTCTGTAGGGTAAGCAGGTCATTGGTCCAGCTCTTGAAGAAGTTGAAGTTCAGATGTACACGATTGTTAAACAAATTTGTTTCAAGACCTGTATTAAAGCGGCGAGTGGTCTCCCACTTGATCTGCGTGTTACCAATGCCACTGAGAGAGCGCCCAGAGATAGCATTAAGGAAAAGCTTTGAACTCAAAAAACTACGTGCCGCATAATAATCAATATCATCATTTCCGCTCACATCGAATCCAGCAGTTAGTCTCAGATAGTCGATACCCTTGACACCTGCTAGCCATGGCTCATTGCTTATCACCCATGAAGCCTGCACAGAAGGGAAAACACACCATGACACATTGGCCAATTTTAAGCCACCAGCTTCCTTGCCAAAGCGAGAAGAGCTCTCAGCTGTTAAGTTGGCCTGAAGGAAATAACGACCTAAAAAATCATAGTTTCCTTGCGCATACCATGCCACAGAGTTCCAACTATCATTGGTTCCAGACGAAGAAGCGTTCAGAAGACTGGAACTCATAAATGGTGTCTTATCACTACCAGTGTTATAGCCCAACTGGGAGTTGAGCGAGTAACTTTCCCAATGTACCCGAGCACCACCGAAGAGCTGAATATTGTGAGCACCGTAGCGATTACTCCAATCGAGACGAGTGTCACTCATTAGTGAGTTCTGCTTTGAAAAGAGCGAGCGAACCTCGTTAGTACGATAGGCATTCACATTCTTCACAAAGTAGGATGGCACACCATTGATAGGAATATAATATTTCTCATTGGTATTGATCAATGAGTAGCTAAAATGCTCAGTAAGTGATAAGTTTCGACTGATTTCAAACTTTGGCATCACTGAGAGATTGAGCAGAGAATTCTCAAATCGGTTTTTATTCTCAGCATCAGCATACTCATTAAGCGCCACCGGATTGGCCAAACGGTAGTTATAATTGGGGTAATCAACCAAGGCCTCATTAAGATAACTTTCTGGTGTAATGTCGAGCTGTGTATCAGAGAACTCGCCACGTCCGTAAGCATAGGGATTCATAAAGGGACTCTTCACATAGCCCAAGAATGATGGAGATGTTGGAGTTCCCTCGGTATAGTTCTCAGGTGCACCATCATCTCGGATGTTACGGGTAAGATTTGAAAATGAGGCATCAAATCTAACAGATAGTCTATCCACAAGCTTGATATCAGTATTGAATCGAATATTCAGACGGTTCATATTATTATACTCCAGTGTACTGTTAGCCTGGGTATAGCCAACTGACAAGTTATAGCTTGCAATATCATCACCTCCCTCGATATTGATACCATAATTCATCGTCAGAGCATTACGGTAAAGCTGATCCTTCCAATCGGTATTGTTGTGATACTGCTTATAATAATAGTAGTCTGTTCGCTCATTGAGGAACTTGAAATCGCGGATGCGAGTATTTGTGGTCTTCAACAACTCTGATGCATACCCACGATACTGGTCGGCATCCATCATAGAGATGAATTTTGGCAAAAGAGTGACACCTGTCGAAACATTAGCTGTGATACGTGTGGCCATGCTCTTACTACGGCGTGTCTTAACCAAGATGACACCATTGGCACCTTTAGCGCCATAGAGCGCTGTACCATTTCGCAAAACCGTTACCGACTCAATGTCTGCTGGGTTAAGATTGGTTAGTATGTCATTAAAGAATCCATCGTGAATCATCGTACGACCATACTGCTGGTCAATGAGCACGTCATCGATAACCACCAATGGCTGAGCATTGACATTTAGGGAGTTGAGTCCTTGAATAAAGATATTGCTTCCTATTCCAGGCGTACCATTGCGAGCAATAGTATAGGCATAAGCACCCAATTGCTTTTGCACTTCATCTTTTATGTTCAGGGCACCTGTGTATTGGAAATCACTAGCACTCTTATCGTTGCGCAGGTTGATAGCATCTAGATAATCGGGTGCAAACGTCTTGGGATATAGCACGATATCCTTCTGCATCTCATCAAGAGAAAGTCCCATTTGCAGTCCATTAGTTACAGGATTAGTTACCGATATAGCAGTAACAAATAGAGGAACTTTAAGCTCATAGTTGCCTGCATCGTCAGTAAGCACACTGTAACCCATAATCCCTACAGCACTTACCAA
Organism: Prevotella sp. UBA5387; assembly: GCA_002407775.1. GTDB lineage: Bacteria > Bacteroidota > Bacteroidia > Bacteroidales > Bacteroidaceae > Prevotella. The sequence goes on from DHOP01000100.1 coordinate 9,252, forward strand.
AGCTCCAGAGACAGGCGTGTGAGTAACAGCACTAGTAATATGTCCTTTGATATTACGAGTAGGATAGTTCTTTTTTTGAGGACTCACCAACTTACGCTCTGATGTTACCTGGGCATTGTCAGTTTCATTGTCTTGTGCCAGAGCATTCGAAGGGAATACCAGCATCCCAATGCAGGCGGCACAAACTGCAGTAGCAAGCTTCGAAGGCCTATTTAGATAGAATATGATATTGTTGATTTTCATATTGCTTAGTTTTGAAATGAAGTATAAGAGTTAGTCCTCGTGAGGCTTAAAGATAATGCAATCCAAACCGAGAATACGGTTGTAGCTTCCCTGTCTCACCTCAGTATTGCTCACACGGGTATCAAGAATAATCTTTACCTGTGGAGTTTGGGTAGTTCCGTAAGAACAGTAGGGTATCTTTATATTGCTAGACACCAAAAATGTATCGACCTTATCACGAGAGGTTTCGAGCTTGCTTTGCAATGTAAGCCACAGTCTGCTATTGATGGGCTGACCTTTTTCATCATTATAACTCATGCGGACACGGAACTTCGTTGGAAGTCGTTGATCTGATGATGCCAGAGTGTCGGAAGCCAAAACTGGTGCTGTAATTAAATATATATCATAGCCAATGTTGGACAATGTATTAGGAACATTAAACACAGCCATTGTGTTGCTGGATGCACCGGCAGGCAGAATCATTGAAAAAGAATTACGAGACACCTTACCATAGAATGGATTTCTTGTTTGTACATTAACTATTTTCAACGGTGCTTGAGTAGACAACTTGTCTACAGAATCAAGTCTTTCTGCTGTCTCTCCCTCCGCTCTGATAGTCTGAAAAAAGGTTTGCTTCTTATTGATATTCCATATATCAGCTTTCATTACCTGACCATTGCTACACATCACATTATTGGTCCCATAAAAGACACCACCTGCATCGAATGGTTTATCGTATTGATAATACTTGTCATTTAAAGATCCATAAGCGTAGAGTCGATAAAGATAAGGATATGCATTGACAGACATAGCAGAATCTTGTATCGCCTCATCTGAGTTGTAACTCTTACTAAATACAGTCCCGTAAAGCACTGCCATACGTGCATTTGCACTTGTCAGCGAGTCACGCTTGTTGACAGAATTATCATACCGGAAGTATTGACTGTACTCATTGACTAAACTTGTCCACGCCTTATTTGTTGGAGCGACCATCCAGTAAGTACTATCTTCGGCATTTAGCAAACCTATCCTTCTGAAAATTTCGTTTTCCAGATTGACTACAGAGTCAAGATAGACCGTCTTGCCATCTACAATTTCTCCTGAGACACTAGCTGCTTCATCAAACTCGTATTTATTGTAGGAGTAGAGGAATTTGGCCACTGAGTCTAACTCAGCATCTTTTCCCAAATATTCAAAGATATTTGGAAAGTACTTAACCTTATGATCCAATGTGAAAAGTATGCCGTTTCCATATGGTGCATTTGCGTTGAGAATCTGCTGTCCTCCGAACGTATTTGAAGTCAGACGAATATATTTTCCATTCATCATGACAATAGAGTCATTGCTACTACTTGATACTGAGTAGTTGTAAAGAGCGATGTGATTTTGCACGAACTCCTTTACTGCACTATTGTCTTTCTCCTTGATGTTCTTAGCCTTTTCCTGATTATAGACAGAAATGATAGAATCTGCCTCTGCAGAAGAGAAATTGGCATTGGTGGGAGCGAACACCGTAAACACCTGCTTGCTTACTAAGGTGGTGTCATAGCCACAAGCTTTCACCACTCGAGCAAAGTTAGACAAGTCACTATTCGATGAGATGGCCTCCCATAAAGTACCTTGAGCTGCAGGACTCACATCATAATGCTCGTTCCACTCATCTGTGCATCCCATGAAAGCCAGCGAAATTACCACTACGCTTAAGACCTTCCTGTATATATTAAAGTATTTCATATCTCTTTGTTTCCTTTATTAAACACTATGATTTACAAGTCTGTCTCCATTTGACCAGCCTCTGTAACACCATACACACTTTTGGGAACGATTTCGAGATAATCCATCATGAACTCGTTGTTGTTACCCAATTTAGCAGAAGAGGTACAACGGATGCGTAGGAAATGGTCCTTTTTGGGATTGATATGAACCTGACAAAGAACTAATCTATAAGTTCTATAGTTGTCAACAAACTCATTGATGCTGGACCCACCAGAATGGTATCCTCCATAAGCGCCACGATAGTAGCCTAAGTTCTTTAACATCTTTTGGTCCTCTGCCTTTTCGTCATCGGTCATCTTAGACCATGTCTTAGTACTAAACTTATTTCCAAGGATTGACTCATCGTTCAAGAATTTACGCATATCGACAGGAATTCCTTGTGGCTTATTGTCAAAATACACCTGAGCTACACCACGTGTGGGTAATGCACAGAATCCCAATCGAATCTGGTACTCACCCTCGTATGGAACTGGTGGCAAACGGAACTCGAAGTCATAATCTCCAAATAGGTTAAACTCATCACCCTCATAGGACCAGAAATTCCAGTGTGGTCTACGATAAACAAGCGTTCCATTCCCTTTCATTGTCACATGATCGAGGTATCCCTTGGGGAAATAATAGTTCTTTCCGTTCTTGAACGTTTGGTCGGCTCTGCCACTTTCATCGTCCTTAGTTGGATCTCCATTAAGACGAATATTCATCGTCATGACCTCGGGGAATACCGTAGAAAAGTCCATGCGAATGCGGTCATTCATTACCTTATTCTGTGTATCAGAGTCAAAAGCTACAATATCTGTCACATAGAAGTATCTGCCATTTGGAGCGTCCTGAGTATATTCATTCTCTACTGTTGGCAAAACTCTTGCCCCCTCAACATTATACTTGCTATCTACGCGTCGATTTACATAACGCTGTCCAAGGATTCCCGAACCAACGTACTGACGAACCGTGAGCTGCTCCAACTTCATCATTGTATGAGGAAGTAAGGTCTCATACCAGTCATTAGGATTCATCACATCGGTCTTGATGCCAATGGCGCCATCCACTATACCCTGATGGAGTTCCAGAGGAGTTAGTTTATTCCAACCAATCACATCACGTGTTAGAATATGATAAGCAATATACATATTCAATGGATTATAGCGCTGAGTTATTTTATCAAACCCATAGGCTGCCTGATAATCGGGATCATTCTTAAACACTGGATCGTAAAGTTGGCATGCCAAATCATAAAGAGCTTTGATATTCCCTGCTGAAGTTGATATTCCCCGCTCAGCCAATTTAAGATTCAACAGGCTATCTGGCTCAACAAATACGGTATACCCATATTTCTTTTCGTCTGGTGCAAGTGCAATCTCATGCCAAAAGTCAGATGTATAATAGTATGGAGATTGAATCTTACCATTATACGACTCATCCTTTATCTTGATCAAAGAATCCTTAAGTCCGGTAGCAACAAGGCCTTCATAGAACATACTAATCTTCTTGTTGTCCTTAATGATGTCAGCAATCGAACTATTAGAGTTTTCGAGCAATACCGTAATAGGCTGGACTATGCCATTTTCGACAGAGTCATCCTTTTGTTCAAATATAACATGTGACATTCTATTCAGCTCCACGACAGGGTTTTGGTTGGAGTCTGTAGTATGTGTTATCTGAATGTATCGCTTGTTCATGTTTGCCGTATTCAACGTTCCATCGTTCATCTCAATGGTAGCGTACATATTGCCCACAAGGTGCGTACAAGCTATCGTATCACATTCAGCTACAGTTAATGACTCTACCGAAGCAATGCCCTTCTTCTTCAGATAGGCCCGTACCACATCATTGGAAGGCAAAAAGCATGTATAATGCCCATAGGCAGAAAGGATGTCCATCAGCCCAGCCTGCTGCACAATATATGCAAAGTCGCTATATTGTGGGCGGCTGGTGATGTAATCGCTCATCATCTCGCCTTTGAAAGTATAATAGTTTTCTGCACCAGGGTCATCCGAGCAACTGGAAAAGCCGATGCTAGTCAAACCACAGATGGCGCAGAGAAGAAAATATTTTAAGCGTTTCATATTATAATCATTATTACTTAAATGAACCTTATTTTGTCGTATCGTAGTTTCCGGACTCGCCACTGCCAAATGCTGGATTCTGCTTGAGGTTTTTATTCACCTTGAGTTCGTCAATATTATAAGGCCAAAAAATGGCATCCATCTTAGCTAACTTATCCTGAATGGCAGATGTATTCGAAGTATATTTCTGAAGAACTTGGCCTGATAGATATTTTGTATTACCATCACGACGTGACTTTCTGACGAGATCATACCAACGTTTTCCCTCGAACATAAGTTCACGATGACGTTCTTCGAGTACAAGATTTTCCATGTCTGCCTTCGTCAGGTATTTTTTCGGATCCAGGGTATCCTTTAGAACATTCTGACAGATAGAACGTTTGTTCACGGCGGTAACCAATGAGAATGCAGAGTTTAAATAGTTCTTATCTTGATCACTGAGGTCTTGTTCATTGCTAATCAACTGAGCCTCAGCCTCAGCCTTCATCAACATGATGTCGGTAAGTCTATAGATAATCCAATTGCTCTTATTTCTCTTTTCTGAATACACTCCACCATAGTAAAGATTGGGGTTGGTGCTTGAGAAATCTATGGAGGATCTCGTATATAGATACTTGCCAATAGAAGTTTTGGCAAGGATATTCTCATAGTAACGAGAATCATACTTCATGAACACATCATTGAGTCCATTATTGGCAGTAGTAGTAACATCACTGACATAGGTAGATGGTGCACCATAGCCCATAGTCGGAACACCGCCAATACCGAACCCATAACAAAGGTTGACTGCACCATTACTTGGCATGTTATCATCAGGCATAAATGTCAATTCCAGAATACTTTCCGAACTATTTCCTTCGCCAAATATCTGTGTATAAGCATTTCCAAATGTAGTGAGTGACCCATAAGATGACTCGCTGATTAACGGATAACCACCAAACTTACTGTAATCGCTAACAGTAGTGCTGGTTTTCTGTTTCTCCTCTGCTTGTAGTTTTTTGGCATTGATCACCAAGTCAGCATATTGAATACACTTCTGGTAATCCTGTTTCCAAAGATACATTTCGCAAAGCATGGCATGAATAGCCTCCTGTGTGATTCGACTAGTCTGGTAAAGTTCTTGTGTTGATGTACCAGATGGATAAGCTTTAACAGCCTCATCCTTCACACTCTCCAAGTTTGTAATGAGACTATCAAGCACATTGTCAAAGCTTGTGGCTGGCAAATCCATCACCTGATTGTCATCGGTGAAGGCAACCGTAGTATATGGTACATCGCGAAATGTGCGTATCAAATAGAAATAGCAGAGATCGCGCAAAGCAGATACCTCTGCGATGTCAGCCTTCAACTCACTAAGGCTAAAACTAGGATCTTTTTCTGCGACTTGCGGGGCATACTTTATTAATGTATTGCAACGGTTGATAATGTCGTAAAACTGATCCCAAGTCGTATAAGCATTAGAGGCGGTAAGATTTTCCTTTAGAACGCTCTCCAAGCTATTGTCCCTATTCAAGTTCAGTCCACGAGAAATATTATCACTTCGGAATTCCCCCCAAACCATCATACGCATCAGAATATTATCAGATTGCATGGCCGAATAGCAACCGAAAATGATACCGTCCACGTCAGCTTTCTCATTCCAAAACTTTTCAAGAATGATTTCATTCTGTGGTTCAACTTGCAGGAAGTCGCTGCAAGAAGACATCCCCATCATCAAACAAACAGAAGCAATGATGTGATAAAATGTTTTATTTCGTTTCATAATCGTCTTTTTTATTTTAGAAGTCGACAGTGATACCAAGCGTGCATGACCGCGAACGAGGAGTCTGTGAATTATCAATAGCCGGATCATAACCCGAATTACTTACATCAGGATCAACCCCGCTATATCTAGTTAACACAAAGGGATTGTTCGCGCTAATGTATAAACTAATTCGATTCAGTCCTAAAGCCTTCAATTGTTTCTTATTTATAGAATAGGAAAGTTGTGCATAGCCCATGCGCAGATAAGAGCCATCCTCGACAAAGCGATCGCTGACCAAAGTGTTGAAGTTGGACTGATTGCCAAACATGGCACGGGGAATAGACGTAACATCACCTTCCTTACGCCATCGATAGTTCACTGCTTGGCTCATATTATTGTTACCAGTCATTGCCTCTGCATTCAGACGAGCCATATTGATAATCTTGTTACCTACACGGTAATTGAACTGTGTGGTAAATCGCCAGTCTTTAAAACCAAAAGTAAAGCCAAAGCCACCAGTCAGTTTAGGTAGAGAACTACCTAAATATACAATATCCAAAGCATTGATATTGCCATCGTGGTTGATGTCTTCATATATGGCATCGCCTCCGGAGAAGGCATAATTCTTTCCTGTACCATCATTGGTGTAGTTGTAACGCATTCGAAGAGGTTCACCATCAGCATTCAATATCTGCTTGCCTTGAGCATTGAAGGCCACTGGCGCAGTCTTACCTTCGGTGAGGAAAGCCGTACGCTCATCTGCTGTCATATTCTTGAAGGTGTCGTAATTATATTCGTAAACACCCTTGTAACGGAATCCATATATTGCTCCAAAAGGATTATGTATTTGTACACGACGCAAGAACTCTCCATTGTTATAAGCAAAAGTAGAGTTTAATGAGTTGAGCACGTACTCATCCATCTCTAAGATCTCGTTACGGTTGTTGCCAAAGTTGGCATTCATATCAAATGAAAACTTCCCTAACTTAAGAAGATTGTTTGTATTGACATGAAACTCCCAACCTGTATTACGCATCTTGCCACTGTTGCGATAAGGTATCGTCATAAAACCAGAGTTGGAAGGTACACGATAATCTTTCAACAACATGTCAGAGGTTGTAGAGTTGTAAAACTCCAATGTCATGGTCAACCGATCGTTCCAAAAGCCCCAATCCATGCCCAGATTATAGCTCGAGTTAATCTCCCATTTCAAGTTAGTAAGCCGGATGTTTTTCGGATACATTGTAGCCTGGTCAAGGTAGCGACTACCAGAAGCATATTTACTAGTATAGAGGTAATCTTGATTAGGCTGTCTTCCGACACGTCCCCAGCTTGGACGAATAGAAAGCATGGACAGCCAGCTCCGCGTCTTCTCCATCCAAGGCTCATCAATAACGTTCCATCTCAAAGAGACGGCAGGGAAATACCCCCAACGATGACCTGGTCCAAACTTAGTTGTTCCATCAGCACGCATAGAGACATCCGCAACATAGCGACCTTTGTAGGCATAGTGTGCGGAAAAAGTATAATACATCGAACGCCACTGAGAATACGAAGAACTAAGTCCTGTGTTCAGTCCACCGGCATCAGGACTTTCCACACCATCTGCAGTCAGTCCTTTAGCACCATTGGACTGCCCGCTTGATGAACCAGAGTTGAGCTCGAAACGTCCCATCATCATAAAGGAGTGATCCTTATTATTGAAATGAGGGATTAGGGTTAGTGTCTGTTTTGTATTGAAGTTTACACTCTTTGAATTACCCGAATTGGCAGTGTTTACTCCGTCTGCCCAGCTCACCGTCTTCAGTTCAGCAGGATAGAACGATGAATCATATTGATTAAATACGCTCATCAAAACACTTCCTTGCCAATTCAATTGTAGATGATCCTCATCCATGCCTAGCAAACGATAGTTGAGAACAAGCTCAGGAACAAGGTCGTACGTGCTGCGATTATTCTTTGCTAGGTTAGCACTTGCCACAGGATTCACATAAGCTTTTTGATTGTCTACCTTACCTGACGAGGGATTAAACTCACTAGATGCACTTTGTAACATCTGATAGTAGCGGTTGGTATCTTCTCCTGTCACAGGATCCTGCTCATATATACCCATGTTTGGCATTTTCTTCATAGCAATATCCAGAAGGTTATCGCTATTCATATAATTCTTCGTATAGGTCAAGGCAAAGTTTGTCGACACGCGTATCCGCTCACTGATATAATAGTCTAGTGCCACACGAGTAGAAAAGCGATCGAGCTTCTGTTTGATCATAGTACCAGTTTCATGGTCGAATCCACCACCGATACGGAATGATGCTTTTTCTCCACCCCCTGTGACAGACACATAATGGTTTTGTCGCAGACCAGTCTGAGTCACAGCTTTGCGCCAATCTGTATTGTTGTTATATTGCTCGTATTCTGAGAAAGTGGGATCATAAGTGATCTCTCGAATATTCTGGCTCCTGGTGTCATCCTGAGTTGGATTGAAATAACTCTCCTTGAGCATCATTGTGTAGTCATCTCCACTCAACAAGGCATATCCAGCCGGTTGTTGAGTTCCTGTGAGTTTTAATGAGTAAGACACTCTTGGTGCTCCCCTTGAACCACGCTTTGTAGTCAACTCAATAACGCCATTGCCACCTTGGCTACCATACACAGCCGTTGCGGCAGCATCCTTAAGCACATTAAGACTTGCAATATCCTCAGGATTAATATTCAGAAGTTCAGCAAACTTCTCGTTGTTGGCACCAGCAAGATCAAAATTGGCCATGTCGACATTTCGTACATTACCATCCACCACGATCAATGGGTTAGCGTTTGTAAGGGTAGAGAGTGACGAGGCGCCACGAAGACGCATGGTCGAGCCTGACCCAAGGTCGCCAGAGTTGGAGATAATATCAAGACCTGCGATACGTCCCTGTAAGGCTTCATCTAGGGTCGTGATGCCCAATCCTTGCAAATCCTTCATATCCAACGATTGTGAAGCATAAGAGACTTCTCGCTCAGGGATAGCCAAGTTGTTACCAGAAGTACGACGACGACCAACCACAGTAACTTCCGATAGGTTGATATCCGATTTCATAGTAATATCATAGGTTGTCTTGTTGATTGGCAAAGTTTGTGTCTTTGAACCAACATAGCTAAACCTAATCTTATTACTCTCACTTCGAACAGCCATTGAAAAGTTACCATTCAGGTCAGTTAAGGCAGAGTTAATGATACGTCCAGTAGCATCAATCTCAACAACAGTGGCCCCCATCAGTGGTCCCATTTCATCGATAACTGTACCATGCACTTGCGTTATCTGAGCAAACATAGCCTGAGTTGACAGCGCAACGAAAACCAAGGTCATGCTGAGATAGCGTCCTGCCATGGTGTGGCTCATAGCCTTTATCAGTGTATTCATTTTATGTAGTAGTTCCATACGTTACTTCCCCCATCTTTTTGCATTGGAAACTTGCTGATTCCATGGTGTACGTTGGCTATCGCTATAGAGCAGCGGACCATCGATGAGGTGCACCACTGCATCTGCCGAAGTGTACAACAACTTGTAAAAACCATTTCCGGAAGTCCAATATTCACGGCAAATATTGTTGTAAAGCCCATTAGTTTTAACAACCTGACGAGTATCGCCCACGCGATCCTTTAGCGTCAATCCCTGGTTTGCAACATTCACTGCCAATGGATAATAGCGGTCAGTCTCAGGATTCAATAGCATCGTCTCATAGCTATTGGACAACATAAGGTTTCCTTGAGAGTCCTTGTCTGGGGCACCACCCACAGCTACAGAGTTATCCTGAATGTGGTAACGAACAAAATTGAAGATGCGATTCTTAATGATTTCACAAGCTGCTTGGGCAGCTTTCTTCTGATCATCTGATGCAGAGGTACTTTCCGTAATGTTAAATTGCCTGTCATAATCATCCCATGTGGGTAAATAACCCGCATTAATCATAGCCTTGATAGATTCGTTTGTGGGAACGTAAACAGTATAATTGAAAGCACCGAAGAGACGAATATTACTATTACTAGTGGAGTTAACACAATTGTACCGACTTCCAGCCAAAGTCATCGAACTCACAAGAAGTTGGTCGTTAGCTGGTAAATTTTCTGATCCACTAAGTAGCTTTAGAAACTCGGAATATTCTGGATGGTCCATCAAAGTTTGGTAGACAGACTTGGTAGATGACATTGGTATCTGCTGGTTAAGACGGTAAGACTTACCATTACCGGTCTTTGACATGTCATAGATTGAGTCCACAACAGCACCGGTATTATGCTCCAGCTGCCATCCGCCCATCACAGTCATGGTATTTTTTTTACCTGGATTGGCCACCTTCACCATAGTTCCATTCTTGGATTTGTAGTAACTATAGCCATCTTCTACACTCCCAACTATGATCATCTGATTGACCAAGTCTTTCAGACGATTTTCGATATAGATGTCGGGAACATTTTCCTGCAATTTCGTTCCCTTAGTAATGTTACCGTTCTGATCTATATCACAAGCAAAACGACGAGCCTTAACTGTTTTTTCCTTTTCATCAAAGTAGAATTCCAATAGAGTTTGCTGTGACTCCCCATAGTTACAGGGATCAACATAGGTAAGCATTGCAGTGTTGGTAGGCAACATTAGACTATAATAGGAGTCCATAGAGTTCAGATAAGGAGTAAACTCCAACTCGTCAATAGCCCAATATATAATGCTCATGACATCCTGATGGATAAGCGCAGGAAATGACACGCTCGAATAAGCCATAGGACTGAAGACACGGTTTGTCAAATAGACAACGCCATTGCAACCAACAAAGCAACTGTCAATATCGAGAGTTGTTACCCCCATAGAAACCTTGCTATCATTAATGATATTATCAAACTTAGAAGGGATAGCATCTGTAAATGTGCCTATCATATTGACATTAAGAAGCTTCGAAAGTACCAAGTCGGGCACTTTGTCCCAAGTTTTATACTTGTCCTTCAAAACCTTTCCGTCTGCATTCCACCAAGCTTCGAGTGCTGCATTAGTCGGCACAAGCATAGCTCCTGCATCATAGTGGAGATCATATCCACTTGTGTTTTCATACATATATTGATTCCATCCTGGATCAAAGGCCAGTGTTGCAGCTACCTTCTGAGCTACAGGATTACCCATAGTCACAGGATACATCTGTTCAGTAAGGCCATCACGACGTGAATCTGCGAAATAACGCAACGTAAAGACGGAGTCCACATTTTGATTGTAAAGACGGTTATACTCCAAGGTCTTATTGCGATCATAGTAAGGCGCACTAAACCTGTCAATTAGAGTGGACCACATCGACATGTTTTTATGGTCTCTTAATATCTCTGCCATGTTAGGTGCTGCGTCCAACACACCGTCCACTTTCTGAATGTAACCATTCTTGCATGTGATATCACGTTCTATAACTTTATGTCCGCTAACCCATGCATCGCTCACTGAAGAAGCCCCACCATTAGTGAGAATGCGAATATCCTCATCTGTGAAATGGTTCTTTTGCATGAAGGCAGGGAGGAAGTGTATCATCGGAGCGGAAAGATTAGAGGCTGAAGCCCCCATGATACGTCCATCCTTAAATAGGACTATGTCCTTATTGTTGTTCTTATACCAACTCCAAGCCTTCAAATCTCCGTTCATATTCTCAGCTTTCATTACGTAGACCGAGTCGAAGACACTGAACATTGTCGGGCGGCGCATGGCTAATCCTGTCTGTGGTGGATCACCACTTACATTTGAAAGCAATTCTATCAGATAAGCATTGTTTACGATAGAATTATTGAGCAGCATCTTCTTCTGTGCCGAAGAGAGTTTCTCATAGGAAGACACACCCCATTTGTTCGACTTGAACCATTGGTCATAAGTAGCATCATCTGCCACAAAGATGGTCAGTGATCCCGTCTTACTCATCCTGTCACGATATCCCAAGTCATCGATGAGCTTGAGAGTGACAGTGTAGTTTCCATCGTTCTGCAACTCCTCATAGATGGAATTACCTAACCAAGATGGTTGTCCTGTCAAGATGTTATCGGAACACGATTGCATGGCTGAGCTTCCAAAGATCAGACCCATGACAACAGCGATGCCAAAAACACCATGTTTCATTTTTTTGTGATTCATATATAGGTAATTATATTTATTGTTTTCTATTCAATTCTTACAAAAGACCTCACGGGTAAATCACATAACGGTCTTCTTACCATTGACAATATAGATGCCATGAGGCAATTGGCCTTGGGTCATACGTTGGCCGTTAAGATTGTATATAGCCTTCTGTCCGATACCCTTATTGGGAACGAGAATAATGCCGCTAGGGTCACCGAGATACTTCAGGGTAAAGTTATCGAAGATGCACCAGTCATTAGTAAAATTCTGCGTTTTCCTTATTCCTAAAGTAATACTGCCTACTGCAGGAAGGGTGAATCGTAAGGTATTCTTGTAGAGACCATATGTATTGAATGCCTCATTGGCACGTGTTACATCATTTGGATAGGTGTATGGACTTGTGGTATATTGGGTCGTCCCATCACTATAGATGCTCATAATTGGTGTCTCAGCATCGTTGGCATAAAGCTTTGCCAAAAGTTGTTCTGTGCCATCACTATGCGCTGCCATTGCCTCAGGGTTACCACCATAGCGATAATAGCTCTGAACAGAGATATCATAATCTCCTACAGGCATACTGTCAAGCGTTTGTGACATATCGAACGTAACATTCCAAAACTCTGCGACGTTACCATTAGCCTGCGTAAATGCTGGCGTATGTGTCCATCCTGAGCCTCCCTCGCTGAAATATGGATTTTGTAGTAGTGCCGACATATCGGCTGGCTGACCTAAATCTGCCTGCTTACGAAGATAGTCCTCATAAATAGCTTTGCATCCTTGCATGGCTGCAAAAGCATTAGACATGGCCTGAACATTCTCTGCAAAAGTGGTGCTATTAGTCAATGCATCGTTAGCTTGAGCCACTACTCGACCAATCTCCTCACTCTTAGATGCGTTGTAATAACTTTCAACTATAGGCAACTGGATTTTCACCTGCTCCCATGTCTTGAGATAATTATATTCATCCTTTGTAATCTTCAGTATGCTACCATGCTGAGCAGCGACATTTCCATTGATTATTGCAGGTGAACCGATATTGAGTCCATGCTCGTCCATGTCACGCATCTTATATCCATAGCCACTTCCAGAGTAATTGATATAAGCCAATTTCCATCGGTCGGCGCCAATAAGTCTCCACTGAGTAGGTGCCTCAATGGATTGATTATTCTCATTTACATGGAATCCGATAGTCGGTGCCCACTGACGTGTGGCCCCACTTTCTGTTGCTGCGGGCACTAAATGCGTGGCAGTAGCACGATCGAACCCGTTACCCTGCTCGCTCTTGAATAGCATTACGTATTGCTTGTCAACATCATTCCACACGATGTCGGCATCAATCACGTCGTAGCCAGGATCAAAATATAGATCTGGTTTAGTCAGAACATTCAAATCTTCGTCAATCAACTGATAGTAAATACGATGTCTATCTGGAAATCCCACGCTGTAATAGAGTACATATTTATCTGATTCTGGGTCACGAATAATCTGAGGAGCCCATGCTGCCGTCATTTCATCAGCTGTGATACCTCCAAGAGCGGCAAGGTTCTCACTAGTCTCGAGGTCAATCTTTACGTTCTTGGTCCAATGCACTAAATCAGGAGAAAGCATCAGATCCATGATATGATTACTTGTCCATCCAAGACTAGAAGTCATGTCCGTGCCGGCGAGCATAAACATTCCATTCTCCGTTCGACAGATATACGAATCACGCATGCCTCCTGTTACAGTGTTAGCCTTGGTGTCAAATACCTCGGATCCACCTAATAGGTCATTCCAGTTCTGTCCATAAAGACTTAGCGCATAACATGTGTGTTCACCATTTTTATGCATATGAGCGAAGAGATAAGCATCCTTACCGGCATCCTCCTTCTCATAAGCAGGATAGGTATCCTTCACTTCTGCAGCTACATCGCCTATCTTCAGCCTATAGACACTGAGCGAATAAGCCGGAATATTAAATATCGCCTGATTAGGATTGTCTACAGTCGCAACCTCGAAAGCCGATGGTTCAATATTATTTGGACTATCCATAGTATTTTCAACAGAGCCATCAGTTGCTACCATCCGAACAAGACTACCATTGCCAATGGTCATGTTCTTGACATTGATTTGCAGTTGCTGCGCTGTGGCATTGGGATTAACGATTTTTACAATCATCTCACCCGTCTTATCATCAAGTTGCACACTCTGATAGAGCGCCTTGGGAGAAGGCATCGTAAACTGGCTTACGACATTCCCGTCGAGCATACAAGTTATCTGGTTATCATTGACCTCGATCTGTATGTTATACCATCTTCCATTCACGATAGTACCATTTGCAGAAGCCAACGTGCTCTTTGAGCCATTCACGCATTGCTCCACACCGTGGGCAGTATTTTGCCAACCTCCGAGGTTCCACCACAAATAGTTCTTCGAATCAGTATAATTGAAGAGAATAAGGAAGCCCTCATTGCCTCCGGTCTTCATCGCGCGAACCTTATATATATAATGTGATGAAGTTAGCGGTAAGTTGAGAGTAGCTGTGCAATTAGATGTTATCTGAGACTGAGTAAGCTGACCTGTACTTGCTGTCCATGAACCGGCGTTGAGTGTCCAAGCATTTGTGCCAGCACTGAAGTCGTCAGCAGCAAGAGACGCACCATTTCCATCTGTAACCTGTACATCGTCATAAACTACTTGTGTATTCCATGACCCCAAGCCAATTTGTTTATTTGTACTTGTAGAAAGAATATTGTTACCTGTCTCTGTCCAAAGCAAGTTCTGGGTTCCAAGATTGTTACCTAAAAGCTTCTGTACATGATATGAAGGAGTAACAAAATTTCCACCTGCATTGAAGTGGATCATATCATATGCCCAAGTGGGGTCTGACTCATGCATGAAGATGGGTGCGAAAGACGCCATGCGACATACGTCACTATTACGTTCCATGCCCAACATGTACACTGCCTCACCTAAGGCACTGTTCATGTTGCCATATTGGCCATATCCTCCTCCATTGGCGGCATATTCACCATTATACACACCAATGGCACGTGGATAGTTGTCATATTTGTTGTAATTATTGCGCATCCAGTCATAGTGACGATAATAGTGCTCGTCTACCATTTCCACAGGATACTCATTGCGCCATGAAGGATTGTCAGTTCCCCAAGATTCTACGTTACCGATAAGTGCTATCTCTGGATACTTGGCCTTGATGGCAGTATAAAACATATTGTAACGTTCAGCATATTGCTCCGTCTCTTCTGCACTTCCTGCCTGATAATTTTCATTACCAATCTCCATAAACTTGAGACCATAGGGCTGTGGGTGACCATTGGCAATACGCTTTGCTCCCCACTCCGTTGTGGCGTCACCATTAGCGTATTCTATAGCATCGAGAGCATCTTGTACCAACACCTTAGTTTCGTCCAAAGTGAACTTGAATCCATGGCCTAAACCAATGTTGACAACAAAAAGAGGGGCAGCATTAATATCCTCACATAGCTGCAAATATTCATCGTATCCGAGACCGTCAGAGGAAAAATAATTCCAGTTACGATTCATATGACCAGGACGCTTCTCAATTGGTCCGATGGTCTTCTTCCATTGAAATGCATTGTCGTAGCTGTCCGCACCCTCCACATAGCAACCACCAGGGAAGCGAAGAAACTTTGGATTGGTTTCGGCCAGCAATTGCGCCAAGTCGGGGCGCAAGCCGTTTTTCCTATTCTTCCAGGTATATGGAAACAACGATACCATATCCAAGGACAACCGCCCACCCACATCAGTGAGAATCGTTAGCTGACCCTTTTTGTCAGAACCGGTGGCCTTTATGGTAGCTGTTAATTTATTCCATCCTGTTAGATTGATTGTTCCCGATAATGTTGATTCACCGAGAACGGTGTTTCCGTCTTGTGAACGGAGTTGTGCTTTTACATGGTCTGTAAATATGCTTCCACCCTTAGCCCAAATGGTTAAGGTATAAGTGGAATCCTGATGAATGCCCATACCCCAGAAGCCAGCATTACTCACACCCTTTGGTGCAGCAGCAGTTGCACCTGAAGTAGTCATACTCAGTGCTGTTTTCTGGACACTGTTGAGCAGATCTGTGGTCTGCAACTCAAGGGTTGCACCATTAAACGAAGTCCAGGCATCAAGTCCTTGCTCGAACGAACGATTCTTTACAAGTTCCGCATAAAGTCCACCTTCACCTGCATGATTAATTTCTTCAAAAAAAAGTCCATACTGATAGTCGCTAGTCAACGGACCACGACGCGTGGCATCAATATTCATCACGGTCTGTGCCGTGGCCGAAGCAATGGTCACACAAAATAAGGTCGACAGTAAGTTTCGCCGTAACATTCTCAAATTATTTATTTTTTAGAGGATTGATCAATAAGATATGATAGAGGTTGTGTCGGAGAACTTTTCACCCCACGATGTACTTACATCGAGATGGTAAATCAAACGAATTCACCCAGTGAAATCAATTGATTTACCATCGGTGGAAAACTTCTACACAACCTCCATCAGTATATTAAGCGGAGGGTTGAAAGGTTACTTCACAAGTACCTTGCTCACCTTCACGGTTCCATTGTTCAAGGTCTGCTTCACAATATTGATGCCCTTGGTCAAGCTGTTCTTCTTTGCACCATTGATGCTAAAGAATTCGATCTTGGTCACTGCATTCTCTCCTGAAACGTTATCCTGTACACCATCGATGCCAGTACCAAATCCCATCTGAGACTGAGCACTATTTTCACCGTAGTAAGTCAGTTTCCATGAATCGGTGATTACCCAGTCACTTGCAACGTTGATATCCTTCTTCATACCGATAGTCAGTTTTCCGTCGGTCACTTTGACAATGACATTGTTACTATAACCACCGTCACTGAAATAAGCATTTGAAGAAACCATATCGTTAGGCACATAGAGAGTAGTGCCAGAAATATTGCTTGTACCAGTATATCCTAAGTCAGCTGTAGCACCAGAAGCCAAGAGGTTGACTGGACACTTCACACTGTCTGTATCAACAGCATATAGGAATGCATTACCCACTACCTTGTTGTCGGCATTAAACTTCTCATAGTCTTCTGCGACAGAACCAAAGCGATAGAAAGCACGAGCAGAAAGCTTGTAGGTACCATTAGGCAAGCCCACGATGGTTTGATTGAGATCAAAAGCCTTGTTATAGAACTCAATCATCAATGCCCCCTTCTGAGTATCGTCGTTACCATAGCTGTATCCATTTGCATTCCAACCTTCTACAGAGTTAGCGCCATCCTTATCAAAATTAGGAGTCTTGATGAGTAAGGTCATATCAACTGGAGTAGCATCGGAAGCATTGGCTGCATCAGCAGGAATAGCTAGCTTGGTTTCCATGACGTCCACTTGCCCAATTAAAGCTGTGGCTTGTGCATTTTCCAATGTCTTTCCTGTGAGTCCGTTTTCAATAGTCTCAAGTAAAAGAGCTGCTTGGTCTTTAGTTGCCTGCAATGCAGGCGATGCGACGATGGCACTGCTTAGCTCATCACGCTTAGTGCTCAGTTGTTTGAAGAGAGCTACTGAGGTCTTGATGGAGTCGGTAGCATCAAGTAGAGCAGTCAGTGAAGTAAACATTACCTTACCATCTGTTTGTGCAATTGCAGCATTCGCGGTAGCCAAAGCAAGGTTTACACTATCGAGTACACTCTTACCCATCGGATCCGTTGTGGCAGCGAGTGCCGTAACATTATCAATTTGCTGCTGAAGAAGAGGTTTCACAGCAGTTGCATTAGTTCCCTGGAATACCATCTTGAAATTGTCCCAGATAGCCCAGCTGTCGCCCAACTGATTGGTTGCCCCCTTAACACCAACTCTCAACACATCACCCTGACGAGACACTACACCAAATGTAGATATCTTGTATAAGCCATTAGCAAATGCTATAGCAGAATTGGCCATTTCATTCGGGTACCAATAGGTGCTGTCTGGATTGATATATGCAGTAAGGTCGTTTGTTCCGACAGGAGCATACAATTCGCCTGTTCCATTGCCAGTATAGGCCACGTGTTCATCGAAGACACTCTTGAAGTGTGTGATATTGTTGTTCACATAGATGTTTACAACAGTGTTATTGGCTGTACCAGCCATGTATGCATTGTATGCATCATTGCCACGTCCATAACGATAGAATCCCTGAAGTGACAACTCATAAACACCCACCGGAGCTTGTTTAACTTCCTGATAGATATCAAAGTTAGAATTGTTCCATGCCTCGAAGCACTTATTTGTGGCAGTTCCACCATAGGCTACAGCACCACCATCAGCTCTATTAATAGTCCATCCTGTGGTATTCTCAAAGTTAGCATTCACCAAATACTTGTCAGAAACATCTGTTCCTTCAGTGATTCCATTTCTGATAGCATCGTTGATCATCTTGTCAACCTTTGCTGTCTCTGCATTTACCTCAGCAGTTGTCAGCGTAGCAGCATTGAGAATATCCTCAGACTCCAAGTCGCAGTAGTCTGCAAGTAAGTCCTTGTCTGTTCCTACAATTTTGGAATCATTAGCCACGGTCTTTCCTCTGAGAAGAGCTTCCTGGTAGGATTTCCAAGCAACGAGGTTAGAATCAACTAGCGCACCTTCGGTCTGAAGCATTGCAATAGCATCAAGCACTTCCTGCTTAGTTGATGCAGTTGTCAATCCTGCAACCTTAGCGTTATAGGCATCGATAACCCCAACAGTAGAAATAGTGCCTACAGGAAGTGTAGAATAATCCTTAGCGGATTTCTTAACTTCACCCAGCCACATAGCATAAGCATCTGCACCATTACCATAATATGTCAGCTTCCAATTATCGAAAAGAGTCCAGTCACCACTAATGGTTGTAGACTTCTTCATACCAATGCGCATAGTTCCATCTTCAGTAGCAAAGAACAATTTGTTGCCTGCATAAAGACCATCCTTGAAGTAAGCGTCAGCTGTTTGCATATTATTTGGAACATAATAACTAATTCCAGTTACAGCATCAGTAACTTTGGACTCGTTCATGCCCTTAGCAGTTGTCAATGCATCGGAGAATGGATTTAAGATATTGGAAGTCAAGCTATCAATGCCTGCATAAGCATATAGCTTAGCATTGTAGTTTGTATTGTTCTTATAGTTGTCATAAGAAGGACCAGAGTTACCTGCACGATAGAAGGCATTCAAGCTCACGGCGTAAACACCACGAGGTGCATTACCAATGACCTGAGAATAATCGTAAGTTTTGGCATAGAACTCAGCAACATTATAGCTTAATGCAGGTGCCGTTCCACTCCAACCTGTGTTTGCATTGGTGTCATAGCTTGAATTGACAATTAATGTAGTCTTGTCAAGCGGAGCAGATGCACTTGCTAATCCCTCCTCATACTTGGCCAGAGCATCCTTAACTCCAGTGATAGCTGCTAACAAGGCATCCTTGGTGCTAGTCTCGTCTAAATAAACAGCTTCCTGTGTAGAAACATCAACGCTTTTTGCCTTGGCATCATCGATGAAGACTTTCAGCTGCTGAGCTGTGGTATACACATCCATTGCTTGTGCTTGAACTTTTGCATCAGCTACAGAAACGAAGTACCAATCAACGTAACTTGTATCAGGAGCAAGATTCCAATAAAGCCTTGTGTTCTTAGCTAGTTGTGCACTAATGGTACCTAAAAACAGATTGGGGTAAGTAGCTGTATTGTACACTAGGTTACCTGCGCCCACAGAAAAACGATAAACCTCATCTGCTTGTGGCAAAATTGTCCATAAGGTATCAGCCTGTTTGTTCCAGTCTACCCACAAGTCACCATTACCTGCAGCCCAAGTCATAAGAATCTTCTTGGCTGTTTCAACTGAGTCCTTGATAATTACAGACTGATTATCCCATGTCTGAGAAGCATCTAAATGCTTCGTGATCCACACTTTGTAACCTGCATCGCCAACACTTCCACGCGTAGAATAGTCGTTGGCGCCTTTGAAGAATTGCTTAGAGCCAATGTTGTACAGATACATAGCCGTCCCATACTGCATAGCAGACTTCTGGGGTATAGGCTTCTGGCGTACTCCGTCAACTACTGTAGCAGATACACTATTGCCGAAAAATAGCAATGTGCCGATGAAAAGTAGATTTTTCAACTTCATAAAGCGAGAATTAATAGTTAATAATAAAAAATAAAATAGTTTCTAGTCAGCCAAGAATTTAAGCAATTTGGCTAATGATCATTTCTTAGGCTACAAATATAGGCGATTTTTTACGCAGTTTCAACATTTTTAAGATGTTTTTTTGCAATCAAATGGAAAAAATGTGTTTTTAACACTTTTTCCTCGAAACATCAACGAAATAGACGTGAAAATAAAATATTATGGCAATTTACTCAGACCAAAACTTGAAAAAGTTTTTGCTTCGCTCTACCTTGCTCTTGACGACGCTAACAAACACTTATATTGAAAGTTACATTTCATTTTAAGTATTCTATAACAAATCAGTAAATTGTACGCAACGGGATAATTATACCGATCTTATGATTGGTGTTTTTAGACACGATATTTGCCTATATGTCCTTAAAAAACATATCATGAGGGTATTAAGAGTCAAGAAACCAACTCTTCTACTCATCATTTTTTGCCGGTGATTCAAATTGATTCACAGTGTGAATCAATTTGATTTACAGCATGATTCAATTTGAATCACTCCGTGAATCAAATTGAATTACAATCCCAAAGGTTGCCAAAGACGATCCCAATAAAAATGAAAACGAGGGTGTGTCAAAACAGGCACAT
>DHOP01000001.1 GCA_002407775.1 Prevotella sp. UBA5387
GCCTACCAAATGTCCATTACACCAACATTGATAAATTAGCGAGGCCATTTTTTGTAATTATACTTTTGCTCTATTAGAACTCAGCATTCTTTGGAGTACGAGGGAATGGAATGACATCGCGGATATTCTGCATTCCGGTCACAAAGAGGACAAGCCTCTCGAAGCCCAAGCCAAAACCGGCATGAGGACATGAACCGAACTTGCGAGTGTCGAGATACCAGCTATAAGAACTAACATCCATGCCACGTGATACAATCTCGGCAACTAGTTTGTTGTAGTCTTCCTCGCGGACAGATCCACCAATAATCTCTCCGATTCTTGGGAAGAGCACGTCAGTACCTTGCATTGTCTTGCCGTCAGCATTCTTCTTCATATAGAAAGCCTTGATTTCAGCAGGATAATCGGTCATGATGACTGGTTTTTTAAAATGTTCCTCAACCAAATAGCGCTCATGCTCGCTACTTAGATCCATACCCCAACCAGTTATAGGGAACTCGAACTTATGACCAGCCTTTACTGCATCCTCCAATATTTGGATTCCTTCAGTGTAACGCAAGCGAACGAACGTTTCATTGGCCACGCTGTTGAGAGTCTCAATGAGCTTGTTGTCAATCATCTTATTGAGGAACTCCAAGTCATCGCTGCAGTTGGTCAATGCCCAACGTACACAATACTTGATGAAATCCTCTTCAAAGTCCATCAGTTCTTCCTGTTCCATGAATGCTGCTTCCGGCTCAATCATCCAGAACTCAGCCAGGTGGCGAGGAGTATTACTATTCTCTGCACGGAAAGTTGGACCAAAAGTATAGATGGCACCAAGTGACGTTGCACCAAGCTCACCTTCCAACTGACCACTTACCGTAAGGTTTGTTTTCTTGCCAAAAAACTCCTTGTCATACTCCAGCTTACCAGTCTTTGCCACACGATCAAGGTCAAGTGTAGTCACCTGAAACATCTCACCCGCACCCTCTGCATCACTTGCAGTAATGAGTGGTGTGTGGAAATAAAAGAACCCATGATCATGAAAGTACTTGTGAACAGCGAAAGCCATATTGTGCCTTAAGCGCATCACAGCACCGAACGTATTGGTGCGCAAACGCAAATGAGCATATTGGCGCATGTACTCAAAGCTCTGACCCTTCTTTTGCATGGGGTAATCGCTCGGGCAAAGACCATAAATCTCAATCTCATTGCTCTGTATCTCGCTACTCTGACCTTTTCCCTGACTCTCAACAAGAATACCAGTGGCACGAATGCAAGCACCAGTTGTAATGCTCTTCAACTCCTCGGCATCCATTGTAGAAGAGTCTATGACGATCTGAATATTCTTAATAGTGGAACCGTCATTGAGCGCTATGAAATCCACAGCCTTACTGCTACGATGCGACCGCACCCAACCTTTGACGGTTATCTCCTTGCCAAAGCCAGCGCTCTGAAGGGCCTCAATCACTTTTGTACGTTTCATATTTCTTTATAATATGGTATAAACTATTCTATATATTTCTTTATCATTCCATTTCGCATAACATGGTTGCTTCGTCGTTTCGCCTTTAAGCTAACTCAGAGACAAAGAATGAAAGAAAAATGGCAGTTGTGTTCTGCAGGTAAACGAGAAGACTAATACCCTTTGAATAAAAAAGTAACTATGCAACCGAAAATCATTACTGATACTTTCGGTTGCCTTAGCTTGCTTTATATATCACCACAATCACTCCCAACTTCACATAAATAAAGTTGCAAGGATTTCTAAGCGGCAATCTTATTCAAACATTCCGCTCTGCAGCATCTCGACTTCCTGCTGTGTGAGGAAGCGCCAATCGCCGCGACGTACATTCTTCTTTGTCAATCCAGCAAACTGTACGCGATCGAGCTTGACTACACGATAACCTAATGCCTCGAAGATACGACGAACGATGCGGTTCTTACCACTATGAATTTCGATGCCCACCTGAGACTTGTCCATTTCATCAGCATATTCTACTGAGTCAGCGTGTACTTCTCCGTCCTCCAACTCTATGCCATCAACAATCTTTTGAAGTTCTTCAGGAGACACATTCTTATCCAAGAACACGTGGTACACCTTCTTCTTTAAAAACTTGGGATGTGTTAGCTTGCTGGCCAAGTCGCCGTCATTGGTAAGCAAGAGAACGCCAGTGGTGTTTCTGTCAAGCCTTCCAACAGGATATATGCGCTCTGGACAAGCGTCCTTCACAAGATCCATAACAGTCTTGCGCTGCTGTGGATCATCGCTAGTAGTTACATAATCCTTTGGCTTATTGAGCAAAACATATACTTTTTTCTCCAAAGAAACAATCTGATCACGGAACTTCACCTCATCAGTACGAAGGACCTTGGTTCCCAATTCCTTTACAACCTCTCCATTGACCGTTACCGCTCCTGACTGAATGAACTCATCAGCCTCACGACGAGAGCATACTCCTGCATTTGCGAGATATTTGTTCAGACGAATTGGTTCATTAGGATCAACATGGGTTTCCTTATATTCAATACGTTTCTTTAGACTATACTTAGCATTGGGATCGTAGGCTGGACGTTCGCCATATCCACCTTGACGGGGCTGATAACCACCCTGAGGACGACTATATCCTCCTTGAGGACGTGGGCGATAACCGCCTTCACGGGATTGATAGCCACCCTGAGGACGGGACTGATAGCCACCCTGAGGACGGGACTGATAGCCACCCTGAGGACGGCTGTACCCACCTTGTGGACGGTTGTATCCACCCTGACGAGGCTGATAACCGCCTTCACGGGATTGATAACCTCCCTGCTGACGGGGCTGATAGCCACCCTCGCGAGGCTGGTAACCCTCTTGTTGACGAGGTTGATATCCACCTTCGCGTGACTGGTAGCCACCTTGACGAGGCTGGTAACCTCCTTGACGAGGCTGGTAACCCTCACGTGGCTGATAGCCACCTTCCTGATTGTCTGAATGTGGACGATAGCCACCCTGACGGGGCTGATATCCTCCTTGACGTGGCTGGTAACCACTGCGCTGCTGATAGCCACCACGGCTCTGATAGCCACCCTGACGGGGTTGGTAGCCACTATTATATGGCTGGTGACCCTGTTCATTCGAGCCACTTTGAAGGCCGGATCCGAATCCTTCCGGACGGAAACCACCATCTTGTTTGTTGCTGTTGTCTTCATCAGCGCTGAATGCGCGTTGTGTGTGGATGCGTGGACGTTGTGTCCTTGCTCCCTCCTCACGATACTCTCTCTGATAACCTGATGGGCGACTGTAGCCCTCTCTTCTTCCTTCCTGTAGGGGATTCTGTTCCTGATTAGGTTCCTGAATCTTGTTTTCTAATTCTTCTGACATTGTAAATCCTTTGTTAGCCTCTCGGCCATGATTAATAATTGCTTATTCCTAAAAAATATTTATTGATTCATTAATGAGACTAAATTATTCTGTCTCAACACTATTAAATTCCTGTATAGTTTTGCGGGGTAATGGCTTTGAGTTCCTTCTTCACATCGTCACTAACATTGAGCGTAGCAACAAATTCGTGTATAGTTTGCTCTGACATTTTCTGATTTGTACGAGTAAGTGCCTTCAATGCCTCGTAAGGATGAGGGTATCCCTCTCTTCGCAATATGGTTTGAATGGCCTCAGCTACAACCTCCCAGTTGTTGTCGAGATCCTCATCCATCTTCTCTTTATGGAGAATAAGTTTGCGGAGACCCTTCAGCGTGCTCTGAAACGCGATAACACTATAGCCGAACACCATTCCGATATTTCGGATAACCGTAGAATCGGTGAGATCACGCTGCAAACGACTAACAGGAAGCTTGGCAGCCAAAAACTGAAGCATAGCATTGGCCATACCGAGGTTTCCCTCGCTGTTCTCATAGTCGATAGGGTTCACCTTATGTGGCATGGCACTAGAACCTACCTCGCCTTGCTTGATCTTCTGCTTGAAGTAATCCATCGAAATGTACATCCAGAAGTCGCGGTCAAGGTCAATAATGATGGTATTGATGCGACGCATGGCATCAAAAATGGCGCCTAGATAGTCATAATTGCTAATCTGTGTGGTCCACTGCTCACGCTCAAGGCCTAGCTTCTCACTTACAAAGCGATTGCCAAACTCACGCCAATCTAACTCAGGATAGGCTACATGGTGAGCATTATAATTGCCCGTAGCGCCACCAAACTTAGCCGTAAGCTTAGTATGCTTTAGTGTATCAAGCTGTTCCTTAAGACGATAAACATAGACCATTATCTCCTTGCCAAGGCGAGTGGGTGACGCTGGCTGACCATGGGTCTTTGCCAACATGGCTACATCTCTCCATTCGTCAGCATATGACTGCAGCTGAGCAATCAATTCTTCCACCATGGGATAGTACACGTCATTGAGCGCATCCTTCATCGAAAGAGGCACACTAGTGTTATTGATATCCTGTGACGTTAAGCCGAAATGAATGAATTCCTTGTATTCCTCCAATCCACCTATCTTGTCAAATTCCTCCTTAATGTAGTATTCTACAGCCTTAACATCGTGATTGGTCACCTTCTCAATGTCCTTCACACGTTGTGCCGATGTTTCATCAAAAAGTCGATAGATATCACGCAAAGTATCAAAGAGTCCATGGTCAAAGCCCTTCAACTGTGGCAAGGGCAACTCACATAGCGTGATGAAGTATTCAATCTCCACACGTACACGATATTTGATTAATGCGAATTCTGAAAAATAGTTAGCCAGTGGCTCTGTCTTACCTCTATAACGACCATCAATTGGCGAGATAGCCGTCAACTCATTGAGCTTCATAAATAATACGTATTACTTCTAATGATGCAAAATTACGAAAACTATTTAATACAATAAGCAAAGAGATGGAAAAAGATTGTTAATTAAGAAAGCAAAGAAAAACATTGGAGAGTTCACCATAGACATTATCAAAACTCTACCCAAAAGAAGAACGAGAAATTACCAAAAAGGTAAAGCTTTCACGAAATTCTTATCTTATTGTCTCGTAATTTCTCTTTCGAAAACTAGCCATTCCTCACATACGAAAAATTGAACTCAATCTGACGTCAGGCAAAAATCGAACCATCGATACATAAAAAGAAAAATCCCCGCAATCCCGAAGGACTACGGGGAACACCCCTAAGTGGGCGCTGAGGGATTCGAACCCCCGACCCTCTGCTTGTAAGGCAGACGCTCTAAACCAACTGAGCTAAGCGCCCGATGATCTCGTTTGCGGTTGCAAAGGTACAACATCTCCCCTGTTCCAGCAAACTTTTATAAGATTTTTTTTCTCAAAGTGACAAATTTCCTGATTTTCGCTGATATTGGTTGGCCATTTCCTGCATATGAACCCCTAGAAAGTCGGTAGTGAATCAATTTGATTCACCGTGTGATTCAATTTGATTTACGCCATGATTCAATTTGATTTACTCAGTGAATCAAATTGAATTACAGCCCCACTTACTATCAATAATGAGTATATAGTTCTTTAAATAAACTACTTAGATCCCGTCATATTTCACCATAATTCCATAAAACATTTGCCTTGAAAGGGCGTAATGGGAATTCGAGAGGATTCGGTCTAATTAATATCCTTTACGACAAGAAATAGATTAATGCCCACATGACGTCACATAACTATCATCTTTGGTAAAGTACTAGCACCATCTAATACAAAGTGAGATAACATTGACCATTACATTTGGGGCCGTTCATAAACAAAAGGAAGACACCACAGACAGCGAGCGATGGCTCTTACAAGTCCGTGGTGTCTTCCTTTTTATATAAAATGCAGCCTATTGGCTTATATCAACATTGAGAGTTATTTGTGCTATTGACCGACAGTTACGATGACACGACGGTTATAAGAGATAGGCGAAAGTTCGTTGATGCCTCCCTTGCCAACAACAATGATATTGTCTTGGATCATTCCCATCTTCAACAATTCATCAGCCACAGTGTTGGCGCGTGCCTCGGAAAGTTGCTGATTCGATTCCATTTTCCCTGTGGCACTATCCGCATAACCGGTCACAATCAGTTTCTTTCCATTTCCTTTAGCGTACTTTGCTAGGGCCTCAACATTAACAAGATCCTTGCGTGAGGCGATTTCGGAGTTATTAATATCAAAGAACACCGACACCGGCGTATTAACAATCTCTGGTGCGACAGCAGTTGCCTCAGTAACCTTAGGCTGTTCTTCTAGCAGATTACGCAGTCGTTCGTTTTCGGCACTTGCATCTTCGAGCTGGGCATTAAGCGCATCAATCTGGCTCTCAGAGAGCATTCTAATGGCATCTACGTCGGGCATAGGTTTCCAAGTGGACTTACCAAGCTGAAGCGTAAGACCTATCTCACCATAGACATTGTTGTCATGGCTCTTCCAAAAACGACTTTTGTGGGCATTATCAGCCCTTACCCCGTCAAAGTCATCCTCCATTTGATTCCATCCAGCCTCCAAATAGACATTGACACGACTGCCAAGTCGCCATGTAGAAAGCATACCAAGACTCATCTGTATAGCATAGCGATTGTCACTCATGTTCCGTGATATGCCCCCGCCTATAAAGGGAACTATATTCCACACCCTTGTGGGATTGTAACCAAGAAACATATTGCTGAAGTTGAACATGATATGCTCGTTGAGTATCCACTCATCAAATTTCTCAGGGTCATTATCTATCAATGGCACAGCCCTACCCTGCCAAGCTTGCAACTTTGTGCGAATACCAAGACCTGGAGTAAACCATTTGCCGATAGCTAACGCGCCGCCAAACGTACGTCGCCCACTACTGAGCAGCCCTAGGCTGTTGTGTTGACCTGATGAATACTCCTCCGTAGAATACCATGCGTTCCAATCGCCACCTAATTGAACAAACCAGTTATTCCAGAAAGAGTTAGTAGCAACGCTGTATTTCTGTGCCGGAGCTGCGTCTTGCGCTCTTAATCCAACGGATAACGATAATAAGGCCAAAACCATGAATAACTTCTTCATCATCTGATCTCCAATTTAATGATACAAAAAAGGAATTACAAGCAACGCAAAAAACTGCCTTGTTTGCAACAAAGATAATAATAAAGAAACAACATGTTGAGATTTTACCAGAAAATCATTCAGTGAAAACATTAGAATCAGCCCAACATCTTGTCAATATCGTCCTGTTTCAATATACATAGCACAGAACGTCCATCTGGCGTGTAATTGACATTTCCACATAAGAAGAGGCTGTTTACGATGTTTTCCATCTCATCATTGGAAAGTACCTGCCCATACGGAATTGCTGCCGCCTTAGCCATATCAAGGGCAAGAGAATCATTGATTTCTTGCATGGCAGAACCGTCCTTATCTAGCAAACCACCTAACATCTCGTGCACAAGTGTCTGTATATCGATGCCTTCGAGACCTTCTGGTATGGCATTTAACGCAAATGTGTTACCTCCTAGGTCGCTTAACTCAAACCCCATCTGTTGGAGGTCGAGCATGATTTGATTCAGCAGTATATTTTCCTGAGGTGTAAATTGAATCGTTTCGGGGAAGAGCATCTTCTGCGCATGCATCTTCCGGGCAGACAATTGTTGCTGATATTGTTCAAAAAGAATACGTACATGAGCACGATGTTGGTCTATGATCATCAGACCAGACTTCACCGCTGTCATGATATAACGCCCCTTATATTGATAATGCGCTGGCGACTTCTCGTCAATGAGACTTGCTTTTTCGGTCGTAGTTGGATCAGAAAAGAGCATGGTATGGTCAGGGGTATTTTCTGATTTCAGTCCTTCATAAAGCTGTTCCCATTGATTAGGGATTCTTGAATGTGACGTATCTCCTGTTGTCTCTGGCATACGACCAATCTTACTACGATGCTCAGTAGGAATGTTCTGGCCAAAGTCAAAAGAGTTACTACCTTGGTCGAAAGGATTATAGGTAGGATTGAAGTCTACTTTAGGAACAGGAGCAGAGTCCACTGTAGGGTTATACACTGGTATATCAGGCTTTCCTTCAGTATCGAACTCTATCGCCGAAGCATCACTAAACATTCCAACGGCATCCTTAACGGCAGCATTGAGAATTTGAAAGATTGCCTGTTCGTTCTCAAACTTTATCTCTGTTTTGGTAGGATGGATATTAACGTCGATGTCTTTAGGGTCTACATCAAAGTATAGGAAATAAGGTACTTGATCCCCCTGAGGTACCAAACGTTCGAAAGCCATCATCACCGCCTTATGAAACAACGGGTGACGCATGTAACGACCGTTGACAAACAGGAATTGCCTCACACCTTTCTTCTTGGCAGACTCAGGTTTACCAACGAAACCATGAAGACCACAGACTGATGTTTCGATCTCAACCGGCAACAAGTCTTGATTGATACGTTTGCCAAAAACATCGACGATACGCCTTCGGAGATTGCCGGCCTTGAGATTGTACATCTCCGACCCGTTGCTATAAAATGTAAAGGCAACATCAGGATAAACCAACACTATTCGTTCGAAGGCCGAGATGATGTTGTTGAGTTCTGTAGTGTTTGACTTCAGGAACTTACGCCTAGCCGGTACGTTAAAAAAAAGATTCTCGATCAAGAAATTAGAGCCCACGGGACAAGCACAGGGTTCTTGGCCCATAAACTTGGTACCTGCAATCGTGAGATGTGTGCCAAGTTCCTCGCTTTCCATGCGTGTTTTCAGTTCAACCTGCGCCACTGCGGCTATTGATGCCAAAGCTTCGCCACGGAAGCCCATGGTGTGTAGGTTAAATAGATCGTCTGCTTGACGTATCTTCGAGGTTGCATGGCGCTCGAAAGACAGACGTGCATCTGTCTCCGACATGCCCTTACCATCATCTATTACCTGTACAGACGTACGGCCAGCATCAACTACAAGCACATCGATTTGATGAGCCCCGGCATCCACAGCATTCTCTACCAGCTCCTTGATAACGGAAGCAGGGCGCTGTATTACTTCGCCAGCCGCAATTTGGTTGGCAACAGAATCAGGTAAGAGTTGTATGATGTCGCTCATGAAATAATGATTAATAGTATGAAATGCGAGAAGACTGGAAAGCCAGGTAACTGTCACTTGAGAATCAAGGTTTGCCTATTACCATGCCCTTTTCAGCTATAACCGTCTCTTGATGCAATTGTCAGTATAGTTAAGGCAATAATAAATGTCTTGCAATCAGAATATTTGAAAAAAGATATCTATGCTCAATTACCCTTCTTTCGCTCAACTGGCTTACTGGAGAGTGTGGGCTGAGCCGTGGTTTCCGGTCTACCAATTTGCTGCAATGGAGCTGTATGTCGCTTGATTTCCTTGAGTTCTGTGCCTCCTGTTTTACCGCGCCAATTGAATATATCGTCCTTGTTGACCGGCCGAATATAGTCGAACCACGCAAAGTTATCCAATTTATATCGGTCTGGCGGTATCTGTGTCATTGGGTAAAGCGTGCCCGTGGCTTTGGGCATCCAAATGCGCTGTAACTTCCGTTCTGGTGATATATACATACGCATGGTGTCAGTCTCTGTATAGTTCAACCCGATATAGGTACTGTCTTTACTATCGATAGGAAAATAGATTGAACGCACGTTGCTCACTGCATCATTGCGACGGATAGCCCCTTTCACAAAGTAGGCATACATATCACGCGAGGAAATCTGATTGTAATGTGTGCTATCTGGAAGCATCTCAATGGACAAGGCCTGTCCCAAAACGTGAGCTTCACGAATGGTAGAGTCGTTGGTGTAAACCTTTATAACCTCTCCCAACAGCTGTCGCCCTTCGTTCCACACAATCGGATCTTGATACATTGTCATGCAAGAGTCCTTGGAATTGAAGACCATTGAGTCGCATACGGCCTGAAAATCCGTACGATAGGTACGCACCTTATGGTATCCATGCACCTTACGATACATCGAATCTGTATTGATGAAAAACGTTTCTAAGCGCAGAGTGTCGGCATGCATATATAGCGTGTCAGCATGGGAATAGTCCATGATCAATGCTTTCTTGGTGGCATATCCTTTTCCCTGCTTTTCATTATATACTACTTCGCCACAAGTAATCTTATTTTTGTTTTCATCATCAACGTATATCACGTTACCATGTCCACGGTTATTTCCATTTTTACTATCATAAAACAGCGTGTCAGCGATGATAGTTTTTGCCTTGTCCACAACCATAGATCTTCCATAAAGCTCAGCTTTATCATTGCGAGTATTGAAGAAAGCATCGGTGGTCGTAATCGTACTACCCTTACTTTTGATAATTGAGGGGCCAACTTTGCCTTTTCCCTTATTCGTGGTATAATTGCCTACAACGTGAGCGCGTGACGTTGCGGTTTCGTAATAAAGCGTATCCGTCGAGATGCGATGGTCGGGCGTCTGTACCTGTACGTCAAGATTGAATCGTGCCTGGCGCGTATCGGTATGATATTCGCCCCAATCTGAGCTTAGCCTTGTCTTACCATCAACCAATCGTCCACCATTAAAGAAATAGGCGTATTGATAGAGTCGGTCGTAATTAAGGCTGTCTGTAAAGAGTGTCTGCTTATGATGCTTAAGGACAACGTTTTGTCTTGCCTGCAACATCTGTGCTTGCCCATCATACCATGCGCGATCACAGACGAGGTTAAGCGTATCAGCTTGGCGGAAACGCACGTGTCCAAATGCACGCACAGAGTTGGAAGTTTGATAGAAATAGGCACTATCACAAGTAAGTCGTGCGCCCTTGTGCCGGAACGACACATTACCCTTCACAATCTGTGCATCAGGGTTTGGGCCATAAATATCATACCTGAGTTCATCGGCATGAATCAAATAGACACGCTCATCGACAGGCTTTTTCTTTCGCTTTCCTCGCGGTGCACTAACCACACTCACGACAAAGAGGCATAGAAAACCCATCAGGAGTAATCTATGCCCTATTGTTAAAGTATGTCTTATGCGGCCTATTGTCATTTCTGCCAACCCTGATACTCAAACTTACAGTCCTTATAGCGGTCATTCATGCGCACATAGGTGTGCTTGATCTTATCGGCCACCCAGTCGTGCAACTTCTTTTCACGCTCCTTATTGAGCACAAGATCCTTCATCACTTGGAAGTCCTCGGTAATCGTAGCCTTATGTCCATCGGTACGGCTCTTAAGCTTAACGACAGCCACGACAGTCTTGCCTTTACCGTTTATCATAGAGAATGGCTGTGAAATCTCATCCACTTTCATGGTGTCCACCACACGTGCAATCTCTGTAGGCAGATCCTTCATCTGGAAACGAGAGGTCATACCGTCAGCGCCTGCATTCGACATCAAACCTTTATTATTTTTCGTGTCCTTGTCATCAGACAGGAACGTTGCAGCCTCTTCAAAGGGGAACTTTCCTGCTCGGATGTCATTGGTGATTGAATCGAGCTGATGCTCTGCAGTAGTAATCTCCTCGGGTGCTACATTCGGTTTCAGAAGGATATGGCGAACCTTGATTTTGTCACCACGTTTATCTATGAGTTGGATTATATGGAAACCGAATTCTGTCTCCACAATCTTGGAAATTTTCTTTGGATCGGTCAGGTTGAAGGCAACGTTGGCAAATGTCGGGTCAAGCAAGCCACGTCCAACATAATCCATCTCGCCTCCTTGACGGGCTGATCCAGGATCTTCGGAGTAGAGACGGGCCAGCGTTGCAAAAGTAGTCTCGCCCTTATTCACACGGTCTGTGAAATTTCTTAGCTGATCCTTCACGCGGTTTATCTCCTCCTGCTTTATCTTAGGCGACCGCTGTATGATCTGAACTTCCACCTCGGTTGGTACAAATGGTACACTGTCCTCAGGCATAGTACGGAAGTAGGCGCGTACATCAGCAGGTGAAACTTTGATGTCTTCCACTAGCTTCTGCCGCATCTTTTGGATAAGCTGCTGATTCTTGAAATCATCATGTAAGTCGGCACGCATCTCATTGATGCTCTGTTTGCGATATTCCTCTAGCTTTTCTTGACTTCCTGCTGCTTGTATCCATCGACTTATCTGTTGCTCCACGCCCGAGGCTATTTCGGTCTCGGTAACCTCGATTGAGTCAATTGCTGCCTGATGAAGAAAGAGTTTCTGCACAGCAATCTGTTCGGGAATAGTGCAGTCGGGGTCACCGCTCCACTTGATACCCTCTACCATACCCTGCATACGCATCATTTCAATGTCCGACTTAAGTATTGGTTCGTCGCCTACGACCCATACCACTTCATCAACAATACTAGCCTCAGGCACTACTTTCTCTTCGACAGCAGCAACTGCAGTGTCATTTACGACATTTGCAGCTACTTGCAAACTCGACGATTGCTGACCAATAATGCCCGCCATTGCCGACAGTCCTATGGGCAGTGTCACCGCCACGACTATAGATAACTTACTGATTCTCATTCGTTCTATTTAGTGTTTGTTCACTGTCTTGAGCACATCTTCGTTGACAACCACAGGATAACGCTTACGGAGCTGGTCAACCCACCCCTGTTCCAAGTACTCCTGATAGTCTGTAACAACCAATGCCCTAACATCGCTCATTTCTTTTGGATTCTTCAACTTTTTGCCAAATACAGCCATATAAGGAAAATCCTTCAAAGCAACAGGTACTGTATCTACCTTGAAAATTTCCTTGTCGACCAATGCATTGTCACCTTTCTTGAAAATTCCCTTCTCAACTCGGATACGTAATACTGAGTCTGCATTAAACTTATTGCGCAAAGTCTCAGCCCAATCATCAAATGACAGTCGCTTTACAGCGTCTTTTACTGCCTTGATATCTGCTTGATTGCGCGTATGGTAGGCCATGCCCTTGAAGCGAGGCTCATCCCATTTGTATTTCTTTTTATTGTTTTTGAAGTATTGTTCGAGCCCAGCCTCATCCTTTTGAGCCTTATCCCAAACGGTTCGATTACTGATTTCAAAAAGCAATAAACCATCGTGGTATTCCTGGATGAGATACTTTAGATCAGGATCCTTAGCCATCATGTCCTCCTTTTTGGCCTCAAGCACCTTAGCAGGAGTAGTGTTCTCTTGTTTAGCAAGAGTATCAAGCTTCTCATTTATGAGCGTCTCACGAAGGCCACGTTGATCGATGAACTTAAGAATTGCATCACGCTGAGAGGCGTAGTCATAGAAGTTTTGATGTGCTTGCTTCAATATGATATGCCAGCCTGCCGGAGATGTAAACGGCTTGCTCATCTGACCGTCATTCAATCCCCATGCCAAGTCCTCAAATTCCTTGAATGTCTGACCCTTCACAATGAGCGGAAGTAGACCTCCATTGGGTGCGGAGCCAGGATCCTGAGATACCTTCTTGGCTAGAGTTGCAAAGTCTGCACCTTGCTGCAACGCCTGATAAATAGAATCAATGCGAACTTTTGCTGCTCGCTGCTCGTCCGGAGTAGCTTTTTGCTTCATCAATACAAGGATGTGAGAAACCTTGACCATACCTCCATTAGCATCGATTCGCTGCTGTGTCTCTGTATAGATGCGCTTGGCTGCAGCCTCCACGTCTGCATCAGAAATCATTGCCGGCCGTATCTGTTGGTCGCGATAACCGGCAAATTCTTGCTGAAATGAAGTCAGCGTGTCAAGTTTAGCGTCCTTTGCAGCCTCAACCTTGAGCTTGTAATTGACAAAGAGAGGCACATAGTCCTCTACGGACTTCTTATCTATTACACCATCCGAGTTGTTCTTGTTATAAGAATACTCAAATTCCGAGCGTGGCACTGACTTCCCATTAATCGTCATGATGACGGGATCAGCACTTTGGGCAAAGGACAAGGAGCCACACATAAGCATAGCACCCAACAGCAGTGTTGCTTTCATTGTTTTAGGTTAAGTTGCACAAAAAATGTGGTGGGAGGGCGCTTAGACACCCCGCCGCCACATCACATATTTTAGATTATTGATGTCGAGAGTAGTTAGGAGCCTCACTGGTGATGGTGATATCATGTGGATGACTCTCCAATACACCTGCATTAGTGATGCGTACGAATCGAGCATTATGTAATGCCGCGATAGTCGAGGCGCCACAATATCCCATACCAGAACGGAGACCACCAGTCAACTGATAGATTACCTCCTGCACCGTTCCTTTGTAAGGTACACGGCCAGCAATTCCCTCAGGTACAAGTTTCTTCAAATCGTTCGTGTCACTCTGAAAGTAACGGTCCTTCGAACCATTCTTTTGGCCCATTGCTTCCAAGGACCCCATGCCACGATAGCTCTTGAACTTACGACCGTCGTAGATTATTGTCTCACCTGGAGACTCCTCTGTACCAGCCACAAGCGAACCCACCATAACGCAGTTTCCACCTGCTGCAAGAACCTTCATAATATCACCGGAATAGCGTAAACCGCCATCTGCAATCAGTGGCACATCAGTATCCTTAAGCATAGAGTAAACATCGTAAACGGCACTCAACTGAGGAACACCAACACCAGCTATGACGCGGGTTGTACAGATTGAGCCAGGTCCAATACCGACCTTTACGCCATCAGCGCCATTATCTACCAAGAAACGAGCTGCTTCACCCGTTGCGATATTTCCAACAACTACGTCCACGTTAGGGAATGCCGACTTCACCTCATGCAACTTTTCGATCACGCCTTTGCTATGTCCATGGGCTGTATCGATGACGATAGCATCTACGCCAGCCTCTACCAATGCCTGAGCGCGATCAAGGGTATCTACAGTCACGCCGACACCGGCAGCAACGCGTAGACGTCCCTTCTCGTCTTTGCAGGCCATAGGCTTATCCTTGGCCTTGGTAATATCCTTGTAAGTGATGAGACCTATCAAATGATTTTCCGAATCGACTACAGGAAGCTTCTCAATCTTGTGCTCCTGGAGTATTTGTGCAGCAGCTATGAGATCTGTTTGCTGGTTAGTCGTTACCAAGTTCTCACGTGTCATCACTTCATCAACGGTCTTATCCAAACGACGCTCAAAACGCAAGTCACGGTTTGTAACGATGCCCACGAGGTGGTTTTCTTCATCAACCACGGGTATACCACCGATGTGGAACTCGTGCATCTGTTCCAACGCATCTCTCACTGTCTTGCCTTGGCGAATTGTGATGGGGTCGTAGATCATTCCGTTCTCAGCACGCTTAACAATAGCGACCTGCCTTGCCTGCTCCTCGATGGTCATGTTCTTATGGATGACACCAATTCCTCCCTCACGTGCAATGGCTATGGCCATGGCTGCTTCAGTCACGGTATCCATGGCTGCAGTTACGAAAGGCACATTCAACTCGATATGACGAGAGAACTTTGTCTTTAGTTTTACTTCTTTCGGAAGGACCTCTGAATAAGCCGGAATCAACAGGACGTCGTCAAAAGTCAAGCCGTCCATTACAATTTTATCTGCAACAAATGATGACATAAGAATGTGTTTTGAAATTTATTGCGTGCAAATATAGCAATAATTTCGCAGACTACGGCTCACCATTCCGATTTTTCGCGGGGTTTAATGCTATTTAACGCGCTTACAACCAACATAGAAAACAGATTCGAGCAATCCTGGGAAAAGAGACTTTTGTAATCGACCACAATGTACTACTCACATTTGGATGAAATCATTACACAAAACAAAAAGCCCAGGACACTTGTTCTGGGCTTTTTGATATAGATACTATACAGAAACTTTTCTTTCGTTAGATTTGTTCCGAATAATTCATTCTGGATCAGCCAATTGTCAATTGGCTTCTTCAGAAAGAAACTTTATGAGCACCAATCGCGCCTTTTGCTCCGCTGTGAGTCCATTTTCGTCGTCATAAATATCGACCTCTTCTATGGCATCATCTATGTCGTCAGTCTCACTTCCGCGATAATAGTCATAAATATCTGTCATTTCATCTGAATCGATAACCTCATCGTTGTTCAGATAATAGCTAATATCTACCTTCATACCACTATTTACTATAGACTCGATATCATCCAACAACTCGTCATAGGAGCAACCTTGGGATTTGGCAATCTCATCAAGCGGGATACGCTTATCAATGAGTTCGATGATCTTTAGCTTCTTCTTCGACTTATTAGGCAGACTGATTACTCGCATCATATCAGCCCGTTCTATGCAATTTTCTTCACAATAATCACTGATAAGATCTAGGAACGGTGCACCAAACCTCTTGGCCTTACCTTGCCCTACCCCTTGGATTTGTAAAAGTTCATCCATTGTTTCAGGATAACTTGTGGCCATCAGCGTGAGTGAAATATCCTGGAAAATAACATAAGGCGGAAGGTTATGCTTGCGCGCCACATCCTTGCGGAGACCCTTCAACAACTTGTAGAGCTTATCGTCCAGCGCACTAGCATTGCCCGAATTATCTTCAGACTCGTCAAACTGCTTGTCAAGTACAACAGTAAAAGGCTTAGGACTCTTAATGTAAGCTCTGCCTTGTGATGTCAACTTAAGGTGTCCATAGTTTTCTACATCCTTTCGGATAAAAGAGGAAATCATGGCTTGTCGAATCACTGGATTCCAAATGGATGGGTATTGTTGGGTAATAACCATGCCAATGCCAAACTCTGGCAGCGTGTCATGGCCGTGGCGGACGATATTATCTGTCGCTCTTCCCTTGACCAAGTCAATGATATAGGATTGATCAAAGTTCTCTTTGACGGCCTTAATGGAGGTCAAAATAGCAATGAGTGCGGCCTGTGCATCGATCGGCTTCTGTGGATGCCTGCAATTATCGCAGTTTTCACAGTTATCTTTATCGTATTCCTCGTCAAAATAATGAAGCAAAAACTTGCGCCGACATACCGATGTCTCAGCATAGGCTTTTGTCTCTTCCAAAAGCTGTCGACCTATCTCTTTCTCTGCCTCACCCTTGTTATCAGTAAACTTTTCTAATTTTTTGAGATCCTTTGGGGAATAGAATGCAATGCACATTCCTTCGCCACCATCGCGTCCAGCACGACCAGTCTCCTGATAATAGCCCTCCAAACTCTTGGGGATATCATAATGAATGACAAATCGTACATCCGGTTTATCTATGCCCATTCCAAAGGCAATAGTTGCCACAATGATATCGATGTCTTCACGAAGGAAGTCGTCTTGAGTCTTCGTTCTGACGTCAGTGTCGAGTCCAGCATGGTATGGCGCCGCCTTAAAGCCGTTGATTTGGAGTTTCTTTGACAGTTCCTCGACCTTCTTTCGAGACAAGCAATAAATAATACCACTCTTACCTTCTTGAAGCTTCAGAAATCGTATAATCTGACTGTCAGTATCATCCTCACTCACTTTCTGCCGTACCTCATAATAGAGATTAGGGCGATTGAATGAGCTCTTAAAATCCTTAGCATCTGTTATGCCAAGGCTCTTTCGGATGTCAGAGCGTACTTTCTCAGTAGCAGTGGCTGTTAAAGCAATGATTGGACGACGCTTTTCATGCCGTGCAGCAGCAATCTTGTCAATTGTAGGACGGATGTTACGATACTCAGGACGGAAGTCATGCCCCCATTCCGAGATACAATGCGCCTCGTCAATAGCAAAGAATGATATTGGGAAAGAACTAAAAAACTCAAGATTATCCTCTTTGTTCAGCGATTCCGGAGCCACATACAACAGTTTTGTGCGACCAGAGCGAACATCGTCTTCCACCTGATTTATGGCACTTCTTGTGAGCGAAGAATTGAGAAAATGAGCCACCCCCGATTCCTCCGTCAGCCCATTGACCACATCAACCTGATTTTTCATCAATGCAATCAATGGGGATATAACGATGGCAGCACCTTCCATCATGAGTGATGACAACTGATAGCAGAGGCTTTTTCCACCACCTGTCGGCATCAACACAAAACAATCATTGCCATCCATGAGGTTGCGGATTATAGCAGCCTGATCGCCTTTGAACGAGTCAAAGCCGAAATAGTGTTTTAACTGAATGGTAAGATTGTCCTCCTTTATCATGTCAGATGCTAAAATTGAGAATAGGTACTCATAGTATTAAGCTGATTCCAGCTGCTGCAAATGAGCCTTATCCAACTGAGACTTGGCATAATCGATAGTCACATCAAACTTTTTAATGCGTCTTGAAGGTGAATCATACATGGCATCCATGACTACAGCCTCAACAATAGAACGCAATCCACGAGCTCCCAACTTATATTCCACTGCCTTGTCAACAATGTAATCCAAAGCCTCTTCTGTGAAGTTCAATTTTATTCCATCCATTGAGAACAGTTTGACATACTGTTTGACTATGGAGTTTTTGGGCTCGATCAAGATTCGACGAAGAGCCTCACGATCCAATGGCTTGAGATAAGTGAGCACAGGAACACGCCCTATCAACTCGGGAATGAGTCCGAATGACTTCAGATCCTGAGGCAAGATATATTGCATCAGATCTCCCTTGTCAATGTGACGAACGTTTTGCACTGAATTATAACCCACAACGTGAGTATTCAATCGATGTGCAATCTTTCGCTCGATACCATCAAATGCACCGCCACAAATAAACAGAATGTTGCGCGTGTCCACATGGATATAATCCTGATCGGGATGTTTGCGTCCACCCTTAGGTGGTACATTCACCATGGTTCCCTCCAAAAGTTTCAACAATCCCTGCTGGACACCCTCGCCACTCACGTCACGGGTAATGCTAGGATTATCGCTCTTGCGAGCTATTTTGTCTATTTCATCGATGAAAACAATACCACGTTCAGCCGCCGGAACATCATAATTTGCCACTTGCAATAAGCGAGTCAAAATGCTTTCCACATCCTCACCCACATAGCCAGCTTCTGTGAACACAGTAGCGTCAACAATAGTGAAGGGCACTTCAAGCAATTTGGCTATGGTACGTGCAAGCAAAGTCTTACCTGTTCCAGTAGAGCCCACCATGATGATGTTACTCTTCTCTATTTCCACGCCATCATCATCAGTGGCCTGTTGCAATCGTTTAAAATGGTTGTAGACCGCAACCGATAGATATCGTTTGGCCTCATCCTGTCCTATGACATATTCATCAAGATAATTCTTGATCTCCTTTGGCTTTGGAATTTTATTGGTTGGCTTATAAGGAGTGGCTTCATGCTTCGTTGCAGCTGGATCTCCCAGCACACCGCTTTGTTCCACAATCTTATAGGCTTGTGTGGCGCAGTCCTCACAGATATATCCGTTTAGGCCTGTGATAAGCAACTTAACCTCATGCTCATCACGTCCACAAAAGCTACAAACTTTCTTTGGCATTACCTTCTCTCCTTACTTCTTGCTGACCAATACCGCGTCTATCATACCGTAATCCTTGGCTTCCTCTGCTGTCATCCAATAGTTACGATCACTGTCTTGCCATACTTTATCGTATGTTTGGTGGGAATGATTGGAAATGATCGTATAAAGCTCTTTCTTGAACTTTTGTATCTCACGAGCTTCAATCTCAATATCCGAAGCCTGTCCTTGTACGCCACCAAGCGGCTGATGGATCATCACGCGGCTATGAGGCAATGCGGAGCGTTTCCCTTCCTGCCCAGCAACAAGCAGCACTGCTGCCATAGAAGCAGCCATACCCGTACAGATTGTGGCTACGTCACTTGTGATAAACTGCATGGTATCATAGATACCGAGTCCAGCAGTGACACTTCCACCAGGAGAATTGATATAGATTGAGATATCCTTACCGCTGTCTGCAGAATCCAGATAAAGTAGCTGAGCCTGCAAAGTATTGGCTGTATAATCGTCGATTTGTGTTCCAAGGAAGATGATGCGATCCATCATCAAGCGTGAGAACACATCCATTTGAGTTACGTTAAGCTGACGTTCCTCCAATATATAAGGATTGAGGTACTGGTTTTGAGCGCTAACCACCTGGTCTAGCGTCATTCCATTCATCCCCAAATGCTTTGTGGCAAAATTCCTAAAATCGTTATTCATTTTATCCTTTCTATTGAAATTAAAAAGAGATTGGCGACTCTTTTTAGTTGGTTGATAACACAAAGATACTAAAAAAAGTCGACAACCTCTTGGTTGTGCTTATTAAATTTACTAAAAAAAGTTATTTCTCTTCCATCAACTTATTGAAGTCATCCAGTGAAATATTCTTCTTATTCAACTTAACAATATCCTTCATTGCTGCCGTCAGTTTTGCGTCGATAGCGCGATCTACAAAGTTCTGCACAGTCTCTTGTTTCTTCAACAATTCGTCAGCATAGTTAGCTACATACTCATCAGGCACATTGTTCATGCCATATTGAGCAAACTGAGCACGAGCAGTCTCGCGAGCGGCAGCCTTTACATCCTCATCGTCAACCTTAACCTGAGTTTGCTCGGCAAGTTGACTACGAATGAGGCTCCAGGTAAGCTCCTTGATGCTTGGCTCATAGTTCTTTTCGAAGTAAGCCTCGTCCTTATCCTTGTTGTTCTGTCTCATGAAACGCTTGAGCAACTCCTCTGGATATGTGAGTTGTCCAACCTTATCCTCTGCATATTTACGCAGATCCATGAGGAACTTATAATCGCTGTCACGAGTCAACTGAGGCTTAATGCCTTCCTCGATCTTAGAGCGGAAATCCTTTTCATCTTTGACAACGTCTTTTCCAAATACTTGATCGAAGAGTTCCTGATTTACTTCATGATTCTTGAATTGCTGAATCTCGGTAACCTGATAGCTAAAATCACCCTCATGCTCAGCAACCTCTTCCTTCTTGATTTTCAACAAAGAAGATACCTCCACATCGCTTTCGGGATATGCCTTGCGAGGACTAAAAGTGATAATATCACCAACCTTGGCGCCATCGAACAATTTCTTCTGATCATCGACCTTGATATATTCAGGCATCATCACAGCTGCCTCAACAGTAATACCACCTTCCATAGTATTACCTTCAGCATCAAGCTCACGAAGGTCGCCCTTCATCATATTGCCCTTCTGATAGACTTCACAATCCACATACTGACCAGCTTGAGATGTGAACATATCCACTTGTTGATCAACAAGTTTGTCATCAACCTCGATCTCGTAGTAATCCACTGTATCCTTGTCGGTCAATTCGATGCTGAACTCAGGTGCAACAGCAATATCGAACATGAAGGTATATGGAGCTTCCTTTTCTAAATCCTGTGGCTCTTGGTTTTCAGAACCCATAGGCTCTCCAAGCATCTGAATCTTGTTGTCTGCAATATATTTCTGTATCTCATTGCCAAGCAGTTTGTTGATGGAGTCAACCTTAATGGCTGTGCCATACTGACGCTTAATCAATCCCATGGGAACCTGACCAGGACGGAAGCCTGGAACATTGGCCTTCTTGCGATAATCCTTCAGTGTCTTCTCGACATCCTGCTTGTAGTCATCTTCCTCGACAGTGATGGTCAACAAGCCATTAATCTTGTCGGGACACTCAAATGATACTTTCATCTCTTGCTATTGTTATTTATGATTTTATTCCGAAAACAGGGGTAATTTTATAAATTCGAGACGCAAAATTACTCAATATTCGCCAAATTCCCTAATATATAATAGTAAAATTTGTTTTTTTAACCATGACCAAGGTTGCTTGTCTCCTGGTCAATAGACATCGAGTATATTCAAAAAACGAAACCTAGCCTCAAGGTGAAGCCCTCAATGCCACCACCCACGAGCGCCTGGCCGCTATACCCAATGGCCAATGTGCAAAAGTCAAGACGCACACCAGCCGACACACTACCACAAACACCACTGGCACCACTTAAGCCATCTTCTATGCAAACACCTGCCTTCAAATCAGCGAAAGGCTGCGCCACTTTAGAGGAGGGCACCGACAATCGGAGATGCCCGAAGACAGGAAACGTTCCGATTTCTTGATTAAAATTATAGCCAAGGCCTGCACCGGCATACACTACTCGGTTGAACCGATAGCCCACAGACCCCATCACCTCTACCGACTTATAGTCGCCGAAGACGTAACCCACCTCCGCCGTGCCGCCAAACCCGGCATAGCGATCCCCATTGAACTTGGTTTCGGAAGCATCATAGCACTGTGCGGAAGCCCCGATGAGTTGCATGAATAATACAA
Organism: Prevotella sp. UBA5387; assembly: GCA_002407775.1. Taxonomy (GTDB): domain Bacteria; phylum Bacteroidota; class Bacteroidia; order Bacteroidales; family Bacteroidaceae; genus Prevotella. The sequence continues at coordinate 22,003 of DHOP01000001.1, forward strand.
GCATCAACAGAATCTTTTTCATCAGAATGTGTATGATTAAAGTTATAAGTCGTCTTCCTTTGCCGTTCTGCCTTATATTCTATTGGCTCTCGGCCTCTGTCACGTCATCCACTTTCTGCTGCGCCTTTAATGCCTCGGCAGCAAAAGCCTGATCCTCTTCATTACTTTGAAACTTACGATAGACAAAGTTTTCGCTCAGATAATTTTTGCGGACGATTTGGTTGGCGGCCAAGTCCTCGGGTGCCCCTTGAAAGAGAATACGCCCCTCAAAGAGCAAATACGCACGATCAGTGATAGACAGCGTCTCTTGCACATTATGGTCGGTGATGAGAATACCGATATTGCGGTATTTTAGGCGCCACACAATATGCTGAATGTCTTCCACAGCTATAGGGTCCACACCAGCGAACGGCTCGTCAAGCATGATGAACTTCGGGTCGATGGCCAGACAGCGTGCAATCTCAGTACGTCTTCGTTCTCCACCAGAAAGTCGGTCACCCTTGTTCTTTCTGACTTTTCCGAGTCGAAACTCTCTAATCAGACTCTCCAACTTTTCGATTTGTTCTTTATGGGACAGTTTTGTCATCTCCAAAACTGACATAATGTTATCCTCCACGCTGAGCTTACGAAACACACTCGCTTCCTGTGGGAGATAACCTATTCCCGCACGAGCACGCTTGAACACAGGAAAGTTGGTAATATCCTTGTCATCAATATAAACATGCCCTTCGTTGGGAACGACAAGACCAGTTGTCATATAGAACGATGTGGTCTTGCCTGCACCGTTAGGTCCCAACAATCCCACAATCTCTCCCTGCTTTACATCGATACTAACTTTTTCGGCCACAGTTCTATCGCCGTAGCGTTTGGTTAGTCCCTCAGTACGAAGGACCGAATGTTTCAGTTCTGCCATAATGCAATAATTTGCTTGCAAATGTACAAAATTACCATGGAATAATAAAGATAGTGCCCATTTTTAGAGTTCAAAAGCCCACATTAATAGAATATTAGCAATCTCATCCAAAGATATTTCGTACCAACATTTACTTGTAAAATACTGCTGGAACCATATTCCAATCTCTTCTCAAATAATGATTAAGTCCTTTTTCTGAGTGTTATGCATCATAGAAGACTGTGAATCAAATTGAATCACAACGTGAATCAATTTGAATTACCGAGTGAATCAAATTGATTCACTGAGTAAAACAAATTGAATCAGAATCCGATTGACTGTGTATGGGCATCAGCAACAAAAACCGACGACATCCAAGAGTTATAAAAAACAAAAACTAAGCAGACGTTGGCAGTTTATCTATGGAATTTCGCTACATTTGCAAGAAATAACTGCGATAACGTATGTTCATAGCCAATATTTTAAAGAATTATCTCACCACCTTTGGCACTTATGTCATCTTGATGGGTCGATCGTTCGCACGGCCAGATCGATTTAGGATGTTTGGTAAGCGCTATATCAAGGAGATGGCTCAACTTGGGGTCGACTCCATCGGCATCGTGCTACTTATCAGCTTTTTCATAGGGGCTGTGATTTGCATCCAGATGAAAGTGAACATCGAAAGCCCTTGGATGCCGCATTGGACCGCGGGCTACACAACTCGAGAAATTATGCTTTTGGAGTTCTCTAGTTCCATCATGTGTCTTATTCTTGCCGGAAAGGTTGGCTCCAATATTGCATCGGAGTTAGGCACCATGCGTGTAACTCAACAGATAGACGCTTTGGATATCATGGGAGTCAACTCGGCCAATTATCTCATTCTTCCAAAGATTTTGGGGTTAGTAACAATTATGCCATTCCTGGTAATATTTTCCTCTACAATGGGAATTATTGGAGCATATGCCACATCGTATATCGGACATTTGATGTCACCTGACGACCTTACGGCGGGCATGCGCCACTCATTCAACGAATGGTTCGTATATATGAGCATCATCAAGAGCCTCTTCTTCGCCTTCATTATCGCCAGCGTATCGTCTTTTTACGGTTATACGGTTGAGGGTGGTTCTGTCGAAGTTGGTGAGGCTTCAACAAAGTCCGTCGTAAGCAGCAGTGTGTTAATTCTCTTCTCTGACGTCTTCTTAACCCAGCTTTTATCATGATTGAAGTCAAGAATCTAACTAAGAACTTCGATGATAAGGCCGTCCTCTGCTGTATCAACGCAACATTTGAGACGGGGAAGACGAACCTAATCATTGGTCAGAGTGGGTCAGGAAAGACAGTTCTGATGAAGAATCTTGTGGGACTATTGGAACCCACATCTGGAGAAGTACTCTATGACGGCCGCGATTTTGTCAAGATGACAAAACGCGAGAAGGTGGCCATGAGGCGCGAAATGGGAATGATCTTCCAAAGTGGGGCACTTTTTGACTCGCTCTCCGTATTGGAAAATGTAGAATATCCTTTGGACATGTTCTCTTCGATGAACTATCGAGACCGCGTTAAGCGTGCCCGTGAATGTCTGGCAAGGGTTAACCTTCTAGATGCAGAAAAGAAGTTTCCTGGGGAGATATCAGGAGGCATGCAGAAGCGTGTGGCCATAGCCCGTGCCATCGTACTCAACCCAAAGTATCTCTTTTGCGACGAGCCCAACTCTGGTCTTGACCCCAAGACATCGCTTGTCATAGATAAATTACTCTCCGATATTACCAAGGAATACAATATCACGACCATTATCAACACCCATGATATGAATTCCGTTATGGAAATTGGAGAGAATATTCTTTTCATCTACAAAGGACGTAAAGAATGGGTTGGCAACAAAGACAAGATAATGGATGCAAAGAACAAGAGGCTCAACGACCTCGTGTTTGCTTCTGATCTATTTAAAAAAGTGAGAGAAGCGGAGGCTACGTAAGAATAAAGCCTCATTTGATACATACGAGAAGCTGTTGGAAGACTAATTGCAAAGGGTGATTTACTATAATAAAAAGTATGTTGCTTCCGATGGAATAGCCTGAACGAAAACATCTTACGTCCACTATTATATCAATAAAGATTGAGGCCTCCTTGTTATCAAAGTTAACAAGGAGGCCTCAATCTTATATAGTATTTATTTCTAAAGGTCATCTAAACGTCTTAGAAATGCGCTTCCTGGGTGGTTGTCAGAAATTATCCTATCGACGATACCACACTCCCCGATGTTCAACCATGGGCACAAGCACTTCCTCTTTGGTGCTATCCCCATATACGAATGTGAGAAACACATTGGCTGTATGGGTAGCTGTGTCTGCCTGTGCATTAGCAATGCGCACCTCGCTGATTCCTTTGTGCTGTTCTTGCTGTTCACCTACGAACATCTTAGCATTGGCAATAAGCTGCTCGCGATAGCTGCCTGGAATTGAGTCGGGGAAGTAACGTCCATCAACAAACTGATCATACTTGCCATGAAGTAGCTGCTCATAATAAGCCTTGGCTGTCTCGGCAGCTACTTCCTCCGGACCAGGACTATGCCCACAAGCCGTTAACTGCAGCAGCAAAACAAGACCAAAAAGATACAGTAGTCGATGCATCGCCTTTATTTCTTTCGGATAAACACATTGATTGGACATCCATGCATGGACCATTTCTCACGTATCTTGTTCTCCAAGAAACGACGATAGTTCTCCTTCACATACTGTGGCAGGTTGGCATAGAACACAAACGATGGTATCTGTGTATTAGGTAGCTGAGAGCAATACTTAATCTTGATATACTTACCCTTGATTGATTGTGGTGGTGTAGCCTCAATAATGGGCAGCATTACTTCATTGAGCTTTGTAGTACCAATGCGAAGCTTACGATTCTGATACACCTCTTTAGCAGTCTCCAAAACCTTGAAGATACGCTGCTTTGTTAGTGCCGAACCGAAAATGATTGGGAAATCCACAAATGGTGCCATACGTTCATGAATGGCATTTTGGAACGTATCGATGACTTTCTGGTCCTTGTCCTCAACGAGATCCCACTTATTGACTACTACAACAAGACTCTTGTGGTTGCGCTGAATAAGCTGAAAGATATTCATATCCTGTGACTCAATACCACGAGTGGCGTCAAGCATCAGAATACACACATCACTATTCTCAATAGCACGGATACTGCGCATGACGCTGTAGAACTCCAAATCTTCAGTCACCTTGTTCTTGCGACGAATACCTGCGGTATCAACGAGGTAGAAATCGAAGCCAAACTTGTTGAAACGCGTATAGATACTATCGCGTGTAGTACCCGCAATCTCAGTAACGATATTGCGCTCCTCGCCAATGAAAGAATTGATAAGACTCGACTTGCCGGCATTTGGACGGCCGACAACCGCAAAACGTGGAATGTCTTCAAGAATCTCCTCGGGATTCTCTGAAGGCAGTTTAGTGAGCACGAGGTCTAGCAAGTCTCCAGTGCCACCACCAGTTGCAGCACTGATGCTCACTGGATCGCCAAGTCCAAGCTTATAAAATTCCGCAGACATATAGGCTTCGCCACTGTTGTCTACCTTATTTGCCACTACAATAACTGGTAATTTGGCATGCCGCAAAACCTGCGCTACATCCTGATCCCAGTCAGTAAGTCCAGTTTCTACATCTACTACAAAGAGGATAAGGTCAGCCTCCTCAGAAGCTATCTTCACTTGTTGGCGAATGGCATCCTCGAAAATATCATCAGATTTGACGACCCAGCCGCCAGTGTCCACGACTGAAAACTCGCGAGAATTCCAGGTACATTTTCCGTACTGACGGTCGCGTGTTGTGCCGGCTATGTCACTGACAATAGCGTGGCGGGACTGTGTTAAACGATTGAAAAGCGTGGACTTGCCTACATTAGGCCGTCCAACGATTGCAACTAAATTTGCCATAATATTGGTCTTTCCCTATTTAAGAGGGCTGGGTGAGGTCACGCACCCTAATTGATATTTGCCGAGGACGACCATTCCCCAGCCCCTGCAGTCACAGGAGTTTGTCCTACTTACAGTCAGGACGAATATGTCATAAAGATGGATTACTTCGGATTATATCCGAAACTTTCCAACTCCTTTTGCGAATTACGCCAGTCCTTGTCAACCTTGACAAAGACTTCGAGAAATATGGGCTTACCAAAGAATCGCTCCAAACTATGACGTGCCTCGGTAGACACCTTCTTTAGGGCTAAGCCTTGATGCCCAATGATTATGCCTTTCTGAGAGTCACGTTCCACATAAATTACTGTATTAATGTGGATATGGTGCTCATCCTCCTTGAAACTCTCAACTGAAACTTCCACTGCATAAGGAATTTCCTTATCATAATAACGTAGAATCTTCTCGCGAATAATCTCTGAAACGAAGAATTTAGCAGGCTTATCTGTCAACTGATCCTTGTCAAAATAGGCAGGACTCTCAGGCAACAGGTCGCCAATACGCTTTAGCAATGGAGCTGTGCCAAACTTATTGAGTGCGGAGATTGGTAAAATTTCGGCATTGGGGAGTAAACTATGCCATTTCTCAACCACCTCACCAAGATGCTGTTGATCAGTCTCGTCGATTTTATTGATGAGCAAAAGTACTGGAATAGTCATCTCCTTTACTTTGTCAAGAAATTCCATATTCTTCTCTGGGTTCTCGACAATGTCAGTGACATATAGCAGAATGTCTGCATCAGCCAATGCCGACTCTGAGAAAGCCAGCATCATCTCTTGCATCTTATAGTTGGGCTTGAGTACTCCTGGTGTGTCAGAAAACACGATTTGCATGTCAGGTGTATTGACAATGCCCATGATGCGATGCCTTGTGGTCTGCGCCTTGAAGGTGGCGATACTAATCTTTTCGCCCACAAGCTGGTTCATCAGTGTCGACTTACCCACATTGGGATTGCCTACGATATTTACAAATCCTGCCTTATGCATACAACTTTTGCTTAAATTATAGAATAAAAAAACGCATGATTCATCACAGATGAAGGATGCGTCTTCTTATAGTTTGATGTCAAATTACTTTTTATCTGCCATAGCTGCTCCATCGTATCCCCATTTGTAAAAAGAAGCACCATGCGTGAAACCAGCACCGAAAGCTGTTAGAACGACATTGTCTCCCTTTTTGAGTTTAGCTTCGTTGTCCCACAAAGCCAAAGGAATAGAGGCGGAACTAGTATTGCCATAATGCTCAATATTGATCATTACCTTTTCCAATGGTAGATCAACACGCTTGGCCACAGCTTCGATAATGCGGAGATTAGCTTCATGAGGAACCACCCAATCCACATCTTCTGCTTCGAGATTACCCAACTTCATCACTTCCATCACATCTTCACTCATATCCGTAACGGCATAACGATAAACGTTGCGGCCCTCCTGATAGATGTAATGCAGACGATGATCGACAGTGAAGTGAGATGCTGGAGAAACGCTACCACCTGCCTTCAGATGTAAGAATGGTAAACCTTTACCATCAGTGCGAAGAAAGGAATTTTGATAGCCGACGCCCTCTTCTTCAGTAGCCTCGACCATTACAGCTCCAGCACCATCACCGAAGAGCACACATGTCTGGCGGTCTGTGTAATCGGCAACAGAAGACATCTTCTCAGCCGCAACAACGATGATACGCTTGTAACGTCCGCTTTGAATCAACGCTGAAGCAGTGTCTAAAGCGTATAGGAAACCAGCGCAGGCACCTTCCATATCAAAAGCATGGGCATTTTTCAACCCAATCTTACCGATAATAATGCTTGCTACTGAAGGAAACTGGTAGTCGGGAGTAGAAGTAGAAACCAAGAGCGCGTCAATGCTGTCTAGATCTGCCCCTGTTTTTTGCAACAGTTGCTTGACTGCCTTGCGACCCATGTAACTACTACCTAGACCTTCCTCCTTGAGAATTCGGCGTTCCTTGATACCTACACGCGTAGTAATCCATTCATCACTAGTGTCTACCATGCGCGACAATTCCTCATTAGTGAGGACATAATCGGGCACGTATCCACCAATGCCTGTAATTACAGCGTTTATCCTGGCCATTATTCAGCAGCCTCTTTAACGATAGCTACCTTACCACGGTAGTATCCGCAAGTGGGGCATACTGTGTGATAAACATAGTAAGCACCACAATTAGGGCATACTGCCAATGTGGGAACAGCTGCTTTATCGTGAGTTCTTCTACTACGTGTACGAGTCTTTGACTGTCTTCTTTTAGGATGTGCCATAATGCTTTAAATGTTTAATTTATTCTTTAATTTCAATGTTTCGAAGCGCCTCCCATCGGGAATCCATAGCTTGATCACCATCTCCATCACCGCTTCGGACGGCCGAATGTTCTTGTAGAACCTTCATCATGGCAGGGTTGCATTTTCCAGGTGCATGCACATGCCTGAGTGGGATGTCGAACTCTATGAATTGATAAATGAACCAAGCCACGTTGAGTATTCCTTCGTTCTCAGGCACCGTGACCTCATCATCCTCCTCAGAGTAGTCGTCTCCAAGCTTAGCCACCAAATGATTGTCCGACAGGACTTCTTGCTCCATGTCATCAAGACAAATGTCGCAAGGTAAGGTGACTGAGCCTTCGATGTGGAAGTCCATGTCGAACACACTGTCTATACAGTTGATAGCCAGTGTACATTTAAGATTACCCTGCCTTACTACTGGGGCATCGATAGCCTCGAAGTAAGCATTATCCAAATCTAAGTTGATGACACTCATGCCTTCAGCAAGACTCTTTAGATTAATCTTAAACTGCTCTAAATTAGACATATCCACACTTTGGGGTGCAAAGTTACGACTTTTTCGTGATAAAAGATAAACATAAAAGGAAAAAAATGCTTAAAGATTAAAAGATTATCCCTTATTAAAGGTCCGCGTGAGGACACCTCAGTATCCACTGAAGATCAAAGCCCTTTCGTTTCTCTGAGTACATTAATATATTCATTGATTCTGAAACAAAACAAATATTCTAGCACATTGATAACTATGATATGCTCAAAACATGTATAAGTTTATACTAAAAAACGCACCAAAGGGTGCAATCAACCTTTGTTTAATTCTATACAGAAAGTTGTTCCCTTGCCTACTTCGGAATTTTTCACATAGATTCTCCCATGGTGATACTCCTCCACGATGCGACGAGCAAGGCTCAAACCAAGGCCCCACCCACGTTTCTTTGTTGTAAATCCCGGGCGGAAGACATTTGCTATATCTTTTTTTCGGATACCTTTTCCAGTGTCAGACACATAGATAAACACCTTATTCTGATTATCTTCCACGCGCAGCTTGATTATTCCAGCATCTCCACTCATCGCATCCACAGCATTCTTAGAAAGATTTTCGATAACCCATTCGAAAAGCGAGCCATTGAGATTGATGATAATGTCATGGTTGGGCATCTGCTTTACCATCTTTACCTTCTTGCTTGTACGTCGATCCATGTAACTAATGACATGATCAAGTACATCGTTCAGGCTTGTGGGCACTGGTTCTGGCACGGAACCTATCTTGGAAAATCTATCTGCGATGAGCTGCAATCGACTCACGTCTTTGTCCATCTCGGGGATAAGCTCATCTTCTGGATAGTTCTCCTTCAACATTTCAACCCATGCCATCAAACTGGAAATGGGTGTACCAAGTTGGTGAGCAGTCTCTTTGGAAAGCCCCACCCATACCTTGTTTTGTTCTGATCGTTTTGACGTAAGTAACGCAAAGATTGCGACTACCACGAAGATTAACACAACACCAAGTTGTACAAAGGGATATACAGTTAGTCTGCGAAGCATCAGCGACTCATCGTAACATACATCTATATAATCCTTACCCCTGTCATCGAGGTTTATTCTAATGTTTTGTTGCTGCTCCATCAGCCTACGCGCCAGCTTGCCAGCTTGTCGAACACTGTCCTTGCGAGTATTTGCTTTTATATGCAGATTTCGGAAATCCGTAACCTCGCCATCAGCATCAAGAACAATAACAGGAATGTCGTTGTTATCGTTCAATACTTTCAGAACCAAATTTAGGTCGGTATTTTCGTCCGCCTTATTTAGTGTACGCATAGCTTCGGCCCACACCTCCATTTTATTTCGCTCCTGGGCTTTAAGGTCTCGAGTTAGGAGATTAGACACCAGTAGGGAGCCAACCGCTATCAAGATAGCGGTCACCACAAGAATAATCTTGACTTGACGAATGCGGTCTGTCAATTGCATAATATTTGTGTTAACGAAAAAAATAATCGATTATTGCTTAGTTCATTACATGCTTTATAAATCCACCAAAATGTCCAAGAAATGTTTTAAGATTCACAGGTTTAGTGGATAATACATTATAGAATATATTATTGGTGCTCTATACTTGAATTGGAGCTGGCTAACAATGTTTATTCTTCATATATAATGCCGTTGAGCCCACGCTTGTAAAAATGTAATTATGCATGTCCTTTGTTTCAACAATAAGAAAATCCCCCTGTCATAGACTGACAGGGGGATTTTTTTCATTAATTCATCCTATTATCTTAGGTATGAAACTACCTTCTCAAAATAGTGTTGCGTTCGCTTCTTGCTGTAGTTTAATCCTCCATTCCAAGATCGAATAGCCCATTCTACACTATTCTTTGGGTTGTACTTTGACTGAAAAAGCAAAAACATATCCTTAGACTTCTTCACACTGAAACGATCCGATAGCTTAAAACGCTTCTTGCTTCTCCTACTACGTAGAATATTATTGCATTCTGCCACAAGTACAGGGGTAATTTGCATAGCACCTACTGATTTCCCTGACTTTGCTTTGGCATCACCTCCACTCTCAACTTGAATTATGGCGTTCATAACCTTACTCCAATCGAAAGATGTTGTTATCTCAGTCTCTTCTAAAGCAATCTCTGCTTGAACTTGAGAAACACTAAAAAGGCATAACAATAATACTAACGCTCTTAATGTTTTCTTCATAATGAATTATTTATGGAACCTGAAAAACAAAAAAAGTAATTCGCGACTATACTTATAGAAAAACAATTAAAATATAGTCTCAGTTCCGTTAGATACTTTAATGAACAACTCCACTAGAACAAAAAGTAGTTGTTATTCTTATTCTTATCGTATGCAAAGGTAACAATAAAAATCGAGCCAACCAAAATAGTTTGCGTTATTTAAGGGAAATACAAAATAATGTAAAGATTTGATTAACAATATGATGTAATCAAATCAACGTGTATATCAAATAACGATTATTGCATAAATTCTACAAAAGCTATTATTCACTAAAACAAACAAAAGTATAATTATACAATTTCGTAAGGCAATTCACGCTCACATCTAGCAGCAAATAACAAACAAAATTTAAATCCTCTCGTTCTACTCCAACGACAGACGCGCGCGGCCCGCCGTCCAGTCCTGCATGCCATGTCAGACCATAGTCCCATGACCCAATAACGCATCCCTCGGCAATTTATTGTCGTCTCTGGACTATGGCGCCCGGCCACAAAAAAAGCCCCCGAGGAACATCT
>DHOP01000007.1 GCA_002407775.1 Prevotella sp. UBA5387
AAGTAAATCTGATATAAGTCACATCTCATTTTGACCATCATCTCATAGTCGATTGATGTACTAATCGCAAATTATATTTCGATTTCTCAGCTATCAATTCTCACTCGATAGCAGGCCTTATGCGAATAGTCGGTTAGTATCATTTACAAAACATTATTCAGGCTATGAATAATACAATACATAAAAAAGGGTGTGCCAAAAATGGCACACCCCATAATAATACCTATTGAAGATTCCTATTTACATCATGCCACCTTGGCCTGTGGGCATAACAGGAACATTCTCCTCTGGCTTGTCCACGATAAGGCACTCTGTGGTAAGGAACATACCTGCGATAGAAGCGGCATTCTCCAAAGCTACGCGAGCCACCTTGGCTGGGTCAATGACACCTGCAGCACGGAGGTCTTCGTACTTGTCATAGCGTGCATTATAACCATAGTCTCCCTCGCCTTGGCGTACTTCGTTGACCACGACAGCACCCTCGCCACCAGCATTGGTTACGATTTGGCGAAGTGGTTCCTCGATGGCGCGGCACACGATGTTGATACCCGTCTGTTCGTCGGCAGTTTCGCCCTTGAGCTCAGCCAGACTTCCTTGTGCGCGAATGTAGGTAGTACCACCACCGACAACAACACCTTCCTCAATGGCAGCGTGAGTTGCATGCAATGCATCGTCCACGCGATCCTTCTTCTCCTTCATCTCAACCTCTGAGTTGGCACCTACGTAAAGTACGGCAACACCACCTGAAAGTTTGGCGAGACGCTCCTGAAGTTTCTCCTTGTCATAAGAGCTTGTGGTGTTCTCAATCTCATTCTTGATCTGAGCAACACGGTCCTTGATGCTTTCCTTAGAACCAGCACCATCCACAACGGTAGTATTGTCCTTGGAAATAGTAACCTTCTTGGCGGTTCCAAGCATCTCGAGTGTTGCCTGTTCAAGCTTCAAGCCCTTCTCCTCGCTGATCACTACACCACCAGTAAGCACTGCGATGTCCTCCAACATAGCCTTGCGACGGTCGCCAAAGCCAGGAGCCTTAACTGCACAAATCTTCAGTCCGGCGCGCAGACGGTTAACAACGAGCGTGGTTAGAGCCTCAGAGTCAACATCCTCGGCAATCACGAGCAATGGACGTCCGCTCTCAGCTGCTGGCTGAAGGATTGGCAAGAACTCCTTGAGGTTGCTAATCTTCTTGTCATAGATCAGGATGTATGGGTTCTCCATCACACACTCCATCTTGTCAGCGTCGGTAACGAAGTAGCCGGACAGATAGCCGCGGTCAAACTGCATACCCTCTACAACGCCAATGCTGGTCTCACGAGTCTTGCTCTCCTCGATGGTGATCACGCCATCCTTTGATACCTTGCGCATAGCGTCAGCCAACAACTTGCCAATCTCAGGGTCGTTGTTTGCACTCACGGTGGCTACCTGCTCAATCTTATCGTAGTTGTCACCGACAATCTCAGAATGATCTTTGATGTATTCAACGACCTTGTTCACAGCCTTGTCGATACCGCGCTTCAAATCCATTGGGTTTGCACCGGCAGTGACATTCTTCAAGCCTTCGTTCACGATAGACTGTGCAAGAATAGTAGCTGTTGTGGTGCCATCACCTGCATCGTCACCTGTCTTGCTGGCAACGCTCTTTACGAGCTGTGCACCAGTGTTCTCAAATTTATCCTCAAGCTCAATCTCTTTGGCAACAGACACACCGTCCTTGGTGATCTGGGGTGCACCAAACTTCTTCTCAATGACAACATTGCGACCTTTAGGACCGAGTGTTACTTTCACTGCGTTAGCAAGCTGATCAACGCCCTGCTTGAGCAGGTCGCGTGCTTCTGTATCAAATTTGATAATCTTAGACATATCTGTAATTCTTTTTAAATCCTTTAATTTCTTAATCTTTTAATATTACCATATTAATTAATCCTCAACAACTGCGAGAATATCGCTCTGGCGCATCATGAGATACTTCTCGCCATCGCTTTCCAACTCAGTGCCCGAATATTTGCCATAGAGCACCTCATCCCCCTTTTTCAGAATCATCTTCTCATCCTTGGTACCCTCACCAACGGCAACAACTTTACCACGCTGTGGCTTTTCCTTTGCTGTATCAGGAATAATGATACCACCTACTTTCTCCTCAGCCTTTGCTGGAAGAACTAACACTCTGTCTGCTAATGGTTTAATTTTCATAATAATATTATTTAATGTTTTAAACGTTTTAAACGTATCCATCTTGTTATCAAGATTCACCGATTGCTTTACGAAAACCGTGCCAATACCGCAACATCCACAAAAATGACACATCTGTCAGTCACGAGGCTGACAAATGTGTCATATCGCTTCCCTCGCCATATATTATTAAGGAAGCTTACTTGAGTTAGTCGAAGATAATTGTTTGTATATTATGCACCATCCTCGTGATCAAGCAGCTAATATTGTTAAATCTCATCCTTCTATTTCAGAGGGTTGACTGCATCCGACTATCATCCTTACTCCCAGCATTTTGGACAATTCTGCACGTCGCAAGACCCTATTAATTATTCTAAAATTACATAGTGTTATTTCAATTCTTAATAGAAAAGTTGTATCTTTGTTATCAAAACAAAAAGGATGAAGTATCTGAAATCGCTTTTGCTAGCTGCCCTTATCTTGGCGCCTATGCTTGATGCACAGGCACAGAGCCAACGCAGCAAGACCAAGGCCAAGACCAGCAAGACGGTAGCTACGAAGACTAGCGAAGACCCCAGTGCCCGTTTGTTTCGCACCATGCTCCCCGCCACAGCGAAGGTTATGTTTGTTGACAGTATGGTGGTACCGAAGGCCAACTTCATGCAACATATTCCATTGCCTCCAGAAGCAGGCAGCATCTTTGTCAAGAATGACAGCAAGCAGGCCACAACCATGGGACAATATGAGAACGGATTCCGTGACCGCAAGATTTTTGCTGTGGGGGACACGCTGAATTCTTTGCTATTAAATCAGACTCTTTTAGGCAACGAGTGGAGCGATCCGCTGGCACTGGGGAACATCAGTGACAGAAGTTATATGTTGCAGAACTATCCTTACCTCTGCTCCGATGGCATTACACTGTTCTTCTCTGCTACGGGACCCAACAGCTTAGGGGGTCGTGACATCTTCATGACAGCCTACGACAGGGACAACACCAAGTGGTATGAACCTCAAAACTATGGAATGCCGTTCAATTCCACTGCCAACGACTACATGATGGTGATCGACGACCTTGACTCTCTGGGGTGGCTCGTGAGCGATCGTTTTCAAAAAGGCGATAGCGTCTGTATCTACACTTTTGTCCCCACCACACCAAGGCAGGACTTTTCTGGCGATGACCTCGATAACAAAAAACTTGAAAGCTTGGCCAAAATCGATAGGATACAAGACACATGGAAGTTTGGTGACAGAGCGGCTGCCATCCGAAGAGAGCGCGGACTACGCAATAGGAAAGAGACCGAGAACACTAATCAGGGCGTGCTCTTTATTGTCAATGACGACATCGTGGTATCACCTGAGCATCTAAAGACTGCTGAAGGCCGCCGTCTTGCGCAGCAATGGCAGGAGTTGAAGACGATGATTGCCAACACTGAGGCCACTCTTGACCAGAAACGTGACCAGTATCATCAAAACCGAAGCGCTCAATTGGCCAAGGAAATACTGAGCTTGGAAAAAGACTATCAGCAGCAAAGACAAGATATTTACACTATTGAAAAGCAAATCAGAAGGTATGAACTGCAGCAATAATTGACTGCCATATACATCGGATTCTACTTCGAAATACCTAATAATACACACTAATTAATAGACATTTTATGATGAATACTTATTTTGCAGAGTCAGAATTAATCTTCAACAGTGATGGTTCCATCTTTCACTTGCACCTACATCCAGAGGAATTGGCAGACAAGGTAATCCTCGTTGGCGACCCCGGTCGTGTGGATATGGTGGCCGCCTACTTCGACACCAAGGAGTGCGAAGCCGACAATCGTGAGTTCCGGACCATAACTGGCACCTATAAAGGCAAACGCATCACCGTCCAAAGCACAGGCATTGGATGCGACAATATTGACATTGTGCTCAATGAACTTGATGCATTAGCCAACATTGACTTTGCCACACGCACCGCTAAACCGGAGCACCGTTCACTGACGATCGTACGCGTGGGCACCTGTGGCGGTCTGCAGCCCAACGTGCCATCAGGCACCTACATCGCCACCGAGAAGAGCATCGGCTTTGACGGATTGCTCAACTTCTATGCAAACCGTGACAAGGTCTGCGACCTGGGGCTGGAAAAAGCATTCAAGGAGCACGTGGGATGGGACATGGCCATGGGCAATCCTTATGTGGCCATCAACGATAAGGAGCTTATCGACCGTATTGCCGGCGAAGACATGGTGCGCGGATATACCGTGGCATGTGGTGGTTTCTATGGTCCTCAGGGACGCCAACTGCGTCTCGGCCTCGCCGATCCGGAGCTGAACAAGAAGATTGAGACCTTTGAATATGAGGGAACGCGCATCACCAACTTCGAAATGGAGTCGAGTGCCATTGCCGGACTTTCTAGCCTTATGGGACACAAGGCACTGACCTGTTGCATGGTCATCGCCAATCGCGTGGCGCTCAAGGTTGAGAGCGACTATAAGAATGACATTGAGGGTCTCATCACTACTGTGCTAGATAGAATATAAACTTTGATAACTGAGGAGGGAAGCGCCCTCAAGATGAATAGATTGATTAATGACACGATTGTAGCTTTGGCTACTCCCGCAGGCGGTGCCATTGGTGTTGTGCGACTTAGTGGTCCCGACGCCATTGGCATCACTGCTGGTTTATTCCGTTCAGTCAACCCGAACTTCGATCTAAACGATGCCAAGGCTGGCACTGTACACTATGGCCGGCTAGTAGATATCCAAGGTGAAGAAGTCGATGATGTGGTTGTTAGCCTTTATCGCGCACCGCATAGCTACACCGGCGAGGACAGCACGGAGATTAGTTGTCACGGATCTGCCTACATCCTTCAACAGGCTCTTCATGCGTGCATCGATGCTGGCGCGCGACAGGCAGCCCATGGCGAATATACGCAACGCGCCTACCTCAATGGCAAAATGGACCTCTCACAGGCTGAGGCTGTGGCTGATCTAGTAGCCGCCAACAACCGTGCCACGCATCAACTGGCGCTCAGCCAACTCAAGGGACACTTCAGTGGCGAACTGACCGCTCTGCGAGACCAACTTCTCAAAATGACAAGCCTCGTGGAACTGGAACTAGATTTCAGCGACCATGAGGAGTTGGAGTTTGCCGATCGTAGCGATTTAAAGGAGTTGGCACAGCGCATCGATGACCGCATCACTACCCTCGCCCACTCTTTCGAGATGGGCAATGCCCTAAAGAAAGGAATCCCTGTGGCCATCGTGGGCAAGACCAACGTGGGCAAGAGCACCCTGCTCAACCAACTACTCCATGAAGACCGCGCCATCGTCAGCGACATTGACGGCACCACACGTGACGTCATCGAGGACACGCTCAATATCCACGACGTGACCTTCCGACTGATTGATACTGCCGGCATTCGCCATACCGCTGACAAAGTGGAACGTATTGGCATCGAGCGTGCCTATCAAAAGCTTGACGAAGCAGTCATCGTGCTTTGGATGATCGATCGCCAACTCACCCCTGAAGAACTTGCAGACCTACAACAACGCACCGAAGGTAAAAAGGTTATCGTGCTTCGCAACAAGATAGACATTGCCGAATCACAAACAACTTCTTTCAATTATAATGACTTCCAACCATATTGCGAGCTAGCCATTAGTGCCAAGAAAAACATTGGCATAGCCGAATTGGAAGAGCATATCTATGCTGCCGCCGACATTCCCGAACTAAACGAAAATTCCGTTATTGTCACCAATGCCCGCCATTACGAAGCCCTCACCCTGGCGAAGACCGCTATCGAGCACGTCCTTGAAGGCCTTTCGCTCGACCTCTCCGGTGACCTCCTTGCCGAAGACCTCCGCATCTGCCTCTCCGACCTTGGCGAAATCACTGGCGGTGCCATCACTTCACAAGAAACATTAAACAATATCTTCCAGCACTTTTGCATCGGCAAGTAACTCATATCCAACAACTTAAAACATTTTAAAATAACTGCGAATAACCTGCTCATAATGAGTGGGTTATTTTTTTAACACTTCATAATTGGTATTTGTTGGAACAAAAGTTTCAGCTTATTTTTGGCCCAAGTTTCATCCCTCTCGCTCAAATTCGAGCAACAGCTAAGAGAAAATTGTGATAGAAGGAACAAGTGAGACGCTGTGAGAATCACAACTCTGCGCCATTTGTAATTCACGGCACAAGCGTGAGACGCTGTGAGACGCTATGAGACGCTATGAGACAAAAGTGTAGACTTAAACAGATACCTCGATGGAAATAATAAAGCACTGTAAATGCTGCGGAAATCAGTTCATTGCGCACCGAATGGCAACGCTGTACTGTTCCAAAGCGTGCAACGCAAAGGCAACAAGGGTACGTAAGAAGAAAAGTATTCAGCAAGAATATCAAGAGCTCCAAAATGACTTGGAGTCGTCAACTGAGTATTCTATCCCTAATGCGGAATATCTTAGCCCAATTCAAGCAGCAAAACTGCTTGGAGTGAGTCGTGCTACCATATATAGGTATGCACTCGCTGGAGTTATAAAAGCAGTGCAATTTAAGGGGCTTACCATAATCCGAAAATCTGACATTGGGAAGACCTTTGATAATGCGTCTGAGTATAAAAAAAGGATCGCATTCAGTAAGAAAAAGGAAGATAGTGAGTACTATACAATCCGAGACATCAGTGAAAAGTATCATATAGGGAAAAAAGCTATATTGTCTCGTTGCGAACGATACAGCATTCCCAAGGTTTATGATGGAAGAAACGTTTTCTTCAAAAAAGTATATGTCGATGCTCATTTTGCCGAGTTGATAGAAGAAATTGACTTGGCCAACTATTATACGACCGAGCAACTAATGGAGAAACTATGCATGTCAAAACAGAATGTGCTGACCTTTGTTTATCGAAATAAGATTCCAAGAATAAGTCGTGGCCGTTTAGTCTACTATTCAAAAGTCCATATTGACAATTATAAACGCAGAGGTAATGATATCGATACAAACTGGTACACTTATGATGAAATAATAGAAAAGTATGGTTTGTCTGTGGATCAAATCAGCTATCAAATACGTCAAGAGAAAATAAAGACAGAAAAGCGCGGTAAGTTCACTATGATTTTCAGATCGGAGTTTGATGAACAAATAATAAAAGGAAAGTTTGGCGACATTGAGCGAGACGAGAAGACTGGTAAATTCAATTTTGCCAATAATTCTCATCCAAAAGTGGTAATAAAGAATAAGACTGGTAATGTTGAAGCTCCTGAAACTCCTGATGGCTATTTTTCGACAGAGGAAATAAGCAAGAAGTACTCTATCAATATCAGGCATGTTCAAAAACTGACGAGAGAGGCAAGAATACCCAAAATATCACTGAAAGGATTCAACTTCTTTGAGATACCAAGTGTATTGGCTTTGTTTGGCTCCTCACAAATTAATGATGGTGTCAAAGAATGGATTACTCCAGAGGAAATGGAAAAGCAATATAACATGACCCCCGTAGCCCGCCGTTCATTTACCCATCGTCATAAAATTCCGACCAAGGCTGAATATGGCAAAATATTCTACTCAAAGGAACATATAGACAAAGTCAAACATCTGGTCTTTAATGGCAAAGAAAATTACTACTCTGTTCAAGAAGTCATGGACAAGTATGAATTGACCAAGGACATGGTATTCTACTACTCTAATAAAAAGAAAGTTACCAAAGTAAAGTGCGGGCAACAAGTCTATCTTCTAAAGACAGAAATAGATGAATATATGGCTGAAAGAGCTCAAAACAGCGAATTACTGCCAATTACTGACGATTAACCAGGAATGATAAAAGTGAATGGTAGGTCAGCATAGGAGCATTTAAGACTTTTGCACCAGAAAACAATAATTCAAAAACAAATATAAAATGCAGCAATGTAAGACAGTTACACTAAGAAGTCGAGCCAGGCGCAATGGCACGCATTCTCTGTTTCTGGAATTCTATCCAGGCTACAGAGACCCTAAAACGATGGAACTTATACGTCGTCGTTCATTAGGTATATACATCTACTCAGAGCCAAAAATGGCCCGAATACAAGGTCAAGTATCACGATGACTTCAAAGAATGCCATGCCAATTTGGAGGCCATCAAGCAGATGTTCCCCGACTATGAAATCCTGACTATGGGCTATCCACTCTCTGGATACGCCTTGGCCGCCAAAGACGAAGGCTTGTACCTGCTCAATATGGAGACAGGAGAAAGCCTAACCGATTATCCTTTCACTAACTGCAATGCCAATTTCAACGGCGCAGGCGTGCAGCTATTTTGAGGAAAGGAAAGTGCCTTCTTCAATCGCATAGGCAAGCAGCTCACCGATTACCGAGAGGGTGATTTCTCATGGGAATGGGACAGCAGAGACTGCAATTACTTAGGACAGATAGTTACCGATAAAGCAACCGGCAAGCGATTCCTCACCGATGGAACGCCCATGCCCGATAAAAACCAATAAACCCATGACTGATAAAGACTATATCGAATACGCCAAGGCCATCCATGAAGAGGTCTATGCAATGTCCACACCGATGATAGATGGAATGGCAGGCAAGGTGCTGACTCGTATCCGCAAGGAACAGAAAAAACGCTTCAAAATGCCCGAAGCATGGACAAGCGTCCTGTCCAACATTATTGATGTTGTCGATGTTATGTCTGTACATGCCCATAAAGGCAGAATCTGGAGAGAAATGAACAAAGGACTTGAGAAGATACTTGACCAGTATATCATAGACAGGTATAACGAACTTGATGCCAAGCACCACCTGATGTTGAAATACCGCTATGTTGGAAAGTTTAGCCTAACGACAGAGGTAAAGGAACGCATTTATGCAAGGCTTGGAGCTCATTACGACACCCAGAGAATGCAGAATATGCTTGAAAGATACCCAGATTTGAAAGAAGTATGATAAAGAAAGCTATTGACCAACTTACAAGTTGTGTCGAACGTAAAGAAATAGAAGATGCACTAAGGCATATTGCCGAAATAGTGCTAAAGGACTATATCCTGAAGTTTGGTGAGACATTTGTACAGCTGATAGAGATTGAGATGTACTACTACAACGAAAGTTGTTACAAAGACACCGCAATCCACAAGAGTGAGCAGCAACGCCACAGGTATGGAAAAGTGTACGTCCATCCGTCGGGGTTTGACATCTGTCTGTCCGATTCTGATGACTATTATCTAAGCTTCCTTGTAAGGTCAGCACGAGTCGGTAATACCGAAGTGGTTACAAGTGGACCTATCAACGTCCGCGAAGCTATAAAAAGGCTTGGTGTTGACCTTGAAAAGGATTTGCTTGAACTTATCGCTACTCCTGTCAACCCTCATGTGAATGTCTATTTTGCTACACGCAAAGGTCTTGGAAAATCAGTAATACCGGAGGACAATGCAGCCATGCTCAGTGCGGCATTGGGCGTATCTGGCAAAATGCTAATTCCTTCCGGCTTTGAAAAATATGCCTACTGTGAGCTTAAACGTCGTAATGTCCATGACAAAGAGACAGCTGATGCTTTATCACGAGAAATTATCGGTGGCAGAGTGGCAGGTGTAAAAGAGTTTTACCATTAATAAACGGTCATGATTACTGAGATAGACAAAGACACCATATATTTCTCCAGCTTATTTGCACGCCATTATCCTGAGCTGTATGGAGAAATCAAGGACATTCTGACTAAAAACGGAGTGCCCAATGGTACTATCACGAATACTGCTGACTACTTCTGTCGCGACTATATGCCTGTTCAGATTGACATGCAGCACTATCTCCTGTATATATATGACCCAGACTATTTGAAGGAAGAACCAAAATATACCACGGACATAGAACTTGTTCTCAGCACCTTGAAAAAGATAAAAGTTGAAGTGGTGAAAATTCCCTTGAAACTTGATGGTGGCAATATGATATTCTGCCAAGCTAAGAATCCATTAGATGAAACTTCATACATAGTTATGACCGACAAGGTTATGATCGAAAATGAAAGTTACAGCAAGTCAGAGATTGAAACCATCATCAAGGAACCACTGCTGAAAACTTGCAAGGATGTTGATATTCTTTGGCTACCATGGGATGAAAGCGAGAAATGCGGTCACACAGATAGCATCGTCCGATATGTAGGTATCGGGGAAACTGGAAAGCCTAAGGTGTTCGTAAACCTTGAAGTTTATGAGGAAAAGGATGCTAACGACATGTATGACATTCTATCTGATAAAATGGAGGTTGTAGAGATACAGCTGCCTGAATATGACGAATTAAGTTGGGCATACATCAATAGCGTGCAAACGGATGACATCATAATTGTGCCAGGCTTAGGCAATCAGAAAAACGATGCTACCGTTATGGAGCAATATGAAACACTCTTTCCTTACTATAAAGGCAAAATCTATCTTGTTCAGATGGGTGAGTACGTTAAAGAATGGGGTGCAGCCTTGAACTGTAGTACGTGGACGATAAAACAAAAGTAAGCTATGTTTGAAAAATATTTGTTTCCAATAATTTACAACTTTCAGTGCATTGGCAATGGTGTACTGATAGGCAGATACTTCTTCACTGCGGCGCATGTCATCTATGAAGGAGCAGGAAATTGTATGGTTGAAATAAGCGGCAAAGTATTCCAACTGCGAGAAGACAACGCCTTAGCACTTGTAGCTGAACAAAATGAGGAGAAGCAATTGCTCTATGACTTTGCTATATATGAAATTGACTGCTTGCATAGCCCTTTCCAGGTAAGCCAAGAGACCCTTGAAGCCAAATCGTTTCTATATAGTTACAGCGTAAAGACACTGTATAATTCAAGTACCAATGAAGTCAAGCGACTGCAATTGCTAACCAATACAGGCAAAGTCTCAAACGAGAAGATAGGCAATATTCTGATATGTGATTTATCTGATAAACTCAGCGGAGGACAAAGTGGAAGTCCTGTCATGTTGGAAAAGAACGTGTATGGACTGCTTTGTGGCGATCCTGATGGAAAGAAAGAATCACGCCACTGTTTTTACACCTCTGGTGCTGCTATTGTTGAATATCTCCGAAACAATAAGCCTGAAGTTTATTCGCTTTTGTGTATGAAGTGTGTTTTCGCACTCCCTAAGAGTTAGAGGCGCATCGAAGAAGAGGCGAAGGCAAAAGAACGCGAAAGACAAGAGAAAAATATGTGGAATTGGATTCTTATTATCACAACAATATTCGCATTCCTTTGGTTCTTTTTAACTGGTAAATTCCCGCGATAACAAATGATAAAGATACGAGCCGTCATAGAACACATCACCTATCAGAATAGCGAAAATGGCTATTCCATCCTGAAGGGCAAGGTCAAAGACCATAACGACCTTGTCACCCTCGTTGGCACCATGTTGGAAGTGCCGGTGGGGAGTGTGCTGTTGTGCGAAGGCGACTGGAAGATAGACCGCAAGTACGGCCAGCAGTTCATCGTGCAATCCTTTGAGGAAGTCATGCCTGCCACCGTCTATGGTATCGAGAAGTACAAGTATGTTGGTTATGTACATAGTGTCACGTTCCCTATCAAAACGAAAGATGGTACGATCAGAACCACGCAAAACACTCAGTGGACTCCGTTGGGTGTAAAATTCCTGTATGACACGCTAAAGGAACATGGGGCACTACCTATTGAAGAAAGAGGAGCCGACTATGTTCAGCCTTATGAACTTCTGTCTTCGACACCGAAGAGGAAGCGGAAAGCTGAATGAAATTCATGAAACAGAGGGCACTGCGATGTGAATCGTGGTGCTTTTTGGCTTTTATAAGTAGCTCAAATTTGGAATACTATTGCTTGAAAATATCAGACTTTAGCTAATATCAGCCAAAGAAGATATATCAACGAAAGAGGCAGAATATGCCTTAGAAATCAAACGAAATGAATGGTGGTATTAGTCATAAACGAGTAAAAAGGGTGAAAAATGGGCGCAAACTTGCATTATAACCTCCCGATACACAATATATTCGCTTCAAAACCATTATATTTGTAGGCAATTATCGTAATATGTAAAGAGTAAAAGAATGACCACATGAAATATTTGTTTACAAAACCAACAATACTTGCTATAGCAGGATTATTGACTGTTACGTCATGCAGCGATTCAAAAGACGAAATCGATGAGCAGTTTACCCAAACCGCACACATCGTTAAAGGTAAAGTTGAAAAAGGCCCACTTGTTAGTGGTTCTACTGTAGAGATGCGTACCTTGGACAAGGATATGACACCGACAGGTGCATCATATACCACAACCATTGAGAATAACACAGGTGATTTTAACTATGGTTCGCTCAAGATGAACTCACCTTATGCAAAGCTCACGGCTGACGGCTATTTCTTCAATGAAGTAGATGGCAAATTATCAACCAGTACTATCAAGCTTAATGCCATCGTGGATCTGAGTGACAACTCCACCATTAACGTGAATATTGTTACTCACTTAAAGAGCCAGCGTATCGTTTACTTGGTTACATCTAAAGGAATGTCGTTTGCGGATGCCAATAAGCAGGCTCAAAAAGAGCTGATGACCGCATTTGCACTTCAAGACTATGCTACGAAAGATGCAAGTCAATATTCAATCATTGCAGGCGATGATGCAGCAGGTGCGTTGATTGCCATTTCTTCCTATGTCCTTTCCGACCGTTCTGAGGCTGAAATTGTAGAGTTCTTGTCTAAACTCACTAATGAGTTCAGCTCAACAGGTACTTTCACAGATAGTACCAAAGAACAATTGAAGAAGACCAAGAACTACTTGAACGGCAAGCTGGAAGACATCAATCAGAATATCGTCAACCGCTATAAGGAATTAGGCTATAACGTCAGCGTAAAAGACCTGGCATACTATTTTGACTGGAATAACGATGGTATTGCAGGTAATGAAATCGACGGTAACAGCACTGTAGAGTTAAGCCAATCTCAAATCGCAGTTCCAATGGAGGGTGGCGATTATACGATAACAGTCAAATCAGACAAGCAATATTACCTTGTGGCTCCATCAACTACAACATCAGGAGACTCTTTTTTGGATGTTACTCCTAGAGATAATGTATCAACAGAAACATTCTTCAGTGATTTTGATCTTTATGAAGGCGATTATACTATCAAAGGAATGGAGTATAGCAAGGAGATAGAAGGTAATACCATAAAGGTTCATGTTTCACCTGCCCAATTCAAGACTAAAAAAAGCATTTCATTCCCTTTATTTAATGCGAGAGGAAAACAAGCTGCTGAAATAACCATTACACAAGAAGGCAATCCTAATATGAAGTCTGACCGAGTTAATCTTGGACAAGATGGAGCTACTGCTTTTCTAGCATCAGTAGGTTACTTTCGTGACGCAATGGCAAACGTGCTTAGATTGGAAGGTGAATATGCAATTCAGACAAATCATACGCCATTTGACTCAAATAATGGAACTATATCAGGATCATGGCAAAAGTTTTACTCTGCGCTTCAGTTAATGAGTAGAATAAAGCAAGCAGATGCTTCTGCGCTTGGTTGTTATCAAGAATATCTGAATACATACTTTGCCCTAACTTATTATGCGATGTCAGCATATTGGGGTGGCGTACCCTATATAACTGAATTCGGAGAGGATATTCCATATGTAGCAAGGACTGGCGAGCAAGAATTATTATCTCAATTAGCAAGTAGTTTGAAAGAAGCGTTGCCTTCGCTGGATGAAAAGAAAAACAGTTCTATGAGTAATGCCAACGATTTGCTTTTCGTTTCAAAAGATGTCGCTCGTGTCATCCTTGCTTATGTCTATATGAATCAGAAGAACTATGGGGAGGCTCAATCTCTTCTTGAAAAGGTTGTTAGCAATGGCTATTATAGTTTAGAAAGCACTTCATTGTTGAAATACACCAATAACTCTGAATGTATTTTAGGGTTAGCAGTGCAGACAAGAAGCGGCGAGTCTGTTCATCCCTGCTTAGACTATAAGGATGTGATTTTGTCTTTGGCAGAGTGTTATTATCATAATAACAAGACGACACAAGCCAAGCAATACATCGATGAGTATTGCAACAAGAAGAGCTTGAATATAGATAAGACGGATGTTCTCAAGGCAATAGAGACTTTGCGCTATAAGACACAAACGCCTTTCTTCCTCTCATTCATAAGACGCAATAACTTGGGTGAATCATACCTTGGTTTGACAAGTTCACAAACATACCAACTGTTATGGCCATTGCCACAAAAAGAAATGCTTTACAATCCTAAGATTACACAAAATCCTGGGTATTAGAATTTGAAAGCTGAACGAATGCAGAAAGCAGCCCACTCTCATCACGAGAATGGGCTGCTTTCATATTAGGGAGTCAGTCTATCGTCCACGATGGAACGATTGCTCGTCATCCTGACCTTGCTCATGAGCTTCGGCTCGCTTGTCGAACTCATAGTCGGCCTGCTCTTTCACCGCATTACGCATAAAGTTGTATGCGTCATCACGATTATGGGGCATTTCATTGGACTTGAAGACTTCCTTGCCATCATCCATGAGGCGCATGAAGAAATGGTCTTTCTGCTGTGCATCCTGTTCATGGGTAATGACGTAGTTGCTCGTGCCGATAGCAGAGTCAATGTACAGACGGATGGCCGGCTTGCCTTCATGCTCGGTAAAACCGCCCAAACGTGCGTTGTTCTCACGTCTGGCTGCCCAGTAGTAGTTTTGCATGAAGTCATCTAACTTGGTCTTCACCTCTTCGCTACTGAGAGCTTTGGAAGGAGTCTTGGCCGCCACTTCGCCAGCCTGTACATTGAAAGTTTGCGACTGCTTGTTCTCATTCTTCCATTCCTCAGCGATGGGAGGCAGACCCTGCTCGATACGGCTGTTGATGCCATCAATGCGCTGGGTCAGCATACTCGAAGCTCGCTTGACATCCAGAAGAATGGTCTTCAGGAAGTTCGGGGACTCGTGAAGACTATCAAGCCATGACTTCAAGTAAGGAGCGGAATCGGTTTTCAAGCCTTTGACCATGCCGTAGTTGGCCGCCACGAAAGCTGCTGTCAACTCAGCTTTGAGTTCTTCAGCGGCGTATTCCTTCGATCCGAATTGGGTCGCAACAATACGGTTGAGACGGCCTTCCACCCCGGTACTGTGGGTCATTTCATGGAAAAGGTTGGTCTGAAACGACTCCATATTCTTGAATTGCTGACGCTCGGGCATCACAATTTCATCACGGCTGATGGAGAAGTAAGCATTGTCACCATGGACTTCCTTGATGGGACAATACCAACCATTGTCCTTAATCATGGCATCCACAGCAGGTAAGACTTCACCTCGCATTTCCTCGCTTATACGCTGCCCTTTGCACTGCTCTTCGAGCTTAGCATAGAGGTCAGGACGAGCCTCTTTGAGGTTGGTTTGCCCGACATTGAATACTGCGTACACTTGTAGTTTTGGAAACACGTTGTAATCCTTACGCTCGTCCTCAGTCATCTGCTTATAGTCGTCGTACTTGATCTTATCCTTCGTCTCCTTATTCACCACGGTAAATGTGGTGATGAAGACTGGAAAACTTCGTTCCCCTTTCTTTACCGATACCAAAGGTAAGTCTTCACCTTTGCCATCTTTAGTACGCTGCCTTGCACCTTGCTTGTCCTTCTCGAAGTTCAAGCTGGCCACACGGTCAAAGGTACAGAATACAGGAAGTTCGTAGTTGTTCTTTTGGCAGTGCATCATGAGCATGACGCTGTTCATGCCATTGTACTGACGACCATTGAGGTTGCGAGGAACGGCCAAAGCTGATTCGGTGAACCAAGGCTTTTGCCAATCCACCTGAAGATCCTGAAGCTTGTCGATGACCAATTCCGTGAATTTCTCCAAAGCTCTATCCTCAGCACTTGGCTGGCCGTCACGCTGAGCTTTCTGATAGTCCTTTCTCATAGGGTTTCTCGTTTATGGGTTAGACAATCAGAAAGGACACTCGTCGTTGGGACTTTGCTGGTTGAAGGACGTACCGCCGGCTTGACTGCCTTGGTAGGGTTCCTTCACCCATTCCGTGATTTCCGACACCCTGCAGCTGATGTCAACCTTGTCGTTGTACACGCCAAACTCGGCAGTACCTTTGACGTTGACCCTTGCCTTGGGCTGGAGGAAGGCTTCCTTTTCAGCTGAGAAGCGAACGAAACGCACCCAGACAAACTCGAAGTTCTCACCAATCTTCTCGGTGGAGAAACCTGAGAACAGAAGGAAGGGATTACCTTTCTTATCGTTCTTCAGGACGATGTCCTTACCGCCCAATGCGCCACGGAACTCCATTTCGCCTTCAATTTTATCCTTGGTGTCGGTGGGTTGAAGGTTGACAGAGCCGGCCATGAAGTTGAAATACAAAGCTTCACCCTTCTTACGAAGTGTGAGCGCGCCTTGCATCTCTACACGCAGGTTGGCTTGGTACTTGGTGCAATCGGCCTGCGTGCCGTTCATGGACACACTGACCTCAATGGTCTTATTGATACCTGACTTGGCAGGAAGGACTACACTCACAGGAAAGGACACAAAGGAGTTGTTGTCCTTATCGGTACGCATCTGCGCTGCACGGCTGATGGTACCATTGATCGTTACACTACACTTAATCATACAAAATACTTATTACTGGTTATCGGTTGAGGGGTCGTCTTCATCTTCTATCAAGGGAGCTCGGTATAACTCATAGAGAATATACGCCAAGGTGGTGATGGAGAAGATGGCATAGATGGAAGTTACTATCGCTCCAAAAGCGAAGTAAAGCATCCCTGCTAAGGAAACCGTGCCTACAAGATTCAGACAGGCATACGGTATGGGATGAATAATCTTTCTCATCGTTGTATGGTATTTGTCTGTTCTTGGGACTGATTGACAGCCTGCTCGTAGTTTTGCGAAGCCTTATTTGAGAGGACGATATTGTCCACCAATATGGCGATTCGCTTCATCTTGGCATCATCCGTCAAAGACGAGCCTAAGATGTTCGAGAGACTGCTGAGGTCAGCCTGAGACAAGGCTCTTGCCTGACCGTCAACCTTCAAGATGGCTTTGCCACCCTCTTGTAGGCTAATGCTACAATCGGAATGGTTCGGCATATAGGGAGCAAGATTGATGCTTTTGGTGGTAGCAGCTTCCGTCACCATCTGTTTCTTATCTTCCTCCGTCTTATTATCTATCTGAACGGCGATGGCCATCAAGGCGGTGAACGCTCCAGTCACCATATCCACGATGGGGTCTCCTCCGTTCATTCCCAAATCCAAACCGATGTCTTCAGAAGAAAGGAGTTTCTTCATCCAGTCATCGGCTGACATTGCAGGATTGACTTGCGCCAAGGCGTTGCCGTTGTTGGGGTCTTGCGACTTGTACTTGGCAAGAAGGTCATGGCCGTTGAGTAATGCCTGTTGCGGGAGATTGCCTTTCTGGGCTATCTCAGCAAGATAGGCAGCAGGATCTACCTGACGGACGTTGCCGTCGGGTGAGACCTGCTTCACAGAGAAATGCAGGTGGTCGCCAGTGGACTTACCGGTACTGCCCGACACGCCCAAGGGCTGACCTGCCTGTAGGGTATCACCGACCTTGACCTTGATTTCAGAGAGGTGGCAGAAGGTGAGTTGGGTCTTGGAACCATCCTCTCGGCTGTATTCCAATTTCACATAGTTGCCACCGCCTTTGGTATCAAAGCCTGCGTCAATGACTTTACCACCTTGCTCCGTGGCCAACACGGCTTCGTGGTTGGTCTTGATGTCGATACCATTGTGCATCTTATTGACGTGGTCAATCGGATGCATTCTCATACCGTAGGGAGAGGTAACGAGTAGAAACTCGTCACGCTGAACGGGCATACTGTAAGCGGAGGATGGTGGTTGAGCGGAGGTTTGGGCAGTCGGTTGAGCTGTGGGTGCGGCAAAACCTCTAAAATTGAAGGATGAGATTTAACAATATTAGTCGCTTGATCACGAGGATGTTGCATAATATACAAACAATTATCTTTGACTAACACAAGTAAGCTTCCTTAATAATACCCCAGTTCGGGATAAAGC
>DHOP01000010.1:0-77970 GCA_002407775.1 Prevotella sp. UBA5387
GGCATAGTCATTGGCACTGCGATTAATATGGTTTGGCACTGCGATTGATGCTCAAACGCACCACGTTTAATGCCTAATCACAACGCGAAAGGATAGTAACCGCAGTGCCGTTACTATCCTTTCGCGTGGGCAATTCGTTGCCCTATTAATAAAGTCGTAATGCTTTGATTGTCGCGATGAAGCGATTATTAATTAAAAAACAACCTCATCACTGATTTCCTCTGCCTCAAATTCGAGGTCCTCGGGGTTCTCCTCATAGGTGGTACGATAACTTTCCTCTGTAAGTTTGTCTTCATCAAAGACCTCGTCATCGTCCTCCTGTTTGTCGACCTCTTCTATCAGGTCATCTTCTTCGCTATCTACTATCTCCACCTCGTCAAGTTCTTCGTCGTCTTCATCAAGATCTCTGAAGTTAGCGAATTTTGGTTTTGGAAGTTCAATCTCAGGCTTCTCCTTGGCAAAGATAGCTTCCACCCACGTACCTTTGGAGATTTCAAGAACTTCACAACCATCCTGCAGCTTGGCTTCATAAAGCCCTCCAGGCTTGTGAAGTCTGTCTTTTGGAAGAGTTGTAGTAGAAATATCAAAGCCGGTCTCAATGATGTCTCGAGTAGCTTGCGACAGTGATTCCCAACCACCACCAAAGTTGCGGTCAAGTACTTCTATGAGTTTTGAGGCTGAGATATGCCGAATGTTCTCATAAGAGAGGTCTGTCACCCTAAGGATGGGTATCTTCTTGATGGCCACTTTCTGCTTATCACCATCGCCCATGCGCACTTCTCCTATCTTAAAGCCGCGAGCTTCATACTTACTGATGACCTCGGGCTTATTAACTTTGACCTCTTCGAGTTGGAATGCACTTCTGATAATCTCAATGTACCTGCGTATGTTATCCTTCAGATCGGCGTCTTTTTCGGCAGCCTCCCATAAGCGGAACACGTCATTTTCCTGAATATCCCACACGCTACTCTTAGTCAACGTCTTTAGTGTGATGTTCTTTTTTGCTTTCATTTTAGTTCATGATATGTGTTGCAAAAGTAATAACAAAATCGTAATTGGCAAACATTTATTATCCTTTTTTAGGCCAATCAAGAAATAGTTATGACCCAAAAAGTACTAGATTGAATAATTTGCCTATATTTGCAACACTAATCTCACTTCTTATTATTTTTTATGCGGTACTCGACTTTAATCAATCGGCTAATTGGTATCATTGCTTTAATAAGTTTAGGTCAGGCTGTTTCAGCTCAGCCGGGGTTTGGACAATCCAAACTTTGGAATGAGGATTGGTTGTTTCGTGAAGCAGATGACTCAGCAGCCATTGCTGTAAACTTCGACGACTCCGGCTGGAGGAAGATTGATTTGCCCCATGACTGGTCGGTGGAACACCCACTGTCACCTGACCAAGCCTCATGCACCGGCTACCTGCCAGGAGGAATTGGGTGGTATAGAAAGCACTTCCGTACCAATCTCAGCGATGCCAACCAGAAGTTATACGTCTATTTCGATGGGGTCTATAGTCGTTCCAAGGTCTATCTTAACGGCCATTTGCTAGGCTATAGACCTAATGGTTTTTCCTCATTCTGTTATGATTTGACACCCTATTTGAACCGTGACGGAGATAATGTTTTGGCTGTTAGAGCAGACCATAGCCAATCAGCTGATACCCGATGGTATTCAGGTTCAGGAATTTATCGCGATGTGTGGTTGGTGAAAAGCAGCACGACACATTTCGCATTATGGGGTAACACTTGGGCGCTGAAATCGCTAAGGAAAAGCAACGCCGATGTCACATTCTCTTTGGAGGTTAAGGATCCTGTGGCAGGACTGTCAGCGAAAGTGGACTTAACGGATGCCAAAGGCAACGTTGTATCAACCCGAAGGGTAAGCATTAACAAGGCAGGTCGAGCACAAATAGCACTTACTGTCAAGCGAGCACAGCTTTGGTCCACGACAACCCCATACTTATATAAAGCACATGTAAGTCTAGTTCATAACGGAAAGGAGATTGACAGTGACGTGATGAATGTGGGATTACGCACGCTAAAGTGGGATGCCAACAGTGGATTTGCACTCAATGGTCAGCAAATGAAAGTGAAAGGCGTTTGTCTCCATGAAGATGCTGGCGTACTGGGCAACGCCGTTCCACGTTCCGTATGGGAGAGACGTCTCAGTGAACTGAAAGCCATCGGAGTAAATGCAATACGTATGAGCCATAACCCTCATGCCTCGTTGATTTATGATCTCTGTGACAAGCTCGGGTTGCTCGTCATGGATGAGGCTTCCGACGAATGGGAATTTCCAAAGCGTAAATGGCTTGAGGGATGGAATGTAGGCGTACCTGGATTTCAAGGAGCATCCGACTTCTTTAACGATTGGATTGATCGAGACGTGCGCGACATGGTGCGCCGTGATCGTCGACATGCAAGTATTTTCATGTGGAGCATAGGCAATGAAGTGGATTATCCTAATGATCCATACTCCCATCCCATCCTCAACGGCAACGATATCTCCCAACCAATGTACGGAGGATATAATCCCAAGGCTCCAAATGCAGAGCGTATAGGCAAAATTGCCAAACGTCTCGCTGCAGTGGTAAGAAGCGAAGACACTTCGAGGCCAGTGACTGGGGCACTCGCAGGAGTCGTGATGAGTAACGAGACAGAGTATCCCGGGGCTGTCGATGTTGTGGGCTACAACTATACCGAAAACCGTTACACCATGGATCACGAACGCTATCCCAATCGCATCATCTATGGGTCGGAAAACCGTCATGACCTCCCTGCTTGGAAAGCCGTCAGAGATAATGACTTCATTTTTGGCCAATTCCTCTGGACCGGCATAGATTACTTGGGTGAAAGTGGCCGCTGGCCGTCGCGAGGATCTCAGCCAGGGTTACTTGATTTCGGAGGGTTTCGCAAGCCACTAGGATGGTGGCGTGCCTCATTATGGAGTGATAAGCCAATGGCTTACTTAGGTAGTTATCCCATTTCGTCACGCAACCATAATGGCACCAACCGTAGAGATGACAACGGGGCCCCTTCAATATATGCAGAAGATTCGTGGAACTATGATGCCGGACAAACTGTTCGGGTAGTGTGTTATACCAACCAACCACAGGCACGGTTGCTGTTAAACGGCAAGATTGTAGGAGAAACAAAGCAAAAAGATGACGAAACGGGCATCATATATTGGGACATCCCTTATGGTTCCGGCACGCTCTTGGGTGAAGCTTTGGATAAAAACGGGAAGGTAGCCTCTACTTACCAGTTGCAAACTAGTGGTCGTCCCTACGCCCTCAAGGCGCGTCTACTGAATGCGGATAATGACTTCTATCAGCTCGAAGTTACTGTAGTTGATGAACAGGGCATCACAGTAAAGTTGGCAGACAACGAGATTGGTTGTGGCGTTATGGGCAATGGGCGGCTTATGGGCATGGAGAACAGTGACAGTCGAGACACCAGTGACAAGTCAGACTTCCGTGAACGTGCGCATAATGGAAGACTCATAGTCTATGTAAAAGGCGGATCAGGTGTAAGGTTTATATCTCCCTTACTTGCCGGTTGTTCGCTAAGCTTTGAATAAAAAAAAATCACAAACATAGGATAAAGAACTTCCCAAGCGTTCTTGCTCAAAAGTTTCTTGAGCAAGATTACAACCTCACAACTTGAGATTTGACAAAATTTTTGGGCAGAAAGATGAATTCCAATATTGGACACTGACCTTTCTACCTTATTCTATAACCTTTGCGGCAATGATGCGCACATCTTCCATCGGACGGTCAAATTCATTTGTAGGTACATAATCAATGTCCCGTACGACGTCCATGCCTTCTACGACCTCGCCGAAGACAGTATATTGGCCATCAAGATGCGGTGTACCCCCATGTCTCATATAGTAGTTCCGTATATCGGTAGTGAGTTGCACTTTACCCTCCGTATTCTCATCCAGCCGCTGTTGTGCACGGTTTAAGCCATTGGTAGTCATCACTGAGCCATAAACGATGTAGAATTGTGACGCAGATGACTCTCTTTCCGGATTGACACTATCCCCCTCTCGCGCTGCTGCCAGTGCCCCACGCTTATGGAAGAACTGTGGAAAATGTATCTCAGCAGGTATTCTATAACCCAAGTCATAGCTACCTACATCGTCTCCTTCCTTTGCATGGCGGGTTGTTGAGTCACCTGTTTGAATCATAAAGTCGGAGATTACACGATGCCAGAGATTACCATCGTAATGCCCCTTTCGTACGAGTTTTAGGAAATTATCGCGATGATGGGGTGTCTCATTGTATAGTTCGACTACAATACGTCCCTTTGTAGTGATTAGCTCTACGCGGGGACGAGCCTGCGAGGTGTCTGCCACTACTTTTGAAGTATCAGTTTGAGCCGACATTGGGAGATGAAGAAGGAACATAAAGAGGAGTGATAAAAACGCTTTCATTTTGTTGTTTGTTATGAATTTTGGGGCTCACGAAAGGCGCAGCAGCACTGACATTTATCATGTCTGGAGAAATAGATTATTTTCCCAAGAAACCAAACATACAATGATTACGTCGCCTTGTATGATTCACCGACAACCGTCGGCATTTGCGATGGTAAAGTTAGAAAATAATCTCGGAATTGTATAGAAAATCCTTAAAACTATTAATTTTTAATATAAATTAGGCGACCATACGTAAAAACCTTTGTCAATTAAGATAAAAGATATAAATTTGCATAAAGTAATAACCCCTTTTCAACTTAATAACTGAAGGAATCGCCAAGGCTTAATTATCTTGTGACGATCTGCAAAGAACTATTTAAAACATCATGAACAAGAAAATTCTTATACCGTTGATATTGGTAATATTGCTGCTGCTGGGTGGCTTGGCTTGGCTTTACTATAACTTAGACAGGCAGAAGCAGGATAATAAAGCGATGGTTGAACTGGCAGACCTAGACAAGAAGGAGATGGAGAACCAGTATCAGCAATTCGCTGACCAATATAGCGAAATGAAAACACAAATCAACAACGACTCCATCGTAGCCCAGTTGACACGTGAACAGGAGCGTACACAGCAACTACTCAAAGAACTTCGCGACACAAAGAGTACCGATGCTCGTGAGATCACACGACTAAAAAAGGAATTGGCGACTGTACGTTCCGTCTTGCGTAGCTATGTCGTTCAGATTGACTCACTCAACCGTCTCAACCAAAATTTGACACAAGAAAATACCCGTATTCGTGGGCAATATGAGGAAGCCAACAAGCAGATAGTTGGCCTAAGCACCGAGAAACAGAGTCTTTCTGAGAAGGTTGCTATTGCTGCTCAACTCGATGCCATAGGGATCAATCTCACAGGACTGGACAAACGCAACAAGAAAACCTCCTCGTTAAGAAAGACCAAATCCCTGCAGGTGGACTTTTCATTGGCTAAAAATGTTACCGCTCAAAGTGGAATGAGGACTCTCTATGTGCGAATCAACACACCAACAGGTGCTTTGCTTGGTGGCGGGGGCACATTCCCTTATGAGAACAAAGATTTGGAATGCTCTGCCAAACGCACAGTCGAATACACTGGAAATGAGACTGCAGTAAACGTCTACTATGCTGTCGATCAAGCGATGCAGAGCGGTACCTATCGCGTCAGCATCTTTGCCGACGGCAACATGATAGGTAGCAAGAACTTTGTGTTCAATTAACTGGAGGCAAACCATGAGAAAAATCGTTTTAGTTTGTTTATTATTAAGCTGTCTTGGTGAAACCAATGCCCAACAACTGTTGACTCTCGACAGTTGCCGGGCATTGGCTTTACGCAATAATAAGCAGATAAACATCTCGCGACTGAAACAGGACGTTGCCGAAAACGTGAAGAAGTCAGCGCGCACAAAATATTTACCTAAGGTAGATGCTGTGGCAGGTTACCAATGGACAAGTCGAGAAATCAGCATACTTAGCAACTCGCAAAAGTATACGCTCGGCAATGTCGGTACAATTGGTATGCAGCAATTTGGTCCCGCATTATCAGAAGGTTTGACCTCACAGATCACCAGTATGGTTCAGCAGGGCACGCTCTCCATGCAGCAAGCTCAACAGCTTGGAGCCTTGATGCAACAGATGGGCAGCGGTCCAATAGCTCAGACCATGAGCCAAATGGCCAACACCATGGGAAAGGAGGTCGCCAATGCATTCCGCACGGACACGCGTAATATGTTCGGCGGTGCCATCATGCTACGTCAACCAATCTATATGGGCGGTGCGATAATCGCTGTAAACCGCATGGCTGATATCTCAAAGGAAATGGCTGTAAATGACCTCAGCCTAAAAACTCAGTCTACTCTTTATGACATAGACCAAGCCTATTGGACTGTGGTCTCCCTCAAACAAAAACAAAAGTTAGCCAATAGCTACCGTGACTTAGTGAAGAAATTGTCTGATGATGTTCAAAAGATGATCAAAGAGGGTGTTGCTACTCGCGCCGATGGACTTCGCGTAGATGTGAAAGTCAATGAAGCCGACATGCAAATCACACAGGTTGAAAATGGCCTTGCCTTAGCAAAGATGCTCCTCTGTCAGCTCTGTGGCCTGCCAATGAACGAGCAAGTCACCCTTGCCGATGAAAACAGCGACAGTCTAGAATCCTCCATCAGTGTCGCCACTACTTATATTCCCGACTCCACTCTGTCTTGCCGACCGGAGATAAGATTATTACAGAACAATGTTTCTTTGAGTGAACAAGCCACAAAATTGGTGCGTGCAGAGTACCTTCCGCATGTGGCACTTACAGGAGGATACATGATTTCCAACCCCAATGTGTATGATGGGTTCCAAAAAAAGTTCTCCGGCGTATGGAATGTTGGTGTGTTAGTACAGGTTCCTGTGTGGAATTGGTTTGAAAGTTCCTATAAAGTTAAAGCCGCAAAGGGCGCCACGCAGATGGCGAATATGGAACTTGCAGATGCTCAAGAAAAAATAAATCTTCAGATTTCTCAATGTCGTTTCAAGATGAACGAAGCAACGAAGCGTCTTTCCACTGCAGAAAAGAATATTCGGAGTGCCGAAGAAAACTTACGTTCAGCACAGTTGGGATTCCGTGAAGGTGTTATGGAATCGACTGATGTAATGGCTGCACAGACAGCCTGGCAGCAGGCACAAAGTCAGAAGCTCGACGCCGAGGTTGAAGTTAAGCTTAGCCAAGTAAATTTGGAAAAAGCCTTAGGCATCCTCAATTAATCTACAAAAACAACATCAAACATACATAACAGCATATCATGTCAGCTAAAACACAGCATAATAACATTTTACTCGCCGTCTTAGGATTGGTCATCGTCGTGCTCGTCGTTGGTCTTATTGGTTTCTTTACCATAGGAAAAACAGATGAAATCATACAAGGCGAAGTCGAGGTTTCGGAGTATCGGGTGAGTAGCAAACTCCCTGGCAGGATTGTAGAACTGCGTGTGAAGGAAGGCGACTACGTTCATATTGGCGACACTTTGGCCATCTTGGAAATGCCTGAGGTCAATGCTCAGAAGAAAGTCGCATCTGCCACAGAGGGCGCTGCCGAAGCAATGAGCAGCCTAGCTGAGGCTGGTGCTCGCAAAGAACAGATACAAGGTGCTTATCAACTTATGCAGCAGGCCATGGCTGCCGAGGAAATTGCTCAAAAGAGTTACACCCGATTGCAGAATCTATACAATGAGGGCGTGATGAGTGCACAGAAGCGCGATGAGGCACTAGCTGCGTATAAGGCTGCCCAAGCACAGGTATTGGGAGCGAAAAGCCAGTATGAAATGGCAAAAAATGGTGCCCGAGAGCAGGAGAAAGCTGCCGCAAGGGAACAGGCTCAGGCGGCCAAGGGTGCCGTGGAGGTGATCAACTCTTTGCTTCACGAATCGGTGCAAGTGTCTCAAGTAGAGGGAGAAGTTAGTTCCATCTATCCCAAAGTGGGTGAGCTTGTTGGCACAGGCTCGCCGATAATGAGCATCTCTATGATGAGCGATACATGGGGAACTTTCAATATTAGAGAAGACCAACTGAAAGGATTGAAGATTGGCGACACTTTCAAAGCTTTTTCTCCAGCCTTCGGCAAGGACGTAAAGATGAAGGTATACTACATAAAGGACCAAGGATCATACGCTGTTTGGAAGGCTACAAAAAGCAATGGGCAATACGACTTAAAGACTTTTGAAGTAAAAGCACGATTCATCGACAAGTTTGATGGTCTAAGACCAGGCATGTCATTGATCATTAAGAAATGACAGAGATTATTCGTCAGATCTATCATATTTCCCTGCGAGAGCTGAGAATCATGCGGCAAAATCCTATTTATGGGTTTTGTACGGTGATATTTCCCATTGTCATCATCCTCTTCTTCACCTCTTTGATGAATTCCGGGCAACCTATAGAGATGCCCGTCGGTGTGGTTGACCAAGACCAGACTCAGACCTCACGTGCGATGATTAGAAGGTTGGATGCCTTCCAGACCAGCCATGTCGTGGGGCATTATGCCAACATGAATGAAGCACGCGAAGCCATTCAGCGAAATGAGATTTATGCATTTCTACTCATCCCAAAAGGCACGACGAGTGGTCTGATGACCGATACACAACCCCGAATATCCTTTTATTATAGTAGCGTTACCCTTGTAGCTGGCAACCTACTCAATAGAGACCTAAAGACGGTAGCTGCACTTGGTTCTGCCGCAGTGGGTGCGACAAAGCTCTCTGCCATTGGAAAGACAGGGCAAGAGGTGAGCACTTTCCTACAACCTATTGTCGTAAACCTTCACATGATCAATAATCCCTGGGCAAATTATAATGTCTATCTCAGTACTGCCATGGTGCCAGGGGTGCTCATGATCTTCATATTTCTACTCACACCATACACCATCGGAACAGAGATTAAGTTTCATCGTTCGCGCCAATGGATCAAGATGGCAGGGGGAAATGTGTATGTTGCTTTGACTGGGAAACTCTTACCGCAGACTGTGTTGTTCTTATCAATGATGTTTGGGTTCAGTTATTACATCTTCTATGTTCTTGGATTCCCTCATCCTGGAGGCATTGTACCGATTATTTTACTTAATATCTTATCGGTCTTGGCTTGTCAAGGTTTCGGAATATTTGCCTTTGGACTGATGCCTTCGCTTCGCATGTCGATATCTGTATGTTCTTTATGGTCAGTGTTAAGCTTCACACTAAGTGGCGCAACCTATCCTTTGTTTTCCATGGATAGCTTCATCCAGAGTGTCGCACAACTTTTTCCATTGCGTCATTTCTATATGATCTACCAAATGTGCATATTCAATGGCTTTCCGTTGACCAATGCATGGTTTAACTTCATGACATTAGCGCTCTTCATCATATTGCCGTTTTTCACCATACCCAACATCCGAAAGGCGATGTTAGTCTATGTCTACATCCCATAATATGGAAAATGACAGTCTTTTATATAGAATCAAACAGGGCATCAATGATACCTGTTACATCTGGGCTAAGGAACTACGCAGCACAGTGACCGATGAAGGTGTGCTTATCTTCTGTATCCTTGTACCCCTCCTCTACCCACTACTCTATTCATGGGCCTATAACAATGAGGTGGTTAGAGAAGTGCCAGTGTCCATCGTTGACAAGTCGCATTCAACCTCATCAAGGGAATTTATTCGTAACGTAGATGCGAGTCCCGATACTCGAGTCGCTTATTACTGCAACTCACTAGAAGAGGCTCAGGGACTCACAGCTAAACAACAGGTAAATGGAACAATCTATTTCCCTGCCGATTTCAACAAACTTCTCAATCGCGGAGAGCAGGCCACTGTGAACGTCTATACCGACATGAGCCTAATGCTCACCTATAAGGCTATCTATCAAACCACCCAAGCTGTGAGCGCGGGAATGAATTCCAAGATACAGATAACGCTTGGCGGTGGAATGACCGATCGAGAAGATGAGGTGGTCACACAACCTTTAGCATTTGAAGAGGTTCCAATCTTCAACACAACAGGTGG
Source organism: Prevotella sp. UBA5387 (assembly GCA_002407775.1). Taxonomy (GTDB): domain Bacteria; phylum Bacteroidota; class Bacteroidia; order Bacteroidales; family Bacteroidaceae; genus Prevotella. Next base: position 9,989 of record DHOP01000010.1, read on the forward strand.
CTATGGCAACGCCATTCTGCCCGGAGTACTCATGCTTATTCTGCAACAGACATTGCTCTTAGGTATTGGTCTTGCCGCTGGAACGGCTAGAGAAAACAATCGTTACCAAGACCTCGTGCCTATTTCCAAGCACTATAACGGCATTTTCCGAATTGTACTGGGCAAATCGTTGAGCTATTTTATGCTCTATGCCATCATGGGTGCCTACCTCGCATTGGTCGTTCCGCATATGTTTAACTATATATCCTTGGTGTCTGCAGAGACTATTCTCGGATTACTTTTGCCATATATCCTCTCTTGTATTTTCTTTGGTATGACACTCTCCTGTCTGGTTAGGTATCGCGAAAACGTAATGCTCCTGGTGGTGTTCACCTCTGTTCCCTTCCTCTTTCTTACAGGAATAAGCTGGCCACAGTCCAACATCCCAGGCTTTTGGCAGGGCATAGCATCGCTTATCCCGTCCACTTTCGGGATCCGCGGTTTCCTAAGGATATCATCAATGGGAGCAAGTTTGTCCGATATTCGGGTGGAATATCAGGCACTTTGGATACAAGTTTTTGTCTATTTTATTACGGCTTGCTTGGTATATCGCTACCAAATCAACACTACAAGAAAGCGTGCTTTCAATCAAATGCAGATGGTGAAGGAGAAGGCAATCGCTGCCAAGGCAAAAAAATTACAAGAGTATGAGGCAAAGTCTGTATTACAATCGAATACAGAAAACGCAACTAATTAAAAAGGAATACGGAAGTCGCAGCCTTCTTGCCAACGCGAACAGCCCCATGCCGACTTTCCTTTGATGACGTGTCCTTGATGACAGACAGGACAAATATCGCCCTCCTTAACACTTAAGGCATTCGTAGTCGTAGCCAATGCAAGCTGTGGTGCTTCTACTTTTTTCGTCTTAGCGGGTCGTTTATTGGGTGCTTTCTTGGTAGTTTTACTCGTTCCTCCAGCGGTGGGAGCAGTTCCTTTAGGATTTGATTGAGGTGCACCACCCTCGATTTGACGGTTGCTATTGTCATGCATCACATCCTGCACAATTTGTGTCACCTGTGCTTTCAACTCGTCAAGAAACTGTGAAGGACTATATTTATGGTGCTCGATATCACGCAATTTCTTTTCCCAGATACCTGTCAACTCGACGCTGGTGAGTAACCGTTCGTGTATGGTGTCAATCAATTGTATGCCTGTTGGCGTAGCCACAAGGTTTTTGCGCTCACGCCTTACATAATGCCTCTTAAAGAGAGTCTCGATGATTCCGGCTCTTGATGAAGGTCGACCAATTCCGTTTTCCTTCATGGCCGCACGCAGTTCATCATCGTCAACTAATTTGCCAGCAGTCTCCATGGCACGCAGAAGAGTTGCCTCGGTATAATGTTTTGGTGCTTGTGTCTGCTTCTCGGTCAAAGTTGGTTGGTGCGGTCCCTGTTCTCCCTTTACAAATGTGGGCAGAGTACGCTCTTCGTCAGTCTTGTCTTCAGCCAAGTCTTCCTGTTGTTCGTCCTTGGTATATACCGCCCTCCATCCCGGATCGAGTATCTCCTTACCCGTCGTCTTAAACTCCACAGCATCCACTTTGCCCATCACAGTTGTTGTGGAAAACTGACAATCGGGATAGAATGCTGCTATAAATCGACGAGCGATAAGGTCGAAGACCTTTTGTTCCGCATCACTTAGTCCACTTGGTCGCTCCCCCGTGGGTATGATGGCATGGTGGTCTGTCACCTTCGATGTATCGAACACACGCTTAGATTTGGGAAGTTTTGGACTCTTCGTAGCAAGTGTTTTGACAATGGAGAGATAAGGCTTCTGCCCTGCCAACATCACTTGGCTCACACCATTGAGTATGTCTGTACACTTGGGATAGATATCATCTGAAAGATATTGCGTGTCCACACGCGGATAAGTGGTGAGCTTCTTTTCGTATAAACCTTGTATCAAGTTAAGTGTCATGTCGGCAGAGAAACCGAATTTACGGTTGCAATCCACCTGTAAGGATGTCAAGTCGTAGAGCTGTCGAGGCTGTTCCTTGCCTTGCTTTTTCTGCACTTGGGTAACCTCAAATGGTTTTCCCTCAATACTTCCAAAGTCTTTCTCGCCCTCTTCTTTGCTTAAATATTTGCCCGAAGTGGCTGTAAAAAGAGTGTCTCTGTATATAGTCGACAGCACCCAATAGGGCTCTGGCTTGAAAGCATCTATCTCTTTCTGCCGATTCACGATAAGTGCCAGCGTTGGAGTCTGTACCCTCCCCACTGATAACACTTGGTGATTACGTCCATACATCAGCGTATAGAGGCGTGTGCAGTTCATACCTAAAAGCCAGTCGCCAATGGCACGACTTAATCCTGCCATATAAAGGGTCTCGTAATCCTTTTGGTCTTTCAGTGTCTTGAAACCCTCGCGAATAGCCTCATCGGTCATTGATGAAATCCAAAGTCGTTTTACCGGGCATTTCACACCAGCCAATTGCATGACCCATCGCTGTATCAATTCGCCCTCTTGACCGGCATCACCACAGTTCACTATCTCGTCTGCATTGCTATATAGCTGTTTGATTGTACCAAATTGCTTGGCTATTCCTTGGTCTGGAATAAGCTTTATGCCAAACCGCTGTGGTATCATAGGTAGTGCTGCAAGTGTCCAAAATTTCCAGTTGGACATGTAATCATTAGGTTCCTTCAACTCACACAGGTGACCGAAGGTCCATGTTACTTGGTATCCATTGCCTTCCATGTAGCCGTCCTTGGACGTATTGGCACCAAGGATACGGGCAATGTCTCGTGCCACACTGGGTTTCTCAGCAATGCATACTATCATAGTCTTAAATTCACTTGAGACGCAAAGTTACTAAAAAGTTTAGTTAAAGATGTGCAATTAGATTAGCTCTTGACGCTTTTTTCTTATTTTTGTTTTAAATTTTGAACTTGAATCTATGAAGATCGGATTATTCATCCCTTGCTATGTCGATGCCGTTTATCCAGAGGCAGGCATCGCAACCTATAAACTACTTAAACATCTCGGACTTGAAGTGGAATATCCCGAACGACAAACTTGTTGCGGGCAGCCCATGGCCAATGCTGGTTTCGAAGACATGGCCACACCACTCGCCCGTAAGTTCAATGATCTCTTCTCACCATACGATTATGTGGTCATGCCATCGGCATCATGTGCTGCCTTCGTGCGTAACTTTCACCCACGGCTACTCAAGGGTGAGGACCATGTCTGCACGGTTCCCGAACGAGCTATGGATATCGTAGAGTTTCTTCATGACGTGATCAAGGTGAAAAGTCTTCCAGGAGATTTCCCCCATATTGTCAGCGTACATAACAGTTGCCATGGCGTTCGCGAGATAGGCTTGTCGGCTCCATCCGAACGGCACATGCCCCCCTATAATAAGATAATCGACCTGCTTCAGCTCAAGCAAGGCATCACTATCAGACAACCCGAACGTCCAGATGAATGTTGCGGATTCGGAGGAATGTTTGCAGTTGAAGAGCCTGACGTTTCGGTTCGCATGGGCGAAGACAAACTAGAGAGACATATCGCTACTGGCGCAGAGTATATCACTGGTGCAGATTCCTCGTGTCTCATGCACATGCAGGGCATATCCAAGCGTCAGCAACAGCCCATCAAGTTTATCCATGTGGCACAGATTTTAGCGGCTGGCATAGACTGATTCTATCAAAGACTAAACAAAAAATCAATATGAGCACCATACATTCGCAACGGGCACACGAAGTGCTTCAAGATAAAGAAAAGGTCTCACGCCACGACCAAACCTTTTGGTCGGTGCGCGAAAAGCGAGATACCATGGCATCGGCCGTACCCGAATGGGAACAGCTACGAGATCTCGCCTCCGCCATTAAACGCCATACCATCACGCATCTGGCTGACTATTTGGAACAGTTTACTCAACAGTTGGAAAGTCGAGGAGTAATAGTTCATTGGGCAAATGATGCCCAAGAACTTAACGAGATGGTCTATGGCATCCTCGAAACCCATAAGGTCACGAAGATGGTCAAGTCAAAGTCGATGCTTACAGAGGAGTGTCACCTCAATGAATATCTCATTGCGCGTGGCATCGATGTGGTCGAGACCGACCTTGGCGAGCGCATTCTGCAACTCATGCACAGTGCTCCTGCACACATAGTCATGCCAGCTATCCACATCACACGCGAACAGGTGGGACAACTGTTTGAAGAAAAAGACATCTCAAAAGAACAAGGCAACTACGACCCAACATACCTCACTCAGTGTGCGCGCCAAAGCCTTCGACATGAGTTCATGGAGGCTGGAGCAGGCTTAACTGGTTGCAACTTCGGCGTAGCCAAGACAGGTGACGTTGTGGTTTGCACCAATGAGGGCAATGCCGACATGTCAACGTCAGTGCCAAAGCTGCATATTGTGACCATGGGCATAGAGAAATTGGTGCCCGACTATAAGAGTTTAGCCGTCTTTCAGCGACTCCTCTGCCGCAGCGCCACAGGTCAACCTACGACAACTTACACCTCCCACTTCCGCCAAGCACGTCCAGGGGCAGAGATGCATGTGGTCCTATTGGACAATGATCGCAGCGAGATGATGACCAATACACAGCATTGGGAGACCTTGAAATGCATACGATGCGGGGCATGTATGAACACTTGTCCTGTCTATAGACGGTCCACTGGAGCAAGCTACACCTACTTCATTCCTGGCCCGATCGGAGTGGACCTCGGTATGCTTCACGACCCAAAGCGCTACAGCGACAACGTATCTGCCTGCTCACTTTGCATGAGCTGTGATGAGGTTTGTCCCGTAGAACTTAAGCCCGGCTCGCAGATCTACGATTGGCGACAGAGCTTAGATTCCATCGGCAGTGCTGACCCAATGAAAAAAGTGATGTCTCAAGGCATGCGCTTCTTGTTTAATAATCCCTCCGTATATACTTCGGCCCTGCGCTTTGCACCCTTGGCTAACATTGTGCCAGATGCTATGACCCGCTCACGCAAGCTCAATGCATGGAGCGTTGGACACACCATGCCTCAATTTGCCAAGCCATCATTCCATCAATGGTGGAAAAAACAAAACAAAAAGTAAGCTCTGACACGATATGAAAAAAGAAGATTTATTGCAGAAGCTCCGTCAAAACACTAAGGAGCAATATGACATGCCTGATATAAATATTCAGGGTCTTACTTATCCTGACCTATTCGTCCAGTTCAAAGAAATGACCGAAACCGTTGGTGGAAAGGTTGTTTCAGCTAGAAAGACTGACGATATCAACCAGCTCATTCGCAACCTTTATCCAGAAGCTAAGACGTTTGCTTCTAGCTTACCTTACATTAGCATTGCACAGAAAAACCCAGACACAGTAACTGATGCTACTGATCTCAACGGCACCGATGTTGGCATTGTAGAAGGAAGATTGGGTGTTGCTGAGAATGGCTGCATCTGGATACCACAGACCATGAAAGAGAAGGCAGTGTGCTTTATCTCTGAATACCTTGTCATCATCATCTATAGGCAAAATCTCGTGAACAACATGCATGAGGCTTATGCCCGAATTGACATGGATGAGCAATACAATTTCGGAACCTTTATCAGCGGTCCCTCAAAGACTGCAGACATAGAACAAGCTCTTGTCATGGGTGCCCAAGCTGCTCGTGGCGTTACCGTGATTGTTCTGGAATGACACAACGAAACTTGTAAGTTTATAGCTTCGCCCTGCTACACACATGAATTCATAGTGTGAAAGCAGGGCGAAGCTTTTGTATTACTGGAATTATTCTATTGAGGAAAGGCCCTTTTTCTTCTCCACGAAAAAAAAATTTAATCTTTCAAATAGTTTTATGCAATTTGTCAATATTATTCTTGATAATTACCATTTTAGCGCAAAGATTACCCTCTTGTTCGTATCTCAGAAAGGCATAAAGCACTGCGTTTCATATATCAATCATCAAAGTTCTAACCATTGATTCGAGAAGATTCTGCGATTGATGCTTAATGGCGACGCGACACCATAGTAAACGCACTGCGATTAGTATCGAAACGCAACGCGTTTACAGCCTAATCGCACTGCCAAAGGGCACGAATCGCGTGTCAGAAAATAATACTTCAAATTAGAAAAATAAAGTTTCAACTTTCAGGATGAAAGCTGTTAAGACATTGACACACTTTTTGCACCTCTTCATCAGTCATTGTCTGATTACAGGGAATACTGAGCTCACAACGATGAATATCCTCGGTAATAGGAAGTTGCATGTCGTTCCACGAAGCGAAACAGACTTGTTTGTGCGGTGGAATGGGATAATGGATCATTGTAGCTATGCCTTGCTGACGCAGGTATTCCTGTAGTTGGTCGCGATATCGAGTGAGAACGGGGAAAATATGGTACACGCAAGCCTCATCTCGGCAACTTTCGTCTGATGCTAATGGTTGCGCTGTCTGCCACTCGCTGAGCCCTGATAGCAAAAGTTCAGGGTTATCAATGTTGCTGTAATAATAGTTTGCAATCTGCTTCCTACGTCTATTGTCTGCATCAAGATATCTCAATTTGACACTTAGCACAGCGGCTTGAAGTTCATCGATCCTACTGTTCCGACCACGATAAGGAAACACATATTTTTCACTCGATCCGTAGTTGCCAAGCGTACACACAGTAGCAGCCAATTGTTCATCATCAGTTGTTACAGCGCCGGCATCACCAAGGGCTCCCAGATTCTTGCCAGGATAAAAAGAATGTGCAGCTGCATGTCCTAGTGAACCTGTACGACGACCAGCCTTACCACCCATGAAGGCATCAAGGGTACAACCATGTGCCTGCGCATTATCCTCAATAAGGCGAAGATGCCAACGGTCGCAGATGTCCTGAATGCCAGGTGTCCATGCGTTGCGTCCATAAAGATGGACTAATAAGATAGCACGTGTCCGAGGTGTGATGGAATCCTCAATGCGCGTCTCATCGAGTTGCAAAGTACTTGTCCATGGCTCAACAAGGACAGGTTTCAATCCATTCTCAGTAATGGAAAGGATGGAAGCGATATAAGTGTTGGCAGGTACGATGACCTCATCGCCGTCATGCAGCACACCCATCTCCTTGTAAGCTCGGAAGATTAGTGTAAGAGCATCGAGTCCATTGCCACAACTAACGCAGTGCTGAGTACCAATATAGGCTGCATAGTCGGCCTCAAACCGTTCTGTCATCGCGCCCTTTAAGTACCAACCACTATCCACCACATTAGCAATAGCATCCATGATTTCATCACGGTGCATGGCATTGATTCGTTTAAGATTCAGATAGTCGATCATTCTTTTGTGAGTGTTAACGGCATGGTTTATAAGTCGTACTCGTACCAATCATAGCAGACGGCACGTCCGCCAAAGCCTTCTTTTTGGAATATCAGACTACGATCAAGGTCATGTCCGTCACCATTGCTCGACTTCCCAAAGTCGAAATACGGCACATCTGCATATCGATCGTGTAGTAAACTGTCAAAAAGAACATCAAGGGCACCCATCGATTTACCCTCATTTGATGCAGAGATGTACTGGGTATGAACGACTTGTGGCGTTTCGTAAATAAGGGTTCCACCTAATGGCTTATCATCTTTCATCGCCAAATATAGATGAATTTGATCGGGGAAACGTGCCTTGAGTAGTTGTATTTCGGATAAAGTGTGTACAGGATGGGCGGAATATTTTCTATCCAGATTGTCTTCAAGGATATGCCAAAAGGCAGGAAGGTCATTGCTCTCACAAACCGTTAGCCCCTGCACCTTGGCCTTCCTAATCCCACTCTTGCGAGACTCGGTGAAGCGAAGACGTTGATTACACAAGGTTGTCGCTACATGGCGAACTGAAAGTCGAGCATCACAGACATTAGTCAGCGCGTACAAATCCTCCTCTGAGGGAAGGCGATGATAAATCCATGGAGTTGGCTTGTAGATTACTCGAACAAATCCTTGTAGGCGCAGGCAGGCATTGACAGCCGCAAAAATATCACAAACCGCAGCAACTGTAGCCTTTTGATTAGTGAGGAGACCTCCGTAAGTGAGTCCTTGATGTGACCAAAGCACCTTGCCATCAACGTTGGCTGGTAATAGAGCGAATAGATGTCCATGCCGAAAGATCATCAGCGAATGATCGTGGAAGCGGTCACTATGGTAATCCATATATTCTCGGAGAAATAAAAACGTGCCTTGCTTCGTGGAACCAACAAATTTATTCCAAGCCTCAGCATCCTCCGCACCATATCGTCTTACCTCCCAGTCCATTGAACAATTATTATGGGTTCTGTATAATTTCTCTTACATAATCGCTATATTCACGGATATAGTCGTCTTCATCAAAAGGGTCTTCAGCCAACACTAGACATACCGCACCAGAAGAAAAGTCTTCCAATGTGCGCCATACCTTGGTCTCTACCAATAGCCCTTGATAAGGGTGATTGAGAAGAAATGATTGCTTTTCGTGAGTATTATCCAACGTAACCGTGAACGAGCCGCTGACTGCGACGATATATTCACGGCAATGACGATGTGCATGTCCGCCTCTATGCTCGCCTGAAGGGACGTCATATACCCAATACACTCGGCTGATATCAAAGGGCACTTGTTGTCCTTGCTCCGCAACCGTGAGGTTCCCACGTGGATCTATAATTTTGGGTAGTTCTATGATTTCACCTAGCTTGGTCATGAGTTTATATAGAGATGTAGTTTGAATATCAGAAGAAATAATATAGCTCTATACTTTATTGATACCGATTTTTTGCTTTACGGTTGGCGAGAAACCTTGCATCATCATTTGCCATTCTGGAGTGATGGCAAGCTTGTGGAGATCCTTTTCTATAATTTCAGTAATGACTTCGGGTTGCACATCATATCGTTTTGCAATCGCATCCAAGGGTTCCAGCTCCTTGTCAAACAAACCATAGCTGTATGAAATGATGTCCTTATCAAGTTGACCGAGCATTGTGACGAGCAAGGTCATGTTGGCTTTATCGCGCTCAGACACTAAAAGGGCCGACCTTTTCATCAATAAGAGATAGTTGTGAATGGGTAAGGTAAGTGCATCCATGAGCTTTTCGTTATCGTTTACCTAAAGTAATAACTTCACAATCGGAGAATTTATTGCCCTCGATAATCAATTTTACAAGGGTCCTCTCCCTTTGCCAACCAGACATTCCGGCTGCTCCGGGATTGATATGAAGTAGATCCAGGGTCTTATCGGGCATCACTTTGAGAATATGAGAATGTCCCGAGATGAAGAGTTTGGGCGGGTCTTGCATCATGATGCGACGAACTGATGCATCATATCGCCCCGGATAGCCACCGATATGCTTCATCATCACCTCAATATCCTCAACCTTAAATCGCAGAATCTCAGGATAGCGAGCACGCATATCATAGTCATCGATGTTGCCAAAGACGGCTCTAAAGCGTGGCTTCATGTCCTCAAACTTATCCGCTACATATGAACTTCCTATGTCACCAGCATGCCATATCTCATTGCAATCCTGGAAATAGAACTCATATTTCTCATCCCAGAAGCCGTGTGTATCGCTGATGATGCCAACTGTTGTCATAACATTAGCTTGCTTAAGGTTTGACCGTTTCGGTTAAACCAAACCTTTGGCGGATAAAATTAGCGATGAATTGCTCTGTCTTCTCTATCCCAAGGACACTCGTGTTCACACAGAGGTCGTAGCTATCAGCATGTCCCCATCGTTTGCCCGTATAGTAATTATAGTAGGAAGCACGCTCTTCTTCCTCGCATCTCAGAAATCTTTCGGCCGCCGCGCGGTCAATGTTCTTACGCTCCGAAACTCGGTCAATACGATCTTCAGGACTGGCACAAACAAAGAGATTGAACGTATTAGTATATTCTCTCAGCACATAGTCGGCTGTTCTTCCTACGAAAACACAATCTCCAGCTGCTGCTGCCTTGCGTATTGCCTCACATTGAAACTGGTAAAGACTTTCTTGACCGAAGTTGTTTTTATAGAAATTATTGTCGCCTAAAAATGGGACATGCACATGAAACAGTGTCTTAAAGAACTTCTTATGTTCATCATTCTGCTCGAAAAACTTCTCACAGAATCCACTTTCCTTGGCTGCAAGATTGAGCAGTTCCTTGTCGTAGAACTTACAACTGAACTCTTTAGCCAAAAATTTGGCTATCCTATTTCCACCAGCACCTATCTGGCGACCCACATTAATGATGATACCCGGATTGTTCATGATAGCTATACTGTTTGTTTTTTTAGTTTTCTCATAAAGGAAGTCATCAGGATTGAGGCAACGACAGCTGCAATGGCATCTGCCGTAGGTAGTGAGAACCAAACTCCGTCAACGCCAAAATAGCGAGGCAACACGGCTATTAAAGGGAGTAAGAATAGCAATTGACGAGACAGGGAAAGGAAAATACTAAGTTTTGCTTTACCTATACACTGGAAAAAATTAGTTGTGACCATTTGGAAACCGATGACTGGGAAGCAAATCATATTGATGCGGATGGCGCGTGCAGATAGTTTAATGAGCTCTGGGTCGGTAGTAAAAAGGCGAGCGCATTGCTCGGGAATGAACATTGCGATGAGCCATCCAACTGTCATAATGCAAGTAGCAGAGATAATAGAAAGTTTAACAACCTGCATCAAACGGTCAATCTGTTGACTCCCATAGTTGTAACCTGCAATGGGTTGCATGCCCTGATTGAGACCCATGACGAACATGACGAACACTACAGCAACACTGTTTGCGATGCCGTACGATCCCACAGAGAGATCACCTCCGTACTTGACGAACTGATTGTTCATAAAGATTACCACGATGCTTGTGCAGATATTCATAAACAAAGGGGAAACACCCACTTCAACAATGCTCTTCACCAAAGCCTTCTTTAATCGATAAGTGCCACGCTTGAGATGCAGAAATGCTTTCTTATCACTCAGTAATACCATTTGATAAATGAACGCCATTGCCTGCGAAATGATTGTGGCAATAGCCGCTCCTCGAATGCCCCAACCCCACCAAAGGATAAAGATCACGTCCAGCATGATGTTCATCACCACTGTGAAGAGGGTGGCATTCATAGCCTGTCGTGGCTTTCCTGCTGCGCGAAGCACAGCGTTCATACCAAAGTACTCATGCGTAATGATATTGCCTACGAGAATGACTTGCATGAAATCGCGCGCATATGGCAGCGTCTGATCACTAGCACCAAAAAATCTAAGAATTGGGTCGATGAAAATTAGACATATTGTCCCAAACATCAATCCAACAATAAAGTTTAGCGTCAAGGTATTACCCAATAGATTTTCTGCCGTCTTATAATCACGCTGACCAAGTCTAATCGAGATCGCAGTCGAAGCCCCCACGCCCACGGCAGCACCAAACGCCGCCGAAAGATTCATAAAAGGAAAGGTGATTGCAAGACCAGAGATTGCCAAAGGACCTACCACCTGACCAATAAAGATACGGTCAATGATGTTATAAAGGGAAGAAGCGACCATCGCAATGATCGCAGGCATCGCATATCGCAGGAGTAATGAGCCTACGGGTTTGGTACCTAATTCTAGTGTTGCTTGTTTGTTATCTTTCTCCATAGGATAGTTGCAAAAGTACTAAAAAGATTTGGTGTTTCGCCTTTTTACACCTATTTTTGCAAGACCCAAATAAAAATTCATGTATGAAAAAAATACTATTATCACTTCTGTGCTTAGTAGGCGGACTTTCGCTGTCGGCACAGAAAACTAAGAAAGTGCCCTACCCTGGAGGGCATTACTCTATCTATAGACTTTGGCTACAAGACAAAAAAGGAACAGACTTTACGTTGCGTCACCCCGAGAAGTTTCTATCCGAGAAAGCATTACGTCGAAGATATAAGCAAAACCTACAGGTTGACTCCACTGACTTACCCATATCACAGCGCTATCTAGAAAGAATAGAGAAGGTTGGACTACATGTTATTGGTGGCAGCAAATGGAATAACACTGCACTTGTTAAAGTTACGGACAAAAAAACACTAGAAAACATTAGCCAATTATCATTCGTCAAGATAGCTGACAAAGTGTTTGAGGCACCAGATTCCATCGTTCCAGAACAACGCGAAACTATCGTTGTAGACTCTACCGCCAAGTTCATGGTAAAAACAAATTCTTACGGTCTAGGCAAACACCAGATTGAAATGCTCAATGGACTTAAGCTTCATGAGGCTGGATTTCGTGGTGATGGCATGACCATTGCAATCATCGACGGTGGTTTTCAAAACGTGGACAAGATACCTTATTTCAAGAATGTGAACATCATAGGGCAGCGCGACTTCGTCTATCCCTACAATGCTGATGTCTACGGTCTAGGGGATCATGGCACTATGGTACTCTCAGACATTGGCGCCAACGTAGATAGCATGTTTATTGGAACAGCTCCTCATGCCTCATTTGTATTGCTCCGAAGCGAGGATGGGCCAACAGAATACTTGGTTGAAGAGGATTGGTGGGCGCAGGCTGTAGAGTATGCTGACTCCATTGGAGCAGATGTCATCAGCTCTTCACTCGGTTATTTCAAGTTCGATGACAAGTCCATGAATCATCAATATCGTGAACAGAACGGCAATACTGCCATCAATTCCCGAACCGCATCAAGGATTGCGTCCAAGGGAATGATACTAGTCAACAGTGCTGGAAACGAGGGAGGGCGCACGTGGAAACGTACAAACTTCCCGGCAGATGCCCGAGACATACTTTGTGTTGCTGCCCTTACGGCCGACAGTGTCAATGCAACGTTCAGTTCAGTAGGACCTTCCTATGACGGCAGAGTAAAGCCAGACATAGGTGCACAGGGCGTAAACTCAACTGTAATCGATGGCACTGGCATCATCACTACAGCAAATGGCACTTCGTTTGCGGCACCAATCAGCGCGGGAATGGTAACCTGTCTGTGGCAGGCTCTACCCGAAAAGTCTGCTTATGAAATCATGGACCTCGTCAGAAAGTCAGGCAGCCGTGCCGATTTCCCAGATAACATCTACGGCTATGGCATTCCAAACTATTGGAAAGCTTATCAGACTGGAAGTAAAAAATAGGAGTATAGGCCGAAGCATTCCTAAGTTAAGAGCTTAGGAATGTACAGTTCCGATTATACGGTTGTATGCCACAGAAAGCACTCACATTATATGAACTCAACTCGCTTGTACGCGAAGTTATTGAGTCTACGTTTGACCACGCCTATTGGGTGGAGGCTGAACTGTCCGAGGCACGTGAGGTTCGTGGTCATTGCTATATGGAACTCATACAAAAGGACCTGTTCTCTCCAACGCCCGTGGCACGCGCGTCTGCCAAGTGTTGGAAAACCTCGTGGTCAAAACTCCGTCCAAAGTTCGAAAGTATTACTGGTCAGCCGCTACGTGCTGGCATGAAAGTTTTACTCTTGGTAGAGCCAAATTTTCATGAGACCTTCGGCTTCTCATGGATCGTACAGGACATAGATCCGACCTATACCATGGGAGATATGGCACGCAAGCGTCAGGAAATCATCCGTCAACTCAAGGCCGAGGGCGTGTTCGATATACAAAAGGAACTTCAGATTCCGTCATTCGCACAGCGAGTAGCGGTAATTTCCAGTGAGAATGCGGCAGGATATGGTGACTTCTGTAGTCAATTGGAGCACAACGATTATGGTTTTAAGTTCTACCCAACCCTGTTCCCTGCCATCATGCAAGGTGAGCAAGTGGAACCTACAATAATTGCCTCCCTCAATCAAATCAACCGACAAATTCATCGCTTTGACGTAGTAGTCATCATCCGCGGAGGTGGTGCCACAGCCGATATGAGTGGCTTTGACACTTTGGCTCTTGCCGAGAACGTGGCTAATTTTCCACTTCCCGTCATCACCGGCATTGGACATGACAGAGATGAAAGCGTGCTTGACATGATTTCAAACACACGAGTTAAGACACCCACAGCAGCCGCAGCACTACTCATCGACAACCTCGCAAATGTGTGGAAATACATTGAGAACTTGCAAAACAGCATTACCACACAGGTCACACAACGCATCATCCAAGAGCAATCACGGCTCAATCGGTGTTCCGAACGCATCCCCCTACTCTTCTCCATGATGAAGACACGTCAGGAAGCACGTCTGGAACGTCTATCCTCTCAAATCACAACCAACATCAAGAGCCATCTTTCCGCTCAGCAACACAGACTCCTACTTATCACCACAGGCATACATCCATTGATTGAAAGAGGCTTGCTCAATGAGCGTCATCGACTCGACCAGCTCTCCATAAGACTCAATGCCGCTGACCCAAAGTTGCTTTTAAAGAGAGGCTACAGCATCACGACGCTTCAAGGTAAGACAGTTCGCGATCCATCTCAGCTGCAGCCTGGTGACGAAATCGAGACAAGGCTGGAGCATGGAACTATACATTCCATCGTGAAATAATCAACCCCAATATACAAACTTTCTATCATCATTAAATGACTATGGCTACAGAGACAAAATATGAGACTGCTATTCGACAATTGGAGGACATTGTAGAAAAACTAGAAAACAACGAATTGGATATTGATGAGATGTCCAAGCAGCTGAAAAAAGCCCAACAACTCATCAAACTCTGTAAGGATCGGCTGACCAAAACTGATGCCGAAATTCAGAAAATCCTATCAGATGAATAAAAAGTAAGGCAAAAAGTTGTAATCGAAAGTATTTATTCTTACTTTTGCAACAATATTGTTGATTTCATTTAAAATAACTATCAATATGAAAGATTTAGATTGGGGTAACCTGTCCTTTGGTTACATGAGAACCGACTACAATGTGAGATGCTATTATCGGGATGGAAAATGGGGTGAAATCGAGGTGTGCTCGGATGAGTATCTCAACCTTCACATGGCCGCAACATCCTTACATTATGGTCAGGAAGCCTTCGAAGGACTGAAAGCCTATCGTTGTCCAGACGGCAAAGTACGCGTTTTTCGCATGGACGAGAATGCCGCTAGACTACAACGTACCTGCCAAGGCATAGTAATGCCAGAGGTTCCCACTGACCTGTTCGAGGAAATGGTTGCCAAGGTAGTACGTCTTAACCAAGAATTCATTCCACCTTACGAGAGTGGCGCTACACTATATATCCGCCCATTGCTCATTGGTACATCTGCACAAGTTGGTGTACATCCAGCAAAGGAGTATTGCTTTCTGATCTTTGTTACACCGGTCGGTCCTTACTTCAAGGGTGGCTTCGCAACCAATCCATACGTTATTATCCGCGAATATGACCGCGCTGCCCCACTCGGCACAGGTACATATAAAGTGGGTGGCAACTATGCCGCATCATTGAAGGCTCACCAGATTGCAGCTTCCAAAGGTTATGCAAGCGAGTTCTACCTTGACTCCAAGGAAAAGAAATATGTGGACGAGTGTGGTGCTGCCAACTTCTTTGGCATCAAGAACAACACTTATGTTACACCGAAATCTACCTCGATCCTACCCTCCATCACTAATAAGAGCCTCATGCAAATTGCAGAGGATCTAGGTATGAAAGTGGAGCGTAGACCGATTCCCGAGGAAGAACTCAACACATTCGAAGAGGCTGGGGCTTGCGGTACGGCTGCCGTTATCTCACCTATCAGCTATCTTGACGACTTGGATACCGGCAAACGTTACGACTACGGAGAACAGCCTGGCCCATGGTCCAAAAAACTATACGATACACTTCGCGGCATCCAATATGGTACCGTTGAAGACAAACATGGTTGGACAACAGTAATTATTGACTGATCATTCCAACATAATCATAATCCCCGCTCGTATCTACGAACGGGGATTTTTTATCGTCCATCGTTTCCCTGAAAGTGCGACAATGGGTCATTCTTATATCTTTCACACCGCTTTTTGTTGGAAAAACAGGGATTTTCTCGTAATTTTGCAGCTAAAATAAAGATCATGGGAAAAGGTAAGCTAGCCAAGTTCGCTGAGATGAAAACGATGAGCAATGTCTTCGAATATCCGTTTTCGGTCGTTGACAATGTGCCCTTCGCTATGCAGGGACATTGGCGTGAGGAGTACTTTCACAACGACAACCCACTCGTTTTGGAACTGGGTTGCGGCAAAGGAGAATACACAGTGGGGTTGGCACGACTCTTCCCCAACGTCAATTTTATTGGTGTAGACATCAAAGGATCGCGCATGTGGACTGGCGCAAAGCAGGCATTGGAACAACAACTGTCCAATGTGGCCTTCCTCCGTACGAACATCGAAATCATTGATCGTTTCTTTGCAAAAGACGAAGTGCAGGAAATTTGGCTCACTTTCTCTGACCCCCAGATGAAAAATCCACGCAAACGGCTTAGTTCTACTTTCTTTCTGGAGCGCTTTCGGCATTTCCTTGTCGATGGTGGAACAATACATTTAAAGACCGATTCCAACTTCCTCTTCACATATACCAAGCTCATGGTGGAGCACAATGGTCTGCCAACAGATATGTGTACAGAGGATCTTTACCATCAAACACCAGCCAACCTTATTGGTTCGCCTTTGCTTACGATTCAAACTTACTATGAATCGATGTGGATTTCACGTGGCCTAAATATTCGCTACCTGCGCTTCCGTCTCCCCCATAACAGTGATCTTGTTGAGCCTAATGTGGAAATTCCACTTGATGAGTATCGCAGCTATCACCGCGACAAACGCAGCAGTCTCACCCAATCCAAATAAATTTACTCCATTACAAATCAACGATTTGTGGCACATTGCTTTGTAAGCCGATCATGAATTAATTTGATTCATCGAGTGAATCAATTTGAATTACGACGTGAATCAATTTGAATCATCGTGTGAATCAATTTGAATCACAAACCCATAAGGTACCTTTGACTATCCAAAAACTCGTTGACCATAGGTTCGAAAATGATTTATTCTGTAGTGACAACAATCTAAACATGACATTTTAATTTGAATTTTGGCTACTAACTTTTCTCAAGTTCTTAATAAAAAAGGTAAGAATTCAGAAAAAACAGTATCTTTGTTACCATCAGTTGCTAAAATAACCACCGATTATGAGAAGACTTTATTTTACCATATTACTATCCTTGTTGTTGACCAATATTCATGCACAAAATGTAAGTTTTAATCATCTGACACCTGAAGAAGGGCTTTCACAGATCACGATTAACAACTTATATATAGACAATGACGGCATGGTTTGGATTGCAACACGCAATGGCCTCAACAGCTACAATGGCAACTCGATCCAAACTTTCCGACATAAGACAAATAATAGGCAAAGCTTATTCTGCAATAATATAGTCCGAATTACCGGCGACAAAGGTCGCTTTCTTTATCTGCTTTGCACGGAGGGCGTGACAAGGATGGACGTGCAAACTTTCAAGTTTACAACATTGAGATACGGAAATCATCTCGGCGCTATATGCTATGATAATGGATTGTATGTCGGTGAAAACAATTTGGTTCTATCATTCCTGCCCAAAGAATCTCGTTTCAAAACATATCTCCGCCTTCCTCAGAAGGAAACCATCACCAGCTTAACTTTCGATACAAGAAGCCAGCTATGGATTGGCACTCAGTCCGGTGGTCTCTACCTCTATGCTAGAGGCAAATTATCTAACCCGATAAAGTCAGGCAATATCACGACAGTCTATGAAGATAGCAAGCATCGCATGTGGGTGGGTAGCTGGAATAATGGATTTTGGACCATCGATGCCAAAGGAAGTATAAAGAATGTCAAGGTAGGCAATCTACTTATTTCCAACTTTGTAAGAGCCTTTTGTGAGGATGACTTTGGCAATATGTGGATTGGCACTTTCCATGGACTCGTACGTTATGATACAAAGAGCGACAAGTCAAGGTTCTTTACAGCAGGAGTCATGTCAGGTCAATTGGCCAACTCAAGCATCTGGAGTATCGTCAAAGACCAACAAGGCACCCTGTGGATAGGCTCATATTTTGGCGGCGTGAGCTATTTCAACCCAGAATATGAAATCTACACACACTTTTCAGCTTCAGACAACGAGGATGCCGGACTGAGTAGCCGTATAGTTGGACGCATGACCGAAGATGATAAAGGCGACCTATGGATTTGTACCGAAGGCGGTGGATTGAACGTTTACAATCGCCAAACTAACAAATTCAAGTGGTATAAATACCCAGGCAATCTCGTTTCTCAAAACAATCTGAAGTCCATCTACTTCGACAAGTCTCGCAATACCCTTTGGGTTGGAACCCATCTAGGAGGTCTCGATCGGATAAACCTTAGTACTGGGCGTTCCACTATCTATAAGAACATCAAGAATGACCCACATTCCTTACCATCAGACATCGTAAGGGACATCGTGCCATATAAGGATCTCATCATTGTCGCCACTTCACAAGGTGTTGCATCGCTTAACCCACAAACAGGAGCTTTTACACAACTGCTCAAGAAGGAAGGGCAGTTGGTTATCCCAAGCCTATGCATTGACCGCTCCGAAAGGTTGTGGATTGCGACAGAAACCACCGGAGTGTTCTGTTACAACTTGAAGGACAATACTTATAAACATTACGTTTATTCCAACACCCCTGGCGCCTTGAGTTGTAACAACATCAACAATATCGTCATGGATCGCCGTGGTCGGATATGGTTCTCTACCGCCGATGATGGCATAGACCTCTATCAAGAGAAAAGCAAGCAATTCATCAATTACGGTCAGAAAAATGGGCTCAACGGTGATTGTGTTTATGCAGCCACACCGTCATCTCTAAATACCAAGGACCTTCTACTTATCACCAGTCATGGTTTCGCAGTGTTCGACACTAAGGCCAAGCGCTTTCACAACTTTGACCGCACCACTGGTTTCCCACTTACCACCATCAATGAAAACGCACTTTATGTGACAAAAGACGGCGTAGTATTCCTCGGCGGAGTGGACGGCATGGTTTTTTTCAAAGAGGGAAGCCTCTACAGGAAGAAGAAACCCTACAAGATGTACTTCTGTAGGCTATATGTTAATGGGAAGGAAGTGCTTCCAGAGGACGAAACGGGAATACTGAAGAGTTCGATGAGATATACCGACGAGATCACCTTGTCTCATAATCAGTCTGTCTTTAGCATTGAATATTGCACGTCAAACAATATTATGGCCAACACGGTTCCCGTGAGATACCGCCTGCTCGGTTCATCAGACAAGTGGATTCAGCTACGACCAAACCAGCATACTCAAGAATTTATTGGACTAAAACCTGGTAAATACACCTTGGAACTACGTGCTGACAACCAAGACATCCCAATCTGCAGGCTGATGATTCGCCTGCTTCCACCTTGGTATTTGTCATGGTGGGCCTATCTGATATATTTCTTACTGGCAGTAGGATTAGCATTTTGGCTGATTCATGAATACATGAACAGGGTCAGATTGAGAGAATCCTTGAAATTTGAAAAGCAACATGTGAAGGATATTGAGGAACTGAACCAGTCCAAACTTAGGTTCTTTACCAATGTGTCTCATGAGATACGAACTCCTCTCACGGTAATTATCAGTTTGGCACAGTCTCTTTTGCATTCAAAAAAGTGTTCACCGGAATTGAGCAATCGTGTGCTATCCATCTATCGCAACAGTAATCAGCTTCACGGTTTAATTTCGGAGCTACTAGACTTTCGTAAGCAAGAGCAAGATCATGCGCAAATTGCCGTGCAAGAACAAGACTTCTCTGGATTTGTTGAAAACGTCTATATGTTATTCAAAGACTTCGCCCTCTACAAGGATATTACCCTCACATTTGATGGCACACCGAACCTTCAACTATGGTTTGACAATAAGCAGATGGGCAAGGTGGTGAACAATCTCATTATTAATGCTTTGAAACACACACACCAGGGAGGTAATGTCAAGGTCACAGTCGATGGCGATGACAAGAATGCCTATCTCAAAGTGGCAGACACAGGAAGCGGCATCAAACCTCAAGACTTGGACAAAGTATTCAATCGGTTCTATCAATCGATGGGGGCTGAGTCTCTCTCGGAATTGGGAACAGGTATCGGACTCTATCTTACTAAAAGTATTATTGAGCAACACCATGGCAAAATTCATGTGGAAAGTGAAGTCAATAAGGGTACAACATTCTCCGTAACGCTTCCCAAGGGAAACGATCTGTACGATGCAAGTGAAATTATCGATAAGGAGAATGCACCGGCTGTTGCTCCCTCCTTACCAGAAACTTTCTCTATTCAAGACATTCCTCATGACGATGATGCAAAGGTTAAGTCTGAAGAAGATAGTGAAAGCGCACGCTCCTCTATACTCATCGTGGAAGATAACGATGACATTCGCCAGCTACTGTCGACTCTCTTCACCCCTTACTATAATGTTCTGACCGCCGTAGATGGTCAGGAAGGATTGGAAATGGTTAGGGACGAAATGCCCGATATTGTACTCAGCGACATCTACATGCCGAACATGTCTGGCATTGAACTATGCAAGACTATCAAGCAGGACTTCTCGATATGCCACATTCCTGTAGTATTGCTTACAGCTCGTACCACCGAGACACAGACCATTGAGGGATTGAAGATTGGTGCTGATGCCTATATTGCTAAGCCGTTTAACAATGATATCCTTGTGTCGAGATGCAACAACTTGGTCAACAACAGACGTCTGCTGCAACGCAAATTTAGCGAACAGCCACATAGCGAAGCCGACTTGCTTGCCTCAAACCCCTTGGATAAGGAGATGCTTGACAAGGCGATGAAGATTATTGACAGATATTACAACGACACTGAGTTCAATGTTGACATCTTCGCTCGGGAAATGGGAATGTCCCGTACTGCCTTCTTCAAGAAATGGAAGACCTTAACAGGCCAGACGCCAAAGAGCTTCCTTCAGACTATGCGATTGCAAAAGGCCGCTGAAATGCTGCGTGCTCGACCTGACATTAGTATAGAAGACGTCAGCTATATGAACGGATTTGCCTCGGCACGATACTTCTGCAAATGCTTCAAAGATGTCTATAGGCAGCAGCCTTCCACCTATCGGCATGACAAAGACAAAACTTAACACATCCTCATAGTTGTCTAAAAAGACAAAACGTCATTATCATCGGCGTTGTGATTAGATACCTTTCAAATATCGAAAGGAGACTAATCGCAACGCCGATTATTTTTTTAAACACATAGGATTATTTTGTATCCATAAATACGCCTTGAAGTATTTGCAACAATAACAAAACCTCTTCTCGGTCCTTAAACACTGCTTTGGGAACAACAAACAAACATTTAGTATGTTTGTATAAGATTTCTATTTTTGTACAAAAACTGATATTTATTGTATGAAAAGTCCCATGCCAGTTTGAAGATGTCCTTACTTTTGCAACGAAAATTTGGCAAAACCTATACAACAATCATTTTATTCGTAATGCAAGTCTTCAAGCATTTTCATTAGACAGAAATAAGTCATACGAAAAGATAAAGCCTTTCAGATCATGTCTCATATTTTGTTTTGACAATTTCTATGACAATATTAGGAAAAAGCTGATGCAATGATTAGATTCTTTATCAAACGATTTCAGATTCCTTGAAGAAGAACCTACAATACAGAACATCACTTTGACCACATATAACCAGGCAAAAAATATGTAATTCTCTTATGTTCAACTTAATACAAAATCATTAATTCATTATTATCTTTTATGAAAAAACTCTACTTTATAGCTGTTGCTTCGCTCTTTTTTTCAACGATGGGCATGGCACAAACCAGCTGGGATTTCAAGGTAACCTCAGATGCCGATCTCACAAACCTCAAGGCTGAATGGGGTACAAACGATGCAGGATTATCCTATGTAAACACAAACGTTACGATCGGAAAATATTCCACTACTGGCATTGATTCTAGTGCCTACTTTAACGACGGGGCAGAAGCCATCAAGTATGCCACTCCAGTTAAGGCAAATGGCGTTGAACTCGAATCTACCAAAGGCTTGTTGTTCGGCTATGTTTCAACATCTCAAAATCGTTTTATCATTAATAATGGTGGCGTTTTCCGTGTGTTCATCAACAACAAGAGCAATGGATTGCACGTGGGCAACGTCAATGGATACTTCGTTATTCCAAATATCAATCAAGGTGACACCATCACTATCGTTTCAAGAAGAGTGACTGGCTCATGTGGACTTTTGCCACCTACTTCATTGAATGTACAAAGTGGATTCTCGCTTTCATCTGACAACGTTTTCATTAACAATGTAGGTGTTTCAAACAAAGATGGCAATGTAGTAATCAGGATGCAGGGTGGTGTAAGTTATCTCACTGGCATAGTTATAAAGAAAGCAGTTGCGACTGGTATCAGTATGCAGACAATTAACAACCAAAAGGCACTTTCTAAGGCCATTTATTCAATTGATGGCAAATATGTCGGCACACAGCTGAATGGCCTTCAAAAAGGAATTTATATCCAAGGTGGTAAGAAAATTCTTGTGAACTGATTTCACTCACGACAATTCTAACTTCATCAACAATTAAAAGACTTTTGTTTTGATTCCTACAATTCTATGTTGTCTGATGACCGTTGCCGGGATATCCACTGAATACGACATTGCAAAGACAACAGCAACCGACAGTACAGCCAAGCAAAGCACCGTGAATTATGATGAGCTTGCCATGGCTTGGCATGATGAATTCGAGGGAACCCAAGTTGATATGACGAAGTGGAATTATCGTGCCTTAGGAACAACACGAACATTTGGAGTCGTCGACAAGAGGACAATCGAGGTGGACGGGCAAGGATTTCTGCACATCAAAGTACTCAAAGAAGAGTCTACAGGAACCTATTATATAGGCGAACTAGGCACTCAAAAATTATTTTCTCAGAAGTATGGGTACTTTGAATGTAGAGCCAAAATGAACACAAGCCTTGGTCCTCACGTTGCTTTCTGGCTACAGTCACCCACAATGAGTCAAGTGGGCGACCCAGCAACGAATGGTGCGGAGATTGATATCTTCGAATATCACTGCCGGACTCCTAACATTGTCTACCATAATATTCACTGGGATGGTTATAAAACAGATCACAAGACCGCTGGTATGAAAGTCACTTATCCACAGATAACAGATGGCTTTCACACCTTTGGCCTGAAATGGACACCCTGTGCATATACTTTCTACATTGACGGCAAGGAGACTTGGACTTGCACGGTGGGGGTATCTCAACGAGACGAATATTTGATCCTTTCTACTGAACTTAACGGATGGGGAGGCGACCCGAAATTAGGAACATTCCCAGATGAGGTGGTGTTCGACTATGTGCGAGTCTATAAATTTAATGATATTACTGGCATCAGTCAGCAAACAATCAGCACCAATAAATCAGTTTCCCATGCAATATATTCAATTGATGGCAGTTATGTCGGTACTCAACTGAATGGCCTCCAAAAAGGGATTTATATCCAAGACGGGAAAAAAATCCTTGTGAATTGATTTTTCTAACGACGATTCAAACTTCTTCAACGAAATGGAAAGATTATCTTTGATTCCAATAATTCTATGTGGCATGACGATTATTGGGTGCACTTCACCCGAGAATGACATCACAACAACCACTGGGAAAGACAGTACAGACATGCCAAGCACGGTAAATTATGACGAGCTTTCCATGGTCTGGAACGATGAATTTGACGGAACAGAAGTTGACTTGAAGAAGTGGAATTATCGCGATTTAGGCAAAAGACGCAACTTAGGGGTCGTAGACAAGAAGACTATCGAGTTGGACGGTCAAGGGCTTCTGCACATCAAAGTACTATATGATCAGCCAACCGACACCTATTACATCGGTGAATTGGGAACTGAAAAGCTGTTTTCGCAAAAGTATGGCTACTTTGAATGCAGAGCAAAGATGAACCGAAGCCTCGGCCCCCATGTTGCTTTTTGGCTTCAGTCTCCCACGATGAGTCAGGTGGGTGACCCAGAAACAAACGGTACAGAGATCGATATCTTCGAGTATCACCGTAAGACTCCGAGCATCGTTTACCATAACCTCCACTGGGACGGTTATGGAACGGAACACAAGACGACCGGTAAGAAAGTGACCTATCCTCAGATTGCTGAGGGATTCCACACGTTCGGACTAAAGTGGACGCCTAGTGCATATATTTTCTATGTTGATGGAAAGGAGACTTGGAAGTGTAGCGTGGCGGTCTCGCAGCGTGACGAATACATGATTCTCTCTACAGAACTAAGCGGATGGGGAGGAGATCCCAAATATGGGAAATTCCCTGACGAGGTGATCTTCGACTACGTGCGTGTCTACAAAATAAAAAACACCAGCTGGTAATATTAAGGTATGAAGCATTTATTATCTATCATTGTCTTGGCATTGTTCGGTTTTACGAATACAAATGCCTATGAGAAACGGGATTTGTTGCAGCATAGCGCAAGCGAGGAACAAATCAAACAGTATCTTGTGATGGACCAAAAGTGGGTGCCATACCCCAACTATATTGACCGTCAAGGTTGGGATGAGTTGACTGGCGACAATCGTAACGCCATTATCAAGGCTGGCGAACGCTTTTTGGATAATGCTTGGACAGTCGTTCGCGCATCAGACTATATGGAATATGAACGGTCTGGTAGCAGGAAGGCGATGGAGGATCCCTACAACAAGAACACTCAGGCCTTCAGCGCATTACTCATGGCAGAATTGGCTGAGGGCAAAGGAAGATTCGTCAATGACATTGTCAATGGTGTCTTTTCATTGTGCGAAATGACCAGCTGGGCAGAATCTGCTCACCTTGCATCCTATCAGAAGACCAAGCGCGCACTACCCGACCATAATGAGAATATCCTCGACTTAAAGTCGGGAAACCTCTCACAACTGCTTTCTTGGACTTATTATTTCCTTCACAACGAGTTCGACAAAGTAGACCCCATCATCTCCCAGCGACTACATTACGAATTGTATCGCAGAGAGATTAACCCCTATTTGGAGAGGAGTGACTTCTGGTGGATGGCTTTCAACTATCATCCTGGAATAATGGTTAACAACTGGAATCCTTGGTGCAACTCCAATGCATTGCTCTGTTTCATGCTGCTTGAGAATGATCGAGACCGCTTAGCCAAGGCTGTTTATAGGACAATGACCTCCGTGGACCAATATCTTAACTATGTAAAAGAGGATGGCGGCTGCGAGGAAGGGCCTTCCTACTGGGGACATTCACCTGGGAAACTATATGAATACCTATCTGTTCTTTCGATGGCAACAGGGGGAAAGGTTTCGCTCTTCAACCAGAAGATGATTAGAGACATGGGAGAATACATGGCATTGTCATATGTTGGCAACGAGTGGGTCGTCAATTTTGCCGATGCATCTGCCAAAGCTGGTGAAGTCTATACACCGCTTATCTTCAGATATGGCGTGGCTGTGAATAGTGAAGTGATGAAGTCCATGGCAGTAGACAGAGAGAGTAAGTATCCCACAAAGTTGCAGAACAACTGGCTGGACTTATTCCGCGGATTAGAAACATTGCGATTTGCTCCAATGATGGCGAAGGCAAAGGGCAACTTCCAAGCACCAGCATTCACGTGGTATCCTCAGACTCAGTTCTGCTATATGCGTGATAAAAGTGCATTTCTTGCCACCAAGGGTGGAAATAATAATGAGAGCCACAATCACAATGATGTAGGAACGTTCACCCTGTACTTTGACAACATGCCCATCTTGATTGATGCAGGAGTAGGTACTTATACGCGCCAGACATTCAGCAGCGAGCGTTACTCTATCTGGACGATGCAGAGCCAATACCACAACTTGCCCGTCATCAATGGCATACAACAAAAATTTGGCGCTGAATACAAAGCCTCGAATGTCAAAGCTACCAAGTCGAAAGACTCCTTTTCGGCAGATATCTCCACAGCATATCCCGAGGAAGCAAAGGTAAAGTCTTGGGTTAGGTCGTACAAATTAGACAATGACAAGTTGATGGTGTCTGACAATTTCAGTCTCACCCAATGTAAAACACCCCATCGCATCAACTTCTTGAGTTGGGGAGATATTGATATTTCCCATTCGGGAGAGGTCCGAATAAATGTCCAAGGCGTCAAGTCCAAGCTCAAATACGACTCCAAGAAGTTTGTAGCAAGCATCGAAGACATCAACTTGACAGATGTTCGCTTGTCAAAAGTATGGGGGCCCGTGATTCGTCGAATAACGCTTACGGCTAAGACGACCGATACCGCTGGAGAATATCGTTATATAATCTCCAAGGAAAAATGAATCTGATACTTCCTGAGAATTCAATATCGGGCATTCCACTATAAAGCAATTGTGTAATAGCAAAAACCCAAAAATAGAGCCATTGATATTACCTTATCAATGGCTCTGATTAGTTTCAAAGAGCGTTGATTAGTACACTATCGCACGGGTACTTAACGGTACCGTTGCGATTAGTATCCTTTGGCAATGCGATTCATATCGAATGGCATTGCGTTTGATGTCTGAACACATTGCCAAAGGATAGTAGTCGCGATGCCATCTCATACCAACCGCAAATACATCAAAAAAATATATCATACAAATGCTAAAATCGTACATTCTGGAAAAAGAGTGAAGCATTGCACGAGAATGAATTAAAAACGACGTGAAAATATTACCTCATAAATGATAGAAATGATTGATCGAATGTTCAGAAATATACCTGAAGAATGCAATCAAGAAGAAGCCCAAAGGCGCCTGAAGCATTTCATACTCGAAATGAGAACAAGGTTCTTCTTCTTTGCCCATATTTACTAAATCGTACACTTCCTTTTTTGTACAATATCTGATTTTTTTTGTATTTTATTTCCTATTTCATTTCTAACTTAAACGTAAATTTGCAACAAATAATTATCTGACCTTTACATGAATAATAAATCTAAATCTTATCTTTTTAGAAAGTTTTTGTTCCCGACGTTATTGATGTTCTTTGCAACATCAGCGTCATTTGCGCAAGAACAAGTGACCGGTGTCGTTATTGATGAGACCGGTGAAGGAATGCCAGGTGTAAGCGTTCTCGTCAAAGGGACGCAGTCTGGTGTGGTTACAGACTTTAATGGTGGATTCACTATTAAGCCTGAACAAAGAAATGCCATATTGTCTTTTTCTTTCTTAGGCTATGTGACAAAGGAAGAAAAGGCAACTCCTGGAAAACTGATGCGAGTACAACTTTTGGAAGACAAAAAGTTGCTCGACGAGGTTGTCGTTGTTGGTTATCAAGAGGTAAGGAAACGTGACTTGACTGGTTCGGTTGCCAAAGCAGACGTCAGTGCACTCACTAGCACACCAATTGCTTCATTTGATCAAACCTTAGGTGGACGCCTCGCAGGTGTGAACGTCTCTTCTAATGAAGGACAGCCTGGTTCAACGATGAACATCGTAATTCGTGGTAACAACTCTTTGACGCAGGACAACACTCCACTCTATGTAGTCGATGGTTTCCCTGTTGAGGACCCTGCTATTGCAAGTTCCATCAATCCATCGGATATTGCCTCTATAGATGTGCTCAAAGATGCATCTGCTTCTGCCATCTATGGTGCTCGCGGTGCCAATGGTGTTGTGATTATCACCACGAAAAGTGGAACTGTAGGAAAGCCTACCATTCAATACGATGGCTCCATTGGTTGGCAAAATGTGAGCAAGAAGATCCCAATGATGGATGCTTATCAATTTGTAGGATTACAAAACGAAATGTATCCTGATCGTGTTGCTGACACTTATCTTAGCTTATACGAAGGAAAGCAATGGACTCTTGATGACTATAAGAACATCCCCCAATACAATTGGCAGGACATGATCTTTCAGACTGCTCCAATCCAAAGTCATAATGTAAGTCTGAATGGTGGTAGCACTGGAGTCAGATACAATGCATCTTTATCTTATTATGATCAGGATGGTGTTGTTCTGAGGTCTAATTACAACAGACTACAGGGCCGTATGGGAACAACCGTTACCAAGAATAAACTGAAGATTAATCTTGGAATCAACTATTCTCAAACTAAGCAAACTGGAGCATCTCCCTCTCAGAATTCATGGTCTGGCATGAACAACCTGTTCTATAGCGTATGGGGCTATCGACCAGTTACACAACCTTCGACTCCTTTGCACTCCTTGGTGGAGAATGCTACTGATGAAGACGTAAACAATACCAACGACTATCGCTTCAATCCCATCATGTCACTCAACAATGAGTACAATCAGAATATCAACACATATATCCAATTCAATGGATATTTGGAGTATGAGTTTATGAAAGGATTGAGACTGAAAGTATCTGGTGGCTATACAGACACACGCTTTGAGAATGATCAATTCAACAACTCTAAGACTCGCTACGGCAGCCGTATCTCCAATGAAAAGGTAAATGCAACGGTGGCTCGCTCAAAGCGTTCAACATGGCTCAATGAGAATACGTTGACCTATCAGACAGACTTTAACAAGACTCACTACATCAATACTTTGCTAGGTTTCTCCTTGCAAAACTCTGATTATGAGTCTTACAGATTCCACACGATCAATATCCCAAATGAATCTCTCGGCATGGCTGGCATGAGTCAGGGTACCCCAACTACAACCAACTCTCTGAAGTCCTCATGGTCGATGATGTCTTACTTCGGTAGATTCAACTACAACTACAAGTCGAAATACTACGCAACAGTAACTATGCGTGCTGATGGTAGCTCTAAGTTCCGCGGCAAAAACCGTTTTGGTTACTTCCCTTCAGGATCATTGGCATGGAATTTTACAGAGGAAGACTTCTGGAAACCAGCAAGCAAGGTGCTCAATAGTGGTAAGCTCAGATTGAGTTGGGGTCTTACCGGTAACAACCGCGTAGGCGAATATGACACCTATGGCATCTATGAGCTGCTCAAGGATCGTCGTGGAGACTTAGTATCATTAGGTAGTGTCCCAAGTGGTGTGTATCCTTACAACAATGATGACAAGAACGTGGGTATGGTGCCGACATCTATCCCTAATGAGGATTTGAAATGGGAGACAACCGAACAATGGAACTTGGGTGTTGACCTTGGATTTCTCCAGGATCGTATCGGAGTAACCGTAGACCTCTACAGCAAGACCACTCGCGACCTTCTTCTTCTCTCCAATCTGCCCTTATCTTCGGGATTCATCAGTGCCATGAAGAATATCGGTAAGGTAAGAAACCAAGGTATTGAGTTCACATTGAACACAACAAACATCAAGACAAAGAAGTTCCAGTGGACAACCAATTTCAATATTGCCTTCAATAAAAACGAAGTACTTGCACTGTCCGAGAATCAAACCGCTTTGCTCACAGCAGCACAATTTGATCAAAACTTCAATTCACAGAGCAGTTATATCGCCAAAGTTGGTTATTCTATGGGTTCGATGTTCGGATTTATCTATGATGGAACCTACAAACTCGACGACTTTAACAAGTCAGGAGAGTCCTATTCTCTTAAGGCAAACGTTCCTCATTACTCTTCTGAGGCAAACACCCAGCCAGGTATGCCTAAATATCGTGACCTCAATGGTGATGGCATCATCGATAATGAAGACCGAACGATGATTGGTAACGGTATGCCTATTCATACTGGCGGATTCACCAATAATTTCTATTATGGCGGATTTGACCTGAGCATATTCTTCCAATGGTCTTATGGCAACGATATCCTCAATGCGAACAGGCTTATGTTTGAGAGCAGCTGGAACAAGTCACGCGACCTGAACCAATATGCAAGCTATGCTGACAGATGGACGATGGACAATCTCGAAAGCAACATTCCAAGAGCTACAACTTCAAGCTCCAACCGAGTATTCTCTTCTCGTATTATTGAGGATGGCTCGTTCTTGAGACTTAAGACCTTAAGCTTTGGATATAGCTTCCCTAAGCAATTGATCTCCAAAGCAAAAATAGACCAATTACGAATTTACTTCGCAGCAGAAAACTTATTGACTTTCAGCAACTATTCTGGTTACGATCCTGAGGCCTCTATCAGAGAAGGCGCTCTTACACCTGGCCTTGACTTCTCGGCCTACCCACGTGCACGCACCTTCAGTTTCGGTATCAATCTTGGTTTCTAAATCACTTAATAAGACGTTATGAAAGTTTTAAAATTATCAATCATCATATTGGCAGCAATGCTGTCGCTTTCTTCCTGTAACTTCTTGGAAAAGGAACCCACAGACACTACGTCTGGCAGTTATTTCCAAAATGAAGGGGAAGCAGAATCATTCCTTAGAGGCGTTTACTCCATTCTAACGCAGACCGCATTCTATGGCGGTGACTATTTCTACCTCGCTGGCGGCGACGATATGGAAGCCTACGGCGGACCAGGCCGCTCACCATCAAAGGTTGGTATCGTGTGCAACAATGCCAATGCAAGTGACCCCGCAGTTGCTGCTTTCTGGTACGTACTTTATTCTGGCATCAATAGAGCCAATACGTTCTTGGAACAAGTAAACAACGTGCCTGACATGGGCGAAGACAATCGTCGCGTGCTGACAGCAGAAGCTAGGTTTCTTAGAGCATTCTATTACTTCAACCTTGTTGAATGCTGGGGTGACGTGCCTTTCAGTACTTCTTCCACTCAGTCGGTGGTTGGCCTTCAGAAAGCACGCACACCTAAGAATGAGATCTATGACTTCATCTGCAAAGAGATGGACGAGAGCGCCAATGATCTATTGAGCGCTGCTGAGACAGGTTATTTACCAGGACGCGTGTCCAAGTCTGTGGCTTGGGGTATGTTAGCCAGGGTATATATGTTTCGTGCTGGTGAGCACTTCCGTGACGGCATTCAGTCCGATCCCAATAGCATCACATATTTCACAGAGGCTAATAAGTATGCCAAACTTGTGATGAACGAGGGTCATAGTCTTGCTCCCAACTACTGGGACTACTTCATTGACCAATGTGCAAATCGATATAATTCAACTGCAAAGGAAAGCCTTTGGGAAGCCGAATTTACCGGTAACTACATGACTGATACACGTACTGAAGGTCGTACAGGCAATACTATCGGCATCATGGCTCCTGATTTGTCAAATGATATGAGTATCACCGGAAAGGGCGATCCAGGCTACGGCTATTGCTTCTTCTGGAGCACACCTAAGCTCTATCAGCTCTATGAGAGCAATGGAGACATCAACCGCATGAACTGGAGCATCGCACCGTTCAAATATACTCAATCAAAGGCTGGACAAGCTGTTGATGGACGTGAATTCGAGGTTGGCAAGTTGAATGAGGTAATGAGTCAATATGGCAACGAATCATACAGCTATAGCATCACCGCTGTAGGCGCAACTTATGGTGACCGCGAGAAGAAGACAGCTTCTACAGACTACGGACGTATGTCAGGAAAGTGGCGCCGCGAATATGAAGCCGACAAGAAGAACAAAAACTTCACTTCAATCAACTTCCCGATATTGCGATATGCAGATGTGCTTCTTATGGTTGCTGAGTGCGAGAACGAGATCAACAACGGTCCTACTGCCCTCGCCTACCAGTGCATTAACGAAGTTCGCCAGCGTGCAGGCATCACTGCCCTCTCAGGTCTGTCTCAAGAAGACTTCAGACAAGCAGTGAAGGACGAGCGTGGTATGGAGCTTTGCTTTGAGATGACGCGTCACTTCGACCTTATCAGATGGGGCGATTTCGTGAAGAACATGAATGAACTTGCACCTTTAGCAAAGAGTGGCACAAACTGGACTTTAGGTCCAAGCAACACCTACACCTACTTCCAGGTATCTTCAGCCTACAACTATTTCCCAATTCCTTCAAGTGAGATGGCTGTCAACAACCAGATCACGAAGAATAATCCAGGCTGGTAATCATCAATCATAACAGTAACAAGAAAACATTGTTAATATGAAATGGCATAAACTTTATATAGTTCCAATGTTCCTAGTAGCCTTGACTGGATGTCAGTCAGAACTCGAACAGAGTGTAGCATTGGATGTGAGCATTATCCCTAACGAGAACGTCACAACTGTAGGCGATACACTTGTAGTGAAAAAGGGGAGCCCCATGGTGTTCAACTTGGTAGGTGATCCTGATTACTTGACATTCTTCAGCGGCGAGCGGGGACATCAGTACATCTACAAAGATCGTGATCGCGTGGATCCAAATGATATTGAATCATCCAAGCTGAAACTCTCTATCTGGTATCAATATGGCAATGCAACAACAGCCACTGACTTGATGCACATGTATATTTCTGACTCATTCCCAGGTTTACTAAAGAGTAATTTCAACGCCGACTCTGTGACTGTGGAAAGCCACGCATGGAAAGACTTGGTTGATCCAACAGCTCTTCCACAAGCACCAGGTACAGCCGCCAAAGCAGTTAGCTTTGAGGTGGACCTCGCTTCGTACCTCGGCAGTCGCTTCGCCATTGCCTTGAAATATCAAGCTAAGGACAATTCCGCATCACAGCCAAAGGTGTATATCGTCGACATGAAGATTGTAAACACCATGAAGGATGGTTCAACCTCCACTCTTTATGCGGGTAACTTCGGCTTGACACCAGTCAACATGATGGCCCACTTCAATTTAGATGATCAGACATCACTCTCGACTAACAAAGAGTATGGTACTGTAACGAACAACACATCAGGAATTTGGAACCTAAAAGATGCTGCTACTGGTAATTTCTTCATCCATAGTTCGAATACCGGAAAGGCGTTGAAGTATAGTTGGCTTGTATCCGACCTCATTATGGCTAACGCTAGCTCACCCGATGCTGGCACAGCCGTCAAGAATATCACACAGAGACTAGATGCCTATACCTATACCTATAATCAAGTCGGAACCTACAAAGCCACATTCCTTGCTACCAACAGCAACTATAAAGCTGAATCTCGCACAATACGCGAACTCAACATTAAGGTGGTAGAGTAGCTCATGTACAAAGATTTTATTCTTAGACTTTCCACCGTTGTTGCACTACTAGTGCCAACGGTGGGTAGCTTTGCTCAGCTCTATGACGACCCGCGCATGTTCTCATTCGAGGACAAGAAGGATTTGTCATACATCTCTGCAGACAAGTCATCGGTTGCATTATCGAATGACCATTACAAGAATGGAGAAAAATCTTTAGCTTGGACTTTTCAGCCTAGCGCTACGCTTAGTCTGAAAAAGGACTTGCAGTTTGAACCTCATATTAAGGGAGATCGAGACAACTATTTGTCTGCCTTTATTGTATGGGTATATAATGAAAACCCTATCGCTGATAAGCAAATTCGTTTCCAATTCTATAAAAACGGAAAACTATGCACATCCTTCCCTTTCAACATTAACTTCAAAGGATGGAGGGGTGCGTGGGTTTGCTACGAACGAGACATGGAGGGAACGCCTGAGACCGGCATGAACGAGATCAAGGTTGTGGCTCCAAATGTGAAAGGAAAACTCTATATTGACCATCTCATCACTGCCATCAAGGTTGATCCAAGACAGCAGACTGCAGACCTTCAAGTACCATTCGTCAACAAGGATACAGATAATCATTGGCTGATTATCATGCGCAACAATCAGACAAAGCCTGATATCGCCTTATCTCCTGTTACTGACAATCAGCGTAAGGAAATCAAATTGATGGAAGATCGCTTCCGTTCGATCATCTATACGCCAGCAAAGTTCTATCCTAAACAGATGCAAGAGTTGCAGCAACAGCTCAAAAAATACAACATCAAAGAGAAGAACGGCCGTGTAACTGGACAGCCCATTTGGTTTGTTCGCCATGCTGAGGCTTACGAGCGAATGATCCCTAATTGGGACAAGGAAATCCTCACACGTACCGGTTTCGAGATGAACGACTACTTCAGGCTAATGGAAAGAATTGCCATTGGTTACAACAATGCCACTGAGGTAGCTGATATGGAAAAGCTGAAGTCGATGTTTATGCTCATGTATGACCATATCACCGACCAGGGTGTGACCTATGGCTCATGTTGGGGAAACATTCATCACTATGGCTATAGCATGCGAAGCATGTATATTGCTTACTTCCTTATGAAGGATGCGCTTAAAGAAGCCGGCAAGCTTCAGGAGGCAGAGCAGACCATGATTTGGTATTCGCAAGTGAATGAACTCTATCAAAAGCCCACAACTACTGGCATAGACATGGACACTTTCAACACAGCCTCAATTGGTTGTATGGGGAGTATCCTTCTGATGGATGATTCACCTGAGAAGGTGCGCTATCTCCGTTCTTGTTCAAGATGGCTTGATTGGGGCAGCAGACCAGCAGTAGGTCTTCGCGATGCCTTCAAGGTTGATGGTTCTGCCTATCACCATTGCAATAACTACCCTGCTTACGCAATAGGCGGTTTAAATGGCGCCACACAAATGATATACATCGTTAGCGGTACCGAATTTGCAGTTAGCGAGCTAGCTCATCAAACAGTCAAGAATGTGTTGCTTGCCATGCGCTTCTATTGCAACAAGACAAGCTTCCCACTATCAATGTCTGGAAGGCATCCAGACGGTAAAGGACAGCTTACCCCTACACATTATGCCTATATGGCTCTTGCTGGAACGCCTGATGGAAAGAATGACTTCGATCCAGACATGGCTGCGGTATATATGCGCCTGATGACTGCTCCGAAGTCCTCACTCGACAAGAAAACCTACAACAATTTCAAGAAAAAAGGCGTCGTAGCTGAATCGGATCCACAGGGAAACATGGCATTAGGTTATGCTTGTGTTTCTGTTCAACGTCGCAACAACTGGTCTGCTATAGTTCGTGGAACCAGTCGTTATCTCTGGGGAGCTGAGCATTATGTTGGCGAGAACCTATATGGCAGATATTTAAGCTATGGAACCATGCAACTATTAACGGCTCCTCAAGGTCAGGAGGTAACGCCACTCAGCAGTGGATGGGTTCAACCCGGATTTGATTGGAACCGTATGCCTGGAGCCACATATATCCACCTGCCTTACGAAGACTTAAAGGCAAAGATACGTAATGTCGATATCTCTTCTGGCGTCGAGGAAATGTTATATTCGGATGAAGCCTTCGCCGGTGGATTGTCACAACTTGGAAAAGACGGTAACTTCGGAATGAAGCTTCACGAACATGACAAGTACAATGGCTCCATGCGTGCTCGCAAGTCGTATCATTTCTTTGATAACGTAATCGTTTGCTTAGGCTCAGACATCGAAAATATCAATAAAAACAACGATACTGAGACTACAATCTTCCAGATGGCTGCAACAGACGATGCTGCCAAGTCATATTGGAGTAACTATAAGGCCAACGACAAGACTTGGATAGATAATCTTGGAACAGGTTACTATACTCCAGAAAAGGTGACATTCACCGGATTGGTGAATCAAACATCACGAACAGAAGACACTGACGAGCCTACCCAAGGGCAATGGGCTTCATTGTATATCAATCACGGTAAAGCTCCACAAGGCGCTTCCTATGAATACGCAGTGCTTCCCCAGACGACAACCGAAAAGTTGGCTAGCTTTGCCACAAGTCCAACGTATAGGGTCATAGAGAAGGATCGTAACGCTCATATCGTTCAGTCTATCCCAACGCAGACCTACTCCTATGTCATCTTCGAGACCCCTGGGAAGAATTTCGTAGAGGGACCATTGCAAAAGACTGACACAACGTGTCTGGTAATGATTCGTCCATACGGAGCAAAGAAGCTTGCCCTTACCGTGACCCAACCTGACCTTGCATTTTACAGAGGCCCTAGCGATGACGTCTACAAGGACGGTAAAAGAGTCGAGCGAAGCATCTACGGAAGACCATGGATTGACAACCCCAGCATGGAGATTCCAGTGACTGTAACCTTGTTGGGCAAGTGGAATGTCACCGAGACGGATAATATCAAGCTTGTGGAGCAAACCAGTCAAGCCACAACCATCCGCTTCATCTGCAAGGATGGGCTCAGTTATAACACCATATTAAATCGATAACAAAACATGGAAATTAAGAAGACATTCATATCATTGACCGTTGCCTTCATGTTCCCCATTTTGTGTATGGGCAGCAGCAAGGACATGACAAATATCGTCAACGATGATATTACTTTTGCTTCACGTCAGTATTCACTTATGCTTGACAAACTGGGACGGTCTGGAAAGATCAACAATCCTAAGACAATGGACAAGTTGAGCAAGCTGGTGTTAATCCCAGGTGACGATTGGTGCTCTGGGTTCTTTCCTGGATCGTTGTGGTATCTGTCCCAGTTGACTGGGGATAAGTCATGGCAGAAACAAGCTAAGCGCTTCACAGAGTCACTCGACTCAATCCAATATCTCACCTGGCATCATGATGTCGGCTTTATGATTGGCTGCAGTTATCTGAATGGATACCGCATCAACCCTACCAAAGCTTACAAAAAGGTAATCATCCAGACCGCCAAATCACTCTGTACTCGTTTTCGTCCTAAAGCTGGTATCATTCAGTCATGGAACGTGGACAAGGGATGGCAATCTCAGAAAGGATGGACTTGTCCTGTGATTATCGACAATATGATGAATCTGGAGATATTATTCGAGGCTACGCGTCTTAGTGGTGATTCCACCTACTGGAATATTGCCGTAGCTCATGCAAACACAACCTTGGCTAATCATTTCCGTCCCGATGCCAGCTGCTATCATGTTGTGGACTACGATCCAGCAACAGGCGCAGTGCTGCATCGTCAGACTGCTCAAGGCTATTCAGATGAAAGTACTTGGGCAAGAGGACAGGCTTGGGCTGTTTATGGCTATACTGTATGCTACAGATATACACATGACAAGAAATATCTAGACCAGGCGGTCAAGACATTGAATTTGATGATACGTCACAAGAATATGCCATCAGACTTGGTACCTTATTGGGACTATAATGCTCCTAATATTCCTAATGAGCCGCGTGATGTCTCTGCAGCTGCTTGCATAGCCTCGGCATTATACGAAATGGATGGTTATTTGCCTGATCATGGATATTCGAATCTAGCTGATCGAATCCTCATCTCATTGTCTTCA
Organism: Prevotella sp. UBA5387; assembly: GCA_002407775.1. Lineage (GTDB taxonomy): Bacteria > Bacteroidota > Bacteroidia > Bacteroidales > Bacteroidaceae > Prevotella. Next base: position 46,951 of record DHOP01000010.1, read on the forward strand.
CCCGACTATTTGGCAACAATAGGCAAGAATTCTGGATTTCTGTTGATGCATTCTGTAGGAAGTATTCCACATAATAATGAAATCGATGTTCCGTTAAATTACGCGGACTATTATTTCTTAGAAGCCTTATATAGAAGGAAATGAAAAAACTGTGGTTTGTCTTGTGTGTGGGATTGCTCCCACAAATGATGTTAGCTTCGGGCAAACGTATTGCCCGACCTAACATCGTTTATGTTTTTCCAGATCAGTTTCGTAACAGTGCCATGGGCATCTGGAGAGAGGAAGGCTTTTCTGAGCATGTGAATTTCAGAGGAGATCCCACTCATACGCCAAACATTAATAAGTTTGCCCGGCAATCAATGGTGCTTACTGAAGCACAAAGTAATTTCCCATTAAGCAGTCCACATCGGGGCAGTTTACTTACCGGAATGTATCCTAATCGTAGTGGAGTATCGCTCAATTGCACATCCGTTCGCCCATTCAGCTATATCCGCCCTGAGACAAAATGCATGAGCGATGTATTTAGGACAGCAGGATATGACTGTGGATACATAGGAAAACTTCACGCAGACAGACCCGAAAAGAACGACCCCAACAACCCTGGACATTACGTAGAAGACAGCAATCCTGTATGGGATGCCTTCACTCCTAAGAGTCGCAGGCATGGATTCAACTATTGGTACTCCTATGGGACGTTTGACGAGCACAAGAATCCTCATTATTGGGATAACAATGGCGTCAAGCATGAGCCCCATGAGTGGTCCCCTATCCATGAAGCCAACAAGGCTGCAGAATACATTCTCAACAAGAATAACGAAAGAGACTCATCGCGACCATTCTTTCTAATGGTGAGTATGAATCCTCCACACAGTCCCTATCGTTCGCTTAACGATTGCATGGAAGAGGACTACGACCTTTACAAGGACATGCCTATAGACAGTCTACTCGTCCGAGACAATGCAAATCGGACGATGGATAAGTCAAAATCGGCTGCCTACTACTTTGCCTCTGTCACGGGAGTTGATAAAGCCTTCGGACACATTCTAGAGGCCATACGTAAGGCAGGACTAGACGATAACACCATTGTCATCTTCACATCCGATCATGGTGAGACCATGTGCAGCCAAGGTACGGACGACCCCAAGAATTCCCCATACACCGAGGCAATGAATGTTCCTTTCCTGATTCGTTATCCTAATAAGATTCAGCCTCGAGTTGACACCAGTACCATGTTGTCTTCACCCGACATCATGCCTACCCTTCTTGGGTTATCAGGATTAGGAAAGAAAATTCCAAAGACAGTTCAAGGAAAAAACTATTCATCGATATTGCTTGATAAAAATTCAAAGGTTGCAGCTCCGCATTCAGCCCTTTATATCCAGAATATTGACGGAAAGAAAGCTGAGGACGGCACCGTAATTGACTATTTCCCATCAGCACGTGGCATAAAGACATTGCGCTACACTTTAGCTTTTTACCTGAATAAGAATAAAAACCTTGTGAAAACCCTTTTCTTTGACGACCAAGCCGATCCCTATCAAATGTGCAACATCGCACCAGAAGAGCGTAAAGCCGATTACAATCAATTGTGCCAAGAACTCGGTAAGTTGCTGAAAGATATTGATGACCCATGGTATCAGCAAAAGATGCTGGGCAATATCATTCCTTATAACAAATAATACATCATCTTCCCACGATGGCAAACGGGTTGAATCATATGATAAGCAATAACAGATTATCCCAAAAATATATCTTTACACTGGCACTAAGCTTTTTTCTCTCTGTCTCATCAGTGGCAAAGACCATTCATGTCACAGTGAAAAACAAATCTCAGATACAAAGACGAGAAATCGTTTCCATTGATGCTCGTCAGGTTTACAATCGACTTCAACTTCCTTTTGGAAGTCCTATTCTCGTACACAATCCCGATGGTTTGCAAGAGTCATACCAGCTAACAGCTGATAGTCTACTCCTCGTTGAAGCCATGGTACGTCCTCTTGGCAGCATGACCTATGAGGTATCTGGTGGTGTTCCAAAAAACTTTGAGAGTTTTGCAGAAGGTCATCTCTATGCATGGAGGGTTGATGACTTCACTTGGGAGAACGACTTGACGGCTTATCGTGCCTATGGTCCTGCCCTTCAGCGCACAGGCGAGAAATCCTATGGATTTGACGTGTGGCTCAAATCCGTATCCAAATTGGTTGTTGCCGATCGCTACAAACGTGTTTTTGAGGCAAACCAAGAGGAGAAAACGCTGAGACAGCAGGGCCTTACCGCCCAGGCAGACTCCGTGAAACGGGAGAATTCTCTGCATCTTGACCATGGCAATGGTTTAGACTGTTACAATGTTGGACCATCCTTAGGCTGTGGTACTCCCGCCTTAATGCTGGGCGACAGCATCATTATGCCCTACTGTTATCAGCGTTATAGAATCCTTGACAATGGGCCATTGCGATTCGAAGCAGAGTTTGTCTACCAGCCAATGACAATAAATGGTCAGAAGAATGTAGTCGAGCACCGTCTTGTAAGTCTTGACAAAGGGAGCTACTTCAACCGAATAACGGTGTGGTATGAGCATCTTGCCAAGCCTTCAAAGTTCTGTTCTGGCTTTGTCATTCACTCTGACGACACTACCAGCCTGCGTCTAGGCAATAATTTTGTACAATATGCCGATCCAACAGATAGTCCTGTAAGACATAATTTTCAGATTTATGTGGCTGTCTTGTTCCCATATAACGCCGTAAACACTAGACTGCTTCCAGATGCCAATCCTAACGCAGGAATAGCTGGTCACGCCATTGGCGAGATGACTATTCAACCAAATAAGAAGATCACCTATTACTTTGGAGCAGGATGGACTGAATCAGGAGTAAGAAATCAGCAAATGTGGCAATCAGAGATTGATAGCTATATGAGTGCGTTGGCTTCACCCCTCGCCGTCGAAATTACAGACTAATCATATCAGAAAGAAACATAATTCGAGCGATGAAATACTCATTTACAATGTCTTTCTTGTAAAACATCTAAGTAACAATTTAGCTGGTTTTTGCTTCAAAGAACATTCGATGGAATCAGTATTGAACATAATAAACGAAGCGGTGGAATAGACTTGGTATCTATTCCACCGCTTTAGTTATATGAAATGGATATGTGATTACTTGTCAACTATTACCTCACTAACATTAAGCTTACCTTGCTTGCAAATCAGTCGAATGTCACTCACACCCGAGCGATTGATATTAAGCGTATATTTCTGACCCGATATTTTGCCGGTATAAGCATCAAGAAATTGACCACCACCACTTGATATTTGTACCACAAACTCAGCATCGGGAGTCGAACTATCTGCCCACACGAAGGTCAAAGCATTGGTCTTCTCTGTCGCTGGCACCGATATGGTCAACGAGTTGTCCTTCTCCGCCGTCCAAAAGGTACTAGGATTGCCGTCTGTAAGATACTGGAGTGATGAAGATATAGGCTGAGCCACCATAGAGAAGGGCAGCGAAGCAACGTTGCTCCTACTTCCGTCATCACCGCTTACGTTAAATGTGTCGATCAAACGAATATCCTCTGACGACGAGCCAACCATAATCTTGAAGTCTCCAGGTTCAACCACCAATTTGAAATCTTTGTCAAGTAGTTGCAAATTCTCGGGCACAAGCTTGAAACTAACTGTTTTAGTCTCTCCTGGCGCCAAGTGAATTCGCTCAAATCCACGTAGATTCTTTTCGTAGGTAGTCACAGAACTCAGTACATCGTGGGTGTAGAGTTGAGCCACCTCGTCACCTTCCATCTGACCGGTGTTGGTAATATCGCATGACACGATGATGGAATCTGTGGGTGCGATGACCTTGGAAGACAATCGCAAATTGGAATATTTGAAGTCCGTGTAACTAATACCATGACCAAAGTAATAGAGTGCGCCATTCACACGAGAAGCATTGCCCGTCAGACCTAAAGTGTTTCCTCCATCGACCTGAGCAGAGGGCTTGGATGGGAAATTGAAAGGAATCTGACCAACTGACTTAGGGAATGTTACGGTCAATTTGCCTCCAGGATTGTAGTCGCCGAAGAGAACGTCGGCAATAGCAGTACCGCCCTGAGAACCAGGATCCCAAGCTTCAAGGATGGCAGGTACATTCCGATCGGCCCAGTTGATAGATAGCGGACGACCATTGATCAGAACAAGCACAACAGGTGTGCCTGTAGCATAGACCGCCTTGAGCAGATCCAACTGCCGTCCGGCCAAATCTATGGACGATCGCGACTTGTTTTCGCCACAAGTCCTGCCATCCTCGCCCAGGACTACGATGGCAACATCACTCTGCTTAGCTTGTTCTACGGCCTTGTCAATCTCCTGTTGCTCCTCAGTAGTTAAGGGATAATCGATGATTTCGGACTCTGGCCAATGTTGATCAACAATATCACATCCCTTGGTATAGGTCACTTCAACATTTTTTCCCACCTTGTCCTTAATGCCTTCATATACCGTCTTAACATCGACAGCCAGAGGACCATAATGGTTCAAGGCATAAGATGCATCATCGGCATTGGGTCCACACACTGCGATTTTCTTAAGGTTGTCTCTATTAAGAGGAAGGGCCTTGCCCTGATTCTTTAGCAACACAAGGCATTCGCGTGATGCTTGGAGGGCTGTCTCCTGATTTTTCTTTCCATTGACCTCAGCGTCGGCAGCCTGTAAATCCATCTGATAAGGACGGTCAAAGATACCTGTGAGTAACTTCACTCGCAGTATATCGCGCACCCGATCATTGACAACAGACATTGGAATGCGCCCTTCGTTCACCAATTCACGTAACGAAAGAACAAACGAATCGGGCGAACGGAAGGTGCAACGCACATTAAGACCAGCCATAACAGCCTGAAAAACTGCCTCTTTCATGTCTGCGGCCGTAGAGTGTTTGGAGAAAAGATATTCCAAGGCATCACTGTCAGACACAACGTATCCTTTGAACCCGAATCGATGGCGGAGGATTTCGGTGAGCCATAAATAGCTTCCCTGGATGGGAATTCCGTCGTAGTCGTTGTAAGAACTCATGGCTCCCAGCAGTCCACCGTCTCTGATTACCCTCTTCCATGGGTACATATGGATATTGACAACCTCGCGCAACGACATCTGTGGGTCCACTCTAGCCATGCCCTCTCGCCCACCTTTGTTGTTACTATAGGCAGCAAAGTGTTTGCCCGTGGCGGCTACCTGATGATCCGTTTGCATACCTTTGGTCATCTCAACACCTAACTCAGCCACCAAGAATGGGCTCTCGCCATAGACCTCTTCGTAGCGTCCCCACCGTTGATCACGGCCCACGTCCAATATAGGAGCATACACATTGGTATAGCCTAGCAGCCTAGCCTCTCGACCTGTAATCTGTCCCACTTTATGAATCAAGTCACGATTCCAGGTCGCTCCCAACCCGAGTTGGGTGGGAAAGTTAGTTGCCTTGAAGCTTTCAACTCCTCGAATGCCCTCGTTGGTAAAGTCTACAGGAATACCTAAACGTGTCTCCTCAATGAAGAAACGTTGTACCTCATTGAGTGCCCACGCATGTTTGGAAGCTGGCCACACCCATTCGTTGTCAGAGGGAGGCACACCCCATTGTATGAATCCATTGAGATGTTCGTCGATAGCACCCATACCATCCTTCCAAAGTTCCTGCTTCCATGAGGGATTTGGGAGGTCATCCTTGAGCACACGTTTATAACCATAGAGCGTAACCATCTGATTGGTCTTTTCCTCTATGGTCATCTGACTCAACAGATCATTGATACGGTCGTCAAGATTTGCCTGAACATCTTCATAGACATCCTTCTTCCCATTCTTATTATAGTCTATCCATCCCTTGTGATAGATTTTATTTTTCGGAAGATTATAGGTCTTCAGCCTTTGACTATATTTATTGGGACTTTGGGCGACCACCCTTACATTTACTGAAAACAAGAACAATCCTAGACTAATAACTACAACGTGAAATTTCATATCCTAAGAATAAATCATTTATATACCTATATAACCAATTTTCAGACTATTTATTATCTTATACAGCAGCCTTTTATCAATAAAAAGATGGCTCAGACAGACATGAAACATGCAAAATTCAGAACTTTGCCTAGTCATTTCTATCGTCATTCCACACGACAATGCAAGCAAAAAAGACTTTATGCATATGTGAAACAAATTGAAACACAAAGTGAATCAAATTGATTCACTCGATGAATCAATTTGAATTACTCTGTGAATCAATTTGATTCACAAGCCGAATACATATTATACGGTAACCAACAAGAGATTCTTGATAATGTCGAATGGATTTAGATGCATTGTTTGCGGAACAAAAAGTACTAACTTTTGCTCAAAAACTATCACTTTGACAGCAAATCTTACATGCAGATTACAACATGAATATGCATTCAGGAACTATAAATTCGGTCGTTTTGAGCAAAAAAATCATCGAATTATTCGTTATTTTCGATAATATGTCTTAAGTTTGCATTCTAAATCTAATCTGTGAAGAAGGATATACCTATTTAACATATTTAATTATCATTATAAAATGAAGATGTACAATTTCAATGCTGGTCCTTCGATGCTACCACGCGAAGTCATCGAGAACACCGCAAAGCAGATCTTAGATTTCAACGGTGTTGGCTTATCCTTGATGGAGATTAGCCACCGTGCAAAGTATTTTCAGCCTGTAGTTGACGAAGCTGAAGCCTTAATTAAAGAATTGCTTGATGTCCCTGAGGGTTATTCCGTGATTTTCCTTGGTGGTGGCGCATCACTACAGTTCATGCAGATTCCCGCCAACTTCTTGATTAAGAAGGCTGGCTATGTAAACACTGGGGTATGGGCAAAGAAGGCTCAGAAAGAGGCCAAGCACTTTGGTGAGGTTGTAGAAGTTGCATCTTCAGCTGACAAGAATTATTCTTATCTTCCTAAGAGTTATGTCATTCCTACCGATTTGGATTATCTCCATATCACAACCAACAATACTATTTATGGTACTGAGATCCGCAAGGAACTTGATTCTCCTGTGCCAATGATTGCTGATATGTCTTCAGATATCATGAGTCGTCCAGTGGACGTTTCCAAGTATACCGCCATCTATGGTGGTGCTCAGAAGAACTTGGCTATGGCCGGTGTTACTTTTGTCATCGTAAAAGATGATATGCTTGGCAAGGCTCCACGTGAGATACCAACGATGCTTGACTATCGCACTCATGTAGAAAAGGGTTCTATGTTCAATACCCCTCCAGTAGTACCTATCTACTCTATGCTTGAAACACTCCGTTGGGTGAAGGCTCAAGGTGGTGTGAAGGAGATGGATCGTCGTGCTCAGGAGCGTGCAAAGATCGTCTATGGTGAGATTGATCGCAACAAGCTCTTCCACGGAACAGTAGAGACAGAAGACCGTTCTGTGATGAACCTTTGCTTCGTCATGAACGAAGAATACGCTGAGTTGGAGAAGCCGTTCCTCGACTTTGCAACTGACCGTGGCATGGTAGGCATTAAGGGACACCGTTCTGTCGGTGGCTTCCGAGCCAGCTGCTACAACGCCATGACCCTTGAGGGCGTCAATGCGCTCGTTCAGGCCATGAAGGATTTCGAAGCTCAACACTAAATCATAGCCTCCTCCTCTTACGGGAGGAGGTTGCATTTTAGGGTAGTCCATTGCCGTTTAGGAAGAGACAGAGTCCGCACTCGTTGGCAAGCCTCTGCACAACGATAAGGAGGCTGCCATCATTCGGGATATTCCTCATTCAACCACAATCATACAAAGTAACAAGATGAAGATATTAGTAGCTACAGAAAAGCCCTTCGCAAGCGCCGCTGTCGAAGGCATTAAGGAAGAAGTAAAGGCTGCTGGACATGAGCTGGTCATGCTGGAGAAGTACACTGAGAAGGAGCAATTGCTCAATGCGGTGGCTGACGCCGATGCCATGATCGTTCGCTCAGACAAAATCACGGCCGAAGTGTTTGATGCTGCAAAGCAACTGAAGGTTGTCGTTCGTGCCGGTGCCGGCATCGACGCCATCGATACAGCTTATGCCAAGCAAAAAGGTGTTGTTGTCGAAAACACTCCTGGACAGAACTCCAATGCCGCAGCAGAGCTGACTTTTGCGCTCATGCTTTATGCTGTACGCAACCAGTTTAATGGCAAGTCAGGTATCGAACTCAAAGGTAAGAAGTTCGGATTGCTGGCCTTCGGCAACGTGGCACGCAACGTAGCACGTATGGCCAAGGGCTTTGAGATGGATGTTTATGCCTTTGATGAGTATTGCCCTAAGGACTCAATCGAAGCTGCTGGTGTACATGCCGTAAGCTCACGCGATGAACTTTTCAAGACCTGCGATATCGTAAGTCTGCATATCCCTGCCACACCCGAGACAGTGAAGAGCATCAACTATGATGTGATGAATCTCATGGCTAAGGGTGGTATCCTCGTAAACGCTGCTCGCAAAGAGGTGATTGACGAGGAAAGTTTGCTCAAACTGATGAACGAGCGCGAAGACCTGAAATACTTCACCGATGTTAAGCCAGACCTCGATGAGGAGTTCAAGAAGTTGGAAGTACGCTACTTTACAACACCCAAGAAGATGGGTGCACAGACAGCTGAAGCCAATGTCAACGCTGGTATCGCTGCTGCTAAGCAGATCAACGCCTACTTCAAGGATGGCGACACAAAGTTCCAAGTGAACAAATAATATTTCGGACGCCGATTCCATGGGCTTTATTGGCTTTTGGAATCGGCGTCTATCTTTTTATCATTAACCCCACAACAATACTATGGCAATAGTAAAACCATTTAAGGGAGTTCGTCCACCAAAGCAATTTGTAGAAGAAGTGGAGTCACGCCCATACGATGTTCTTGATTCGGATGAAGCTCGTGAAGAGGCTGGCAACAACGAAAAGTCGCTCTTTCATATCATCAAACCAGAAATCAACTTCGAGGAAGGCACTTCAGAATACGACCCTCGTGTTTACGAGAGCGCCGCTGACCAGTTCAAACTTTTCCAAGATAAAGGCTGGCTTGTACAGGATAAGGAAGATCATTATTACATCTATGCCCAGACCATGAACGGCAAGACTCAATATGGTCTTGTGGTGGGCGCCTATGTAAACGACTATCTTACTGGTGTCATTAAGAAGCATGAGTTGACTCGTCGTGACAAGGAGGAAGACCGCATGAAGCATGTTCGTGTTACCAACGCCAACATGGAGCCAGTGTTCTTTGCTTATCCCGACAATGCATTGCTTAACGATCTTTTGGTGAAGTATGCACAGACAGACCCAATCTATGATTTCATTGCTCCGATTGACGGTTTCCGCCATCAGCTGTGGATCATTTCTGACCAAAGCGATATCAATACTATTACGGAGGAATTTGCCAAGATCCCAAGTCTGTACATTGCTGACGGACACCATCGTTCGGCTGCCGCCGCACTTGTCGGCGCTGAGAAAGCCAGGCAAAACCCAAATCATACTGGCAAAGAAGAGTACAATTACTTTATGGCCGTATGCTTCCAGGCTAGTCAATTGACTATACTTGACTACAACCGTGTGGTAAAGGACCTAAATGGAATGACTGCTGAGGAGTTCCTCAAAGCCTTGGAAAAGAATTTCGTGGTAACGAAGAAGGGTGAAGCAGAGTATAAGCCTGTCAAGCTGCATGAGTTCTCACTTTACCTTGACAACAACTGGTACAGTCTCGAAGCTAAGCAGGGAACCTACGACAACACTGATCCAATTGGTGTCCTTGACGTTGATATCTCTAGCCGACTTATCCTTGACGAACTCATGAATATTACAGATCTTCGTTCAGATAAGCGCATCGACTTCGTCGGTGGACTACGTGGCCTGTCAGAATTGAAGCGTCGTGTGGACAATGGTGAAATGCGTTGGGCTCTCGCTCTATATCCTGTGACCATGCAACAGATCATGGATATTGCCGACAGTGGCAAGATTATGCCACCAAAGGGCACATGGTTCGAGCCGAAATTACGTTCAGGTTTGATTATCCACAAGCTTGACGACTAATTGTAAGCAGACAATTTGTTAGAAAAAAAACAATTTGATGAACGATAGTTACAAGACTATCAAAGATAAAGGCGAGGGATTTTACTCTGAGAAACGGAGTAAATTCCTCGCGTTTGCGCATCATGTGGAGAGCGCTGAAGAAGCTATGGAACTCATCGAAATGTATCGCAAGAAGTATTATGATGCACGTCACTGCTGTTGGGCGTATATGCTTGGCCCTGATGGCGAAACGTTTAGAGCAAACGATGACGGCGAACCTTCATCGACGGCAGGCAAGCCTATTCTCGGCCAAATACGCTCTAGTGAACTTAGTGACGTACTTATCTGTGTGGTACGCTATTATGGTGGAGTGAACTTAGGCACAGGAGGACTCATTGTTGCCTATCGCACTGCCGCGGCTGATGCCATTGCCAACAGTAAAATTGAAGAGCGTCTGGTAGAGGAAAAAATTACTTACCGATTCTCCTACCCCATGATGAATAGCGTAATGCAGGTAGTAAAGAGTACCGAAGCCCGTATAATAGCTCAAAATTTCGATAATACCTGCGAAATCGTTTTGAGTATTCGTCAAAGCCGTGCGGAAGAGTTGAAGCAAAGATTGAAGCATCTCAGCTTCGAATAATCCATAGTATAAAAAAAATTATGCATGGCAATCAATATGCCATGCACACTTTTATATATCCGTTTTGGGGAAATACTCCAAAAGCTATTATTTCTTTTGCTTTTTCATCAACTCATCAATCTCATCAAACTTTTTACCCATATTCAGGTTGAGATAAATGGTATAAAGTGGTAAGCCCCAAGCGTCCTTACGGTCAGGACGCAAAGATCGATACTTCTCAAGGTAAGGAAGTGATTCCTGATAAAGCTTTAGGATCGCACGACGTTGCTTTGGTGACTGAACAGCCTTATCCAATTTTACACCCTCGTTAAACTTTGCCAAGCCAGCATTTAGATTAGCTTCGGGCAAACTATCGTTCTTTTGCAAAAGAGAATCGCTGATGGCATAGCTTTCTTTATAGTCGCCTTGATTCAGCAAAAGAGTGCTTTTTGTGACGTGAAAAAACTGAACGGTACTATCCACACTAAGAGCACGGTCTGTCAACCGCAAGGCATCCTCCCACTTTCCCTGCCTAGAATAATACTCGATGAGATAAGAATAGAAAAACGGAGATAAGGGATAGCGATCAAACCCTTCGTTAAGTGTACGGTAATAGTTGGCTGTATCCTTTTGCTGTTGATAGGTTTCGCAAAGATATTGAAGCACCATCTCATGGTGAACAGAATCCTTCAAGGCTAAGGTAGCATATTTCATTACCTTACCTGCGTCCTTCGATTTGTAGCCAGCATATACTGCCCAATAGCCAGCTTCGGACATTTGCTTGTCCTTCTGAGCATATTGGAAAGCCGAAAACAAAGGTTGGTAAGCCGTGCCAATATACTGATCGAGTAGCCGATAGGCATCACTATACTTCTGCTTATGTATGAAGAAGCGTCCTCCTGTATAAAGATTGGGGCGCACTACATTAAGAAACGTGGAGTTATCCTTACGGTATTTAAGTTTGACGTGACCTTTTTTGTCAGGCAAAGCATCGATGGAATCATATCGCTCCATCACGGTGAACATGCGAGAAGCAATATTAAATAGCGATGCCGTGTCGTATTGCTGTTTCAAATACAACTTTTCGTTGCCTTGTTCATATTGTTTTCGCTGACTTTCAAACAAGACATCCCATATCTTACTATTATGAAGGTTGGCAGAATCCTTCAACAAATCGAGCATGGACTGCTCAGCCTTGTCGAGACTAGTGCCTTTTTTGACATTATCCATTGCCGCAGAAATAACTTTCTTTTGCGACCATGCATTAGGTCCAATAACCAATAAAAACAATAAAAGAATTATCCGGAATTTCATCTTGTTTCTCTAATAATATAAACATTCACTCGATTCGGTCGTCTCTCAACATGATTCAATTGTTGAGAGACGACACGAACGAATGAATAAAAAAGTCAGTCCCATCCTCATACAGATGAAGCATGGGACTGGTTATAAATCTTATTGCTGCTTCAAGAGCTTCTCCATCTCAAGTGTGCGTGGGTCATTGGCTGCATAAACCAAATAGTAGCACTGGTAGAGAGGATATGCCCAGTTAGCTTTTTCGCGGTTAGGATCGAGCTCCTTAGCTCTCTCCAAGTGGCCCATAGCCTCAGTATAGAGTGCCTTCTGAGCTGCGCGATCATTATTGATGAGTGATGCTTTGGCATTGAGAGAGAAACCAAGATAGGTCAAAACCACTGGATTGGTTCCATCAATAGCCACAGCCTTCTGAAACGCTGTAACGCACTCATCCCAGTTTGGGTTAGCAGCTGTAGAGTTGCGATTCATCAATGTCTGGCCCTTCAAAGCCCAAGCTGTGAAGTTGTTAGGGTCACTGGCAAGCTTGGAAGTAATGATGGCATCCAGCTCTTTCTCCATCTTCAGTCCGCTGTACATATTGGCGAGAGTACCAAAAGCCATGTCATTGTTAGGCTCTTTATCATACAACGCCTTTACAGTCTCGGCATACGCCAATGAATCGGCATGTGTCTTCAGACTACGCTGAGCAATGGCGAACTTGAAGTTCTGGGCATCCTTATGCATAGCACTATCCTGGAGGGCAATGTCAATGTATTTGTTTGCTCTGTCCAACTGCTGAGCTTGATTGGCAAACTGTGCAGTATAGTATGCTACCTGACCAATGAACTGCTTCTCCTGAGCCTTAGCTGAGCTAAAGATGGGGTTGTCGTCAGTGTCAAGAAATGTGCCCCAATACTTCAGGACACCCTCTTGATTGCCAGATTGAGCATAATAGTTACCAGCGGTTACCAACTGCATACGAGCATTAGAGATAAGCGGTGTTAGCTTGTCGGTGTACTTTGGCTTCACCTTACCCTTTTCATTGGGCATGGCATCATACTTAATACACTCCAAACCAGCCATGGTAGCATTATATGCAGCCTGATACATTCCAACGGTATCATAAGGTGCTTCTTTTGACTTCATGAGCTGAGCCTGCATGTTCTGTGCGATAACAGCATTCTCCTTATCAAATTTTGATAGTGCGAGTTGTGTCAAATGCTCATAGGCACTAGCCTTCTCTTGTGCATTGACAAGCTGGTTAAGGTTTGTCTCTATCAACTGAGCTGCCTCAGCATAGGTATTGGCCTTGGTGATGGCTTTCAGCACGTCGCTGTCGCCGGCAAAAGCAGTCGATGTGCCAAGCACCATCATTACTGCCATCAATAATTTTTTCATAAGCTTATAAATTGGTTTAATTAGTATTCTAAAAATACTCCTGTTGCCCAGACGAGCAACAGGAGCACGATGTTACTTCTCAAAGTCGATGATTTCATCAACATTAACAGACGAGGAAGAAGATTCTTCATTTTCGATCTCTTCCGGGGCTGTCATTGTCTCATTAAACTGTTTGTCGTTGTCCTGCATCTGTTGGCGGCTCTCCTCTTCAACTGTGGCTTCGAGTTCGGATGACATCACCTTGCAAACACTGGCGATGATATCATTCTTCTTGGCCAGATTGATGAGGCGCACGCCTTGCGTAGCACGTCCCATGATTCGCACGTCAGAGACTGTCAATCTTATGACGATACCACTCTTATTGATGATCATCAGGTCGTTCTCATCAGTTACGTTCTTGATGGCAACGAGCTTTCCGGTCTTCTCAGTAATGGAAAGCGTCTTCACGCCCTTGCCTCCGCGGTTGGTCTTGCGATAGTCCTCTACCTGAGAACGCTTGCCGTAACCTTCCTCACTGACAACCATAACGGTTTCATTCTCGGCATCGTTGACAACGATCATGCCTACTACGGCATCATCGCCTTCATCGACACGCATACCACGCACACCGGTAGCAACGCGTCCCATGACACGTACGTCGGATTCATCGAACCTTACGGCACGGCCGTTACGGTTGGCGATAATCAGTTCGTTGTTGCCATTGGTCAAGCGAACATCAATCACCTCATCGCCTTCAACGATGTTAATAGCGATGACACCATTGGCACGAGGACGAGAATACTCCTTGAGGCTTGTCTTCTTGACTGTACCCAACTTAGTGGCGAATACCACATAGTGGCTGTTGACAAACTCCTCGTCATGCAATCCACGACCACGCAGACGCAAGGTAGCATTCACAGCGTCATCCGGCTCAATGTTGAGCAAGTTTTGTATGGCACGTCCCTTAGATGTCTTGTCACCTTCTGGGATATCGTATACGTGCAACCAGTAGCAGCGTCCCTTCTTTGTGAAGAATAGCATCGTCTGGTGTAGTGTGGCAGGATAGATATACTCCGTGAAGTCTTTCTCACGTGTATGTGCACCCTTCGAGCCTACTCCACCACGAGCCTGCTCGCGGAATTCGCTTAATGGAGTACGTTTGATGTAGCCTAAGTGACTCACCGTGATGACCACTGGAGCGTTTGGATAGAAGTCTTCGGCATTGAATTCGTGCTCGTCAGGAATAATCTTTGTGCGACGCTCATCGCCGTACTTCTGCTTAACCTCCTGAAGTTCGTCCTTCATTACCTGCTTGCACTTCTCAGGATCGTCGAGAATGCCCTGCAAATATTCTATTTGCTTCATCAGTTCATCAAACTCAGCATGCAATTGCTCCATGCGCAGACCAGTCAACTGGGACAGACGCATATCGACAATTGCCTTCGACTGAAGGTTGTCAAGTTCGAATCGTTTCTCCAAATTGGTCTGTGCCTCAGCCGGTGTCTTACTTGCACGGATGATGTGTACCACCTCATCGATATTATCGCAAGCGATGATCAGGCCCTCAAGGATATGAGCACGTTCTTTGGCTTTGTTCAAATCAAACTCCGTACGACGGATAGTCACCTCCTGGCGATGGTCGATAAAGTAGCTGATGCACTCGCGGAGTGTCAACAACTTCGGACGAAGCAAGGAATGGTCTTTCTTATTTGGCACAAGGGCAATGCAGTTCACTGAGAACGAGCTTTGCAGTGCCGTCATCTTATAAAGTTTGTTAAGTATAACGCGGGCGTTGGCATCCCTCTTCACGTCAACCACGATACGCATGCCCTGACGGCCTGTTTCGTCGTTCACATTTGAGATACCCTCGATCTTCCCTTCCTTCACGAGCTCAGCGATATACTCAATGAGCTGTTGCTTGTTGACTCCATAAGGAATCTCAGTCACAACAATCTTGTCATGAGTATCACCAGCTTCGATCTCAGCCTTAGCGCGCATGATAATTCGTCCACGGCCAGTCTCATAGGCATCTTTCACACCTTGTAGCCCGTAGATATATGCACCGGTTGGGAAATCAGGTGCAGGAATATATTGCATAAGGTCCTCATTGTTGAGCTCAGGGTTGTCTATGAAAGCACAGCACCCATCAATTACCTCGCCAAGATTGTGTGTCGGCATATTTGTAGCCATACCGACAGCAATACCATTGCCACCATTAACCAAAAGGTTAGGTATCTTCGTAGGCATCACAGCAGGCTCCTTCAACGTATCGTCGAAGTTGTTGGTCATATCGACTGTATCCTTTTCAAGGTCGTCCATGATGTGCTCGCCCATCTTAGAGAGGCGGCACTCGGTGTATCGCATGGCTGCAGGTGAGTCACCGTCAACGCTACCGAAGTTTCCTTGACCATCAACGAGCTTGTAACGCATGTTCCATTCCTGGCCCATACGTACCAAAGCGCCGTACACTGAACTGTCTCCATGTGGGTGATACTTACCCAACACTTCTCCGACGATACGTGCACATTTCTTGAATGGTTTATCACTGGTATTACTCAACCCCAACATTCCGTAGAGGATACGACGGTGTACGGGCTTAAAACCGTCCCTAACATCAGGCAAAGCACGGGCTACAATCACCGACATTGAATAGTCGATGTAGGAAGACTTCATTTCTTCCTCGATGTTGATCCGCATAATTCTGTCCTGATCTATTGTCTTGTTTTCGTCCATTAATAATATGATGTTATTTTATTGAAAATTCCTTTTAATGCCGTTTTTTTGCGTTCTAAGGCGATTTAGGGTTGTTTTCGATGTGTAAAAGTACGAAGATTATTTGACATGACAAACTTTTAAATCGAAAATAATCGACGCTAAGACGGCTTAAAATGCGCTCCTTCAAAATAAGTCAGTAATATAATGAAACAATTGGTTTACTAGGATTGGCAAACCGAAAAAAACAATGATCTTAACGCCTTAGATCAAGGGTCAATAATTAATATAGACTCATAGAAATGGTAAAAACACTATGGTGTCGTTATTCAAAGCGTTTAGTTGAGCAACAAATATATCAATTGACTAAAGAATGATTGTGATTCCTGTAATCTCTGGGATCTTTGAACTATCAACTGTCCCAAAACATCACTTTGCTTGGTTCTTGTAATATTGTAAAGAATAATCTTTCAAAACACTATGTGTACGTTGAAAAAAACGACTTTTTATAGTAGGTGAAAACAGACACAAACTTTGCGGTTAATGCACTAATCATTGACTGAATAACCACAAGATTGACAATGTTTTGCGATAGGTGCTTTAAGGCGTTGCGATTGGTATCCTTTGGCAGTGCGTTTAGGCATTAAACGCACTGCGATTAGTATTCTTTCGCACTGCCATTAGTATCGAATCTCACCGCCAAAGGATACCAATCCCGAGTAGAGAAAAATTCGACGGTAAGTGTTAGAATGTCATACGAATCATGAATCTCACACCATGCTTGTTGGCAGTAGGCAAAGAAGTGTAGTTGCATCGGTGAACATACTCCACATGAAGTATCTTAAAGATATTGTGGATACCGGCCACCCACTCCACATAGGGTCTCTTTGGATCCATAACATAAGCACCTTCCGGAAATTGCATCAATATGTTATTGCCAGCATTTTCAGCTAGATAAGGATTGTTCTTGTCAGTCAGGTTACCCCAAAGCATCTTCACTCCGATATATTCGCGCCACTTAAGCTTCTTCAACAAGGGAATACGATTCAAGATTTTTCCGTTCAAATCCCAACTGACATCAAGGCTTGCATAACGGTCATTCAGGAATTCCATATTATTGATGAGGTTAAACGTCTCATCCTGAATGATATAACTCAAGTTGGCTGCAGGCATGATGAGCAATGGATAAGGGACTCTATTCCACTGTGCTCCACCCTTGACATAGGCGTCAATCTTACCCCAGCTGTTCATCCAGAACCGCTTATAGACAGTGGCTTCGGTGAAATTGTAATTGTATTGACCGCCAAGGAGGCCCTTAAAGCCCATGGTATGCTGTAGCGAAAATACTGGCGCATCGAGGTTTACCGGTAAACGTCGTTGCTTAGTATTGATGTATGTGCGACCCGGAGCAAGCGTTAGTAGGAGGTTTAACTCTGTAGTACGCATCTTTCCATTATGCAACTGTTGGCCTAACAAAGTGCCTTCGGGGAAGCTAAAGGGCGCGCCATCGCTCAGCTTATGGAAGAATAGTCGACCAGCAGCTTCATTCTCCTCTGTCTTTAAACCAAAGGTTGTCTTTAGTCCCCATTCGGATTCCCATTCAAACTGTAGCTGCTGACTATTATAGAACATCATCTTGTCAACCTGTGCCCACTTGAATGCTGTGAACACATTATCCTTGTCCGTCTGCATGAACTTGTCAGACGGAGACATAATGTCATAAGTTGACTTGAGCGTCAATGTGCGCTTCGGGAATTCACGAGGCAGATAATCCTTCTTGTTGAATGAATATGTCAGGTCGCCCTCATAATAATTCTTCTTGGATTGCCATCCGCGAGCTACGTACCCAGACATAAACCATTGCTTGTTGAAGTTGGCAGTAGTCTGAGCACTCACGCGTGTGCGCCAACCATCAATAAAGTTTTTGGTCAGCATGGTGTTGATCGGTCCAATGTCTATCTTACTTGGATGATTCTCGTCACCTGTCTCAACGAAGTTTTCTACCAATGCCTTGGCTCCAAAGATAATATATTTAAAGCCCTTGACCTGCTCCAATCGATGAATGAAAATGTCCATAGAACTCTCGCCTTTGGTGAGTTCCACACTGCGATATTGATTCCAGAAAGCCTCGTCTCGCATCTGAGCATTAGCCTCACGACGCTCTGTGGCCTTGCCTTTAAACAGCTGATTAGGTAGCTCGTCAAAGGCATAGTCGGACAATCGAGTCGTTCTGATAACGAGAGCCTTGGCTAAAAATTTAGACAACTTCAACTCCACAATCATATCGTCCACACTCAACGCCCATTCTCCATTGGGAAGACGACGATATTCTTGCTTAACCTGAAGGTTCTCTACAAAGTTAACATCACTGCGTTTGGGTATGGTAAGATTGCACCGTTTCACATGAAGCGATGAGTCTGCAAGGACAAATAGCTCCCCACGGAAACCGAAATCCTGTTGGTTATTGGGCAAGAATTCTAAGTGATAACACAGGTCGTGGTCAACATAGACAGTGTCTTGAATATAGTAACGGTAAAAAGAGATAGCATCCTTACCAATCGGTGAAGTGAAGGGATACTGAAGAAGGCGCACCTGATCATCATAAATATCTACGTCGGTGAATACGTCCTTCATGATCGTTGTCAAAATGTCACCAGTCTGAAGAAGTTGATTGACACCAGTGGAACTCTGTCCTTGGATGATGTCCTTGGCGCTTTTGGGGTCTTTTCGATATACATGCTGGGTAACAGTTTCCTCTACACTGATAGGCAAAATGAGCTTGTTGTTATATGGCGACAACTCTACTTGGTCAAGAAGCCACTTGTGTTTGCTGATAAGACCAGAGTCTACGTCTGCTTTGGTAATATCATTTATGGCAAGGGTAAGCTTCTGATACTTCTGATATTGCAGGTAGTCATGGTTCTCCAAGTCTGTTTTCTGCTTGGCAGCAATGACCCTCTTCATCAGCTCCACAGCTGGATTGTCCTTACGACTGTACTTACCTCGGCGTGATTTCACCACGACTTCACTGAGTTGCTTGGTATCTGGGCTAAGCTTTGCATCCAGACGGGAAGGGGTGTTGGGTTTTATAGTCACCGTCTTGGACTTATAGCCCACGGCGGAGAATGTCAGTTGCCATCCATCGTGGCGTTCGATCGAATATTCACCCATAGCATTTCCACTCACCGCAACATGATGCCCCTTGTATGAAGCACTTGGATAGAGCAGCGTGTCACCGGTTTCAGCATCCGTGATGACACCGGAAATTTGGCCCCTGACACTTATCGCAAGCACCAGAAACAGCATTGTATAATATATCCTGAACCTATTCATTCTCTCTGAAAAATATCGATTTATTTCGATTATTTGCTACAATAGTTGTGCCAAGTCTGTAATGATCTTGTCTGGCACTGTCTCATCATATGTCTTATCTGTCCAGCCTTCTCCTTTGAACCATACAGCATGGCATCCTAATTTCTTAGCCGGTTCTATGTCTTTGTAGAAGCTATCGCCTACAACGCTTATCTCTTCGGGCCGCATACCCAACTTTTCTATGCCAAGTGAAAATATCTTTGGATCCGGCTTACGCAAGCCGACAACCGATGATTCCACAACATCGGAAAAGAATTCTGTAAAGCCAAACTCCTCCAACACCACCTTCATGTTACCATAGAAATTACTAACGAGGACCATTGGATATTTCTTCTGAAGCTGTGCAAGCACGTCATGACTATGTGCAGTGATGGTCTTCACCTGACTGTAGAGGTCATCCAAAACAGCCTTATGCCCGTTCATAAACTCTTGTTCGTCAGCATCCCATGCTTCATGAATACACAGATGCTCCATCTCCAACCTTATTTTTACGTCTAAGGTCTTATAAAAGGTGAAGTCAGGTCGTATGATCGGCTCACTGCCAAGTGTTCTTTCTGCATAGACATAGGCATCCCTAAACTGTTGTTCTGTTACGGGAATTTGCTGCCGTTGATATGCATGCCAAAGCATTTTACCCCAGTGACAGCCTGCGGTATCAAGCGTACCGCCAAAATCGAAGATATATCCCTTAATCATAAACTAAAGTTTTGAGAGTGCTACAGTCAACTCAGAGCTGAGTGACTCATGCTGTTTGTGCATATAAATATACAGGAAGTTGAGGGCGACAATCTCAAAGAGAAAGTATACCCACGGGCAGTTGAGCAGGCAAGTAACATACAATACGATTGCCCTAGTGTTGAAAGTGAGGATGTTTGCGTATGGCATCAATGGACGACTACCTTTCAAGAGTTTCTGACGCACATCCTCAAGATCCTGTTCTCCATGTTGATTGACACTTTTTTTCCATAATACAAAAAACTTCTGAAACCTCGGAGTGCGTGTCTCTTGCTTCTTGCAGTAGTTGCCATATGTCTTGTAAAACATACGGGCAATTATCTTGTTCTTGGGCGTGCTCTCATAAATGGCATATTGTTGTGCCGAATTATCAAGTTCCGACCCCTCCTTTCCCTTAAGGAAATAAAGATGAATTTGTCTGTAATAATCGGCCAACATGCTTTGTGGAGTGTGGCTCAAAATACCTGCAATCGCCGCTAAACACCAGATGCCAATACCCCATTTGATTTCTGTTCCAGGAATGAGCTGACCTTGCATTCGTAAGCAAAGGGCAGCGTAAATCGCAATAAACCAGATATCACCTGAAGCTCCATCCAGCACCCTTCCTATCAATGTCTTCTTACCAGTGAGACGGGCCATCTGACCGTCAGTAGAGTCACAGAAGTCGGCCAGCATCAAGAGAACTACACCCATGATGTTATGCGTGAGGTCAGGATAGTAAAACATCCAGCCCGCACCTATACCAAGAAAGATGGAAAGCACAGTGATTACATTGGGATGTACGCCCAACTTGTTCCACAACAAAGCGAAAACAAGTCCGATTGGCCTATTGAAATGCACATCCAGCCACTCTTCTGTATCGCTGGATTTAAAGGAAGCGTGAAGTAATTCTTTGAAAGTTGCCATAATTTTTTCGTTTTTATTTCTCCCCCACATTATAGAATTTGGATGCTATTGAAGCAACTGCCAACTGTGCAATTGCCTCAGCGGCCTCATCCCTACAACGCGAGAAGCTTGGCCAATCGTTGAAATCAATGATATAAAAGCGGCCGTCTTTTCCCACAACAGCGTCTCCACCATAGACGGAAACACCCGTAATCTCTGCCAGACGTGTCACCTCCCGATGAAGTGCAGCACTATCGAAGGCATAATGATGTGCTCTTCCGTTACGCAGTTCGTCCCCGAATTTGGAGATACCATCGTCTGAAGGGTAGTAATATTGGAACATCGTCGATCCCACAGCATAGAACTTAATGAGATCGCCGGGTACATGGGCACTCACCACCATATCGCTAATGCCACGACTTCTGAAGTCATTCTCAGCATCAAGTAGGGCTGCTTTGTCCTCGCAATAAACCACATCGGCCTTGCTTTGTGCAGCGGCATCGCCACGCTTTAACCAGTAACCGTGTTCCTCCTTCGTAGGTGGCATGGGCACATTGTTTGTTCGCATCAACTTGTCGAGTACTGATCTCTGACAGTTTTTCACTCCAGTAGTGGCATTGATGACATGCCTTCCTGACTGCTCAAGACGCGTCAATGCCTTCAAGGTCTGCTTTGACCGAGCCATAGTCAGGATACATTCCGCATCAACAGGACGATGGACAAGCTCTGACTCGTCAATCATCGGAATGTCTGTCTTAAGGCCAGTCAGGGCTTTAACTCTTTTGCAGGCAGCCATTAGTATAAGTCTGTCATGTTCGACAGAATTGGGTGAGAAGCGGTTATCGCGCCTCACTGCTAAGAATTTTAATGTATTACTCACCGGCTCATGTCTTTTGTGGCGTCTCGGCGCAGAAATTCCTCTGCTTTCTCGATGTCGCTTGCGTGGTCGATGTCAAGCACCTTAGAGAATCGATGGGCTTTCAACTTTTGCCCATCGCTTACCAATGCACGCTGAAAATTGCGCATACGGCTCTCCCCTCGCTGCACACAGGCATTAAGGGTAGAAAGTGAAGATGGTGTCAACCCATAGATTCCACCTGAGATATAGGTACAATTTGCAACGTTGTCATCATAAAATCCAGTGATGTTCATCGCTTGGTCGGTACCCACATAGAGAGGTTTCTCATCATCGATATAGTCAGTAACGCCCATCAATCCATCATTACCGTCAGCCACAACCCGTTCAAATGCCTCGACATAGGCTTTGAATTCCTCTTCCTGAAATATAGTATCAACAGTTGTAAGCACAAAAGGGGCATCGTCAAGCATTGTACTTAGCTCATAGAAAGAGTGCATAGAACTGGGGGTGGACTTCACAATGAATTTTAGTGGAGCCGAAGTCCCCTCCAGGCCTTGGTCTGAAAGTAGCTGCAAATGTTGACTTACTAGCGTCGTTAGGTCATTGCAAATCACGACTATCTCCTCAGCATGGCAATCCAAAAAAACACGAATCAGTCTATCGATAAGGTGCTCACCATTGATCTTTACTAAAGGCTTGGGTTGTTGGATACCCTCTTCCCTGAGTCGAGACCCTTCTCCTGCTGCTATGATTGCAAATTTCATTCGACCTGATTTTAATTTAAGTTGCAAATTTACTCATATTAGACGACAGAAGAAAACTTTTTAGAATATTTTTGTTTTATTATTGAGATTTGCTATATTTGCACGAGTATTAATTGTCAACACCATCTCAAGGCATGAAAAGAGTCGCCTTAATCGTTCTAATATCGTTCCTTTTTACCACGTTCTCATGTGGCTTATCAGCCAATGATAGCATACAAAGAAAGCGTGTAGCTGTAGTGCTTTCGGGTGGTGGAGCCAAAGGAATGGCTCATATTGGCGTTATGAAAGTCATAGAGCGAGCTGGCATACCTGTCGACATTATCACAGGTACGTCAATGGGAAGTATCGTCGGAGGACTCTACAGCTGTGGTTGGAACGCTCAACTACTTGACTCTATCGTCAAGCAACAGGACTGGGGATTCCTTCTCACCGATCGCAAAGTATACTATGCCCAGAACCTCATCGATAGAAAAAAACAAAACACTTACCTTCTTTCAAAGACCTTCACACTTGGTAAAAAGAACATATCAGAGTCAGGAGGACTTATCCAAGGCAAGAATTTAGATACCTTATTCCGTCATCTGACCGCAGGATATACAGACTCGATGGACTTTAATCACTTACCCATTCCGTTCTGTTGCGTAGCCACTAATATTGTAGACAACACCGAATACAATTTCCATAGTGGCAAACTAGCCGATGCGATGCGTACCAGCATGTCCATACCGGGAGTATTTTCTCCTGTCAGGAAGGGAGAGATGGTGCTGGTTGATGGCGGATTGCGTAATAATTATCCTGCTGACTTGGCACGTGAGATGGGCGCTGATTACATCATTGGAGCCACGGTACAAGACCAACCACGAACTGCTGACGATTTGGTAAGCGGTTCTAATGTGCTGATGCAAATTGTCGATATTAATTGTAAGAATAAATATGACGATAATCTGGCCATCACAGACATCCCTATTCGAGTAAACACCGAGGGTTATAATGTTGCAAGTTTCACGCAGGCAGCCATCGATACACTCATCCGTCGTGGTGAAGAAGAAGCCATGAAGCACTGGGACGAACTGATTGCCCTGAAACGACAATTGGGTCTTCCCAATGATTATCGTCCTCAATTACTCAGTCCATCCGCTGATGCTCTGAAGCCAGTGAACTTCAACGACCCCATTGAGAATGCGCTACCTATGCACTCAAGAATTCAAAGCAACCTCGGAGTGAGGTTTGATACTGAGGAAATGGTTGCCCTCCAGCTCAATGGCGTCTACCAATCATCTACTCGACCATTGAACATCGAAGCAACATTGCGACTTGGGCGTAACATCATGGTCGAAGCCGTCACTGCGTGGAAGCCACGCCGATTTGTAGACATGTCGCTAGGATACGCTTTTCGTCGAAATGAAATTAACCTTTATACAAACGGAAAAAACAATTGGAGCGTTACTTATAACCACCATCAAGTGGGGTTGAACTTCCTGAATATCAACCTGAAAAATTTTGATCTTGACATCTCCGCACGCGCCGATTTCTATAATTATGACAAAATATTAGTGACCAGTGAGCTTAACAATCCTGGATTTACAGCTGGTAATGAGCATTTCTTCAGCTACCATGCGACGCTGCATTACAACTCCGAAAATGCCGGAATATTCCCAACTCGAGGCGCAAAATTCCTGGCTCAATATGCTTACTTCACAGACAACCTAACCAAATATAAAGATAAAGTCGGCTTCAGGGAGTTAAGTGCGTCATGGCAGATGTCGTTTGCCCTAAGCTCTCGACTCACCTTCCAGCCATTACTTTATGGTCGGATGCTCTTTGGGGACGACATACCTGTCATCCGCCGAAACTTCATTGGTGGACAATGGTTTGACCATTATGTAGAGCAGCAGATGCCATTTGTAGGCATCCATGATTTGGAAGCTACGGACAACCAGTTTGTTGCCTGTCAACTGAAGCTTCAAGAACAGATTACGACAAACAACTTCCTGCTTCTTAAAGTGGTCGGAGCACAACATGCTGACTCTGCTAACGCCCTACTCGTCCACGGACCCAAGTTAGGTTACTCGCTCTCTTACTATTATCGTACCATCCTTGGCCCAATCGGAGGTTCATTGGGTTATTCCAATGATACCAACCAAGTGGACTTTTTTATCAACCTTGGATTTGAGTTTTAACAGCATTTAAGAAGAATTCGCTGATATTACGTGTAACTTTCACAATAGTAATTGCGTCTAATCAGTAACGGTCTTCCGTCAAATCTTTGCTCCTAAATTACCTTGCTTCAGCAATTAATCATATATTTGACACTCAATAACGAGTATTAACTTAAACCCAAACATATCCAAAAATCATGATGCGACTACATTTAACCGCAGCAAAATCGTTATTATTTTTACTTCTGTTTGCATTTATGGCAACGCCAGTCGATGCTGCAAGTAAATCATCCAAGAAGAAACTGAGCGAAAAACAGATGGGTGCCTACCTGTTTACGTTCTTCAACGACGCCACTCATAGCCTATTTATGGCTACCAGTTATGATGGTTACACCTTCACTGCTGTCAACAATGGTGAGCCTATTATCGCAGGCGACTCTATCGCCGAACAGCAAGGCATACGTGACCCCCATATCTACCGTGCACCCAACGGTTCTTTCTACATGGTTCTTACCGACCTTCACATCTTCGGAAAGGAAAAAGGACTGCGCACCTCTCAATGGGAACGTCCCGACCAATATGGCTGGGGAAATAACCGAGGCTTAGTGCTGATGAAGTCCGACGACCTCATCCATTGGACCCATACTGTGGCTCGCATCGACAAACTCTTCCCCGAAAAGTTCGGAGACATAGGTTGTGCATGGGCTCCTGAGACCATTTGGGATCCCGAAGAGGGTAAGTTGATGGTCTATTTCACCATCCGCGAGAAGGCTGGTGGACGCACCAAGCTCTATTATAGTTATGCCAACGAGAACTTCACCACTCTCGAAACGGAACCTCAGCTGCTATTTGAATACCCCAACGATAAGGTGCAAGTACTCGATGCCGACATCTGTCCTATGCCCGATGGACGCTACTTCATGAGCTACGTTGCACAGGAAAACCCTGGTGGCGTGAAATATATGATATCGGATAAGATTAATCATTTCGATGATTACCATGCCGAACAAATCGACACCGAGCCCCGATCTTGCGAGGCTCCGAATATGTGGAAGCGCATCGGTGAGAACAAGTGGGTACTCATGTATGACGTGTTCAGCGTCACCCCCCACAACTTCGGATTTGTCGAAACAACCGATTTCAAGACCTTCAAGCCATTAGGCAGGTTTAACGAGGGCGTGATGAAGGCTACTAATTTCGTCTCTCCAAAGCATGGTTCCGTCATTCAGATTACCAAAGCCGAGGCCGAGCGGTTGGAAAACTATTGGAAAGCACAACAGACCAAGCCAAAAACCATTCAATCTGGCAAAAAGTGGCGCGACATTAGCGGTAATCCAATCAATGCCCATGGCGGAGGAATACTAAACTATGACGACACATATTACTGGTTTGGCGAGCACAAATCAGACAATACTTCCTCAGCAATGGTGGGTGTAATGTGCTATTCCTCTAAGGACCTCATCAACTGGACCAATCGTGGAGTTGCTCTTTCAGTCACAGAAAAGGCTGGCGACGATATTGAGCGTGGCTGCATCATGGAACGACCAAAGGTCATCTACAATAAACTGACCAAGAAGTTTGTGATGTACTTCCACTTGGAAATGAAGGACAAAGGATACAGTGCTGCCAGATACGGAGTGGCTATAAGCAACAAGCCCGAAGGACCTTACGAGTACCTTTACTCCCTGCGTTCTGACGCTGGTCGGTATCCAGTGGAGTTCGACAAGGCAGACCTGGCTGTGCTCGACACGCTCAACGCTAATAATTTCAAGGAATGGTGGACTCCTAGCTGGCTCAAAGCCGTCAAACAAGGACTATTTATCAAGCGCGACTTGGCTAGTGGACAGATGTCTCGCGACATGACTCTCTATGTGGATGACGATGGTAAAGCTTACCACATATTTGCCTCCGAGGAAAATCTCACCATCCATATTGCCGAGTTAAGCGATGACTATACCGCACACACCGGTCGCTACACTCGAGTTGCTGCCGGCGGACAAAATGAGGCTCCGGCTATTTTCAAGAAGGACGGAACATACTGGATGATTACCTCTGGGTGCACAGGATGGGCACCTAACGAGGCTCGCATGTTCTCCGCGCCAAGCATCTGGGGACCATGGACACAGTATTCCAACCCTTGTGTCGGCCCCAATGCCAAGAAGACTTTTGGCGGACAATCCACTTATATCTTGGAAAAGGACGGCCAATTTATCTTCATGGGTGACATCTGGCGCCCACAACACCCAAGCGATGCACGTTATATTTGGTTACCTATCACCTTTGAAAATGGTAAACCCGTGGTAAAATGGAGAGACGAATGGAGCCTTTCAGACGCTCCATTTAAATAAATGTTTTAGCGGTTTAAGAATGATGTTGAATGGTTAGGCCATAAAATATCGGGCCATTCAGATACAGTCATACTGCCATAGGGTAAAAACTACTCAGTAATTCAAATTGATTCACGGTGTGATTCAAATTGATTCACGACGTGATTCAATTTGTTTTACGCCGTGATTCAATTTGTTTCACTCAACCAAAGGATACCTATCGCTACCCGAATAATATCAAATGCTGTACCTACTGAGCTGATTTTGCCTTTCAACATCATAGCAAGCCTGAAGCCTTTACCTCATTAAGCCTGCTTTCTTTCTGTGCATTATGCTAAGTCGTTTTGTAAGCTTTGGGATGAAATCGGAATAAAATAATACTATTTCGGACCCCATGTAGTCTATTTATTGGTAATTTTGCATCGCAATTATATACGAAAACTATTGATGAGTATCGAATAACCTAGAAAGAAAATGGCAGCAATAAAATTAAACTTGAATCTCTCTTCACAAATCGTTCTTAACAAAATCTCAGAGGATATTTATCGTCCGAAGACAGCAGTGGATCGCTCGGAGCTCACTCGCTATGAGAAAATTCCTACTGACATCTATCTTAAGTCGGACGATGGCGTGAAACATCTCGCAGATGTCATCGAACAACGCATCAAGCAGAAGCAGGAAGTCGGCACTATGTTCGTGCTTGGCTTGGGCGCGGGCTCTTCTCTTATTCCCGTCTATCAGGAACTGATCCATCGTTATGAGCACAAACAACTGAGCTTCAAAAATGTGGCAGTGTTCAATGCCTATGAGTATTTCCCTCTGCCAGCCGGCTCTCCAATCAGTTGCCTAAGCCAGCTAAAGGATCGCTTCCTTGACAAGGTGGACATTGACCCGAACAATATTTTCTCACCGGACGGCAGTATCGCCCAGGACAAGGTCCAGGAACACTGTCGCCAATATGAACGTTATATCGAGCAGATGGATGGCATCGACTTGATGCTACTTGGCATTGGTCGCATGGGAAACATCGCCTCCAACGAGCCAGGTTCGGCACTTTCATCCACATCAAGGCTCATCCTGGTCAACGAGGTATCTCGCCAAGAGATGTCCATGAGCATTGGTGCGCAGCAACCCGTGCCGCCATGCTCCATCACAATGGGCATTGCCACCATTCTGCAAGCCAAGGAAATCTTCCTGGTTGCATGGGGTGAGGATAAGGACGACATCATCCACGACACCGTTGAGGGACGCATCACCGACACCATTCCAGCCTCCTACTTGCAGACCCACAACAATGCGCATGTAATCATCGACTTTCCTGCCGCCGCCCATCTTACACGCGTGATACACCCTTGGCTGGTGAAGTCATGCAAGTGGACGGACAAACTAGTGCGCTCAGCTTTGGTTTGGCTCTGTCAGAAAACCGACAAGCCCATCCTCAAGCTGACCAACAAGGACTACAACGAGAACGGGCTGAGTGATCTGCTGGCCTTATATGGTTCCGCATACAACGCCAACATCAAGATATTCAACGATCTCCAACACACCATCACGGGCTGGCCAGGCGGCAAACCCAATGCCGACGACATGTATCGACCTGAGCGTTGTCTACCCTATCCAAAGCGAGTGATTGTCTTCTCGCCGCACCCCGATGACGATGTCATTTCCATGGGGGGGACCATTCGTCGCTTGGTGCAACAGGGACACGATGTGCATGTGGCCTATGAGACCAGTGGAAACATCGCCGTCGGTGACGAGGAAGTAACACGCTTCATGCACTTCATCAACGGATTCAACCAGATTTTCAACGACGAGCGAGACAGCATCATCAAGAACAAATACAAGGAGATAAAGCAGTACCTTGACAACAAGAAGGAGGGAGACTTGGACACAAGCGACATCCTCACCATCAAGGGACTGATAAGACGCGGTGAGGCACGTACGGCATGTACGTTCAACGGCATTCCATTGGACCATGTGCATTTCCTCGACCTGCCATTCTATGAGTCAGGACGCATCGAAAAGCTCCCCATGACAGAGAAGGACGTGGACGTGGTGCTTGGTTTACTACAGGAGGTCCAGCCTCATCAGATCTTTGTGGCTGGTGACTTGGCTGATCCTCACGGAACTCACCGCAAGTGCACAGACGCCGTACTCGCGGCCATTGACCTCGAAAGACAGACCGATGCAGACTGGCTCAAGGACTGTAAGATATGGATGTATCGTGGCGCATGGGCAGAGTGGGAAATCGAAAACATCGAGATGTGTGTGCCGATGAGCCCCGAGGAGTTGCGCTCAAAGCGTAATGCCATTCTCAAGCACTCCTCCCAGATGGAAAGTGCCCCATTCCTTGGCAACGACGAGCGACTCTTCTGGCAACGCGCCGAAGATCGTAACCGCGGTACCGCAATGCTCTACGACAAGCTCGGACTTGCCTGCTACGAGGCTATGGAGGCTTTTGTGGAATACCGTCCGGATGAAACCGCAAACCAATAAGGCTATGACTGACCAGGAATTAAGGACTGTCCTCGCAGAGTTTGATATCAAAAGTAACATAGAGTCTGTTGCCCCTCTCGGCAACGGACTCATCAATGATACGTTCCGAGTGAATGTTTCCGACGAAAAGTCGCCAGGCTATGTACTACAACGCATCAACAACGCTGTGTTCACGGACGTTGATCTGTTGCAGCACAACATTGAAGTGGTTACCGATCACGTACGTCAAAAGCTGATGGATAATGGTGCAAGTGACATCGAAAGACGCGTGCTCCATTTTGCCAAAGCCAAGAAAACTGGCTTGACTTACTATAAAGACAACGAAGACCGCTATTGGCGTGTGTCACGTTTCATCCCTCGTGCAATCACCTATGAGACTGTTACGACGGAGTATTCTTATGAAGCCGGTGTGGCATTCGGAGACTTCGAGCGAATGCTAGTTGACGTTCCAGAGAGTCTGGGGGAAACAATTCCAGACTTCCACAACATGGAACTGCGTGCGAATCAGCTTCACGAGGCTGTTGCAACCGACCCTCTCGGACGTGTAAAGGAGGTAGGTGATATGCTCGACATCGTGGAAAGTGATGTTGAGGAGATGTGCAAGGCCGAACGAATGTACCGCGAAGGCAAACTGCCCAAGCGCATCTGCCACTGTGACACCAAGGTAAACAACATGATGTTCGACGAGAACGGTGATGTGCTTTGTGTCATTGACTTGGACACCGTGATGCCAAACTTTATCTTTTCTGACTATGGCGACTTCCTCCGGACAGCTGCAAACTTTGTAGCAGAAGACGATCCCAATATAGAAAAGGTTGGCTTCAACATGGAAATCTTTAAGGCATTCACAAGTGGATACCTCAGCACAGCTGGCTCATTTCTTATCCCTACAGAGACCGACAACCTACCTTACGCAGCAGCATTGTTCCCATTTATGCAAGGCGTGAGGTTCTTAACCGATTACATCAATGGCGATGTGTACTACAAAATCAAATATCCAGCCCATAACCTTGACCGCTCACGCAACCAGTTTGCCCTTTACACGGATGTGAGGAGACATGATGAGGAGATGGCTGATTATGTGAACTCTTGTCTCAAAAAAGATTAAGAATATGACCAAGAAGACACTAAAAGCACCCTTGCTTCCGTTTACTCCTAATACGGCGGAAGAGGTTTCATCATTGCTCGATAACCATGGNNCCATGGTGTGACATATCAAGCCATCGAAACGATCAACTGGACAGAGGATTACCCCTATGCTCCTGTTGCCGAATTCCGCATAGCACATACCTCTGACGCTTTACTTATTGACTATCGAGTGACTGAAGACGAAGTGCGAGCTGTTGAACAAATTGACGGAGGCCATGTGTGGGAAGACTC
>DHOP01000010.1:78124-93182 GCA_002407775.1 Prevotella sp. UBA5387
GGAGGCCATGTGTGGGAAGACTCTTGTTGCGAGTTCTTTTCCTCGCCAGCCGATGATGGCACCTATTACAATATAGAATGCAATTGTATTGGCACGCTCTTGGTTGCTCATGGACATGGGCGCGACAATCGTGAGATGGCACCGCAGACTGTCATGGACAAAATAATGCGTTATTCGTCATTAGGTAGGAAAACTTTTGGTGTGCGTTCAGGCAAGATCTCCTGGCAGCTGTCATTGATCGTTCCATACGCCGTATATTTCAAACATGAACAACCATTACTCTGCGACCAAATGACCGCCAACTTTTATAAGTGCGGTGACAAGATGACGCAGCCCCATTTCTTATCATGGAATCCCATTGACACCCCTTTGCCTGACTTCCACCGCCCAGAGTGCTTCGGTACTCTTCTGCTTGCCAAATGATACCTGACTAAAGACTACGGCTTGCACCTCCTCAAAGCGATGGGATAAATGATGCGCCGATATCTAAATAAATATAATTACTCATCAATCAAAACAAACTATGTTCAGAAACTTTCTTGTCAGCGCTTTGCTGGCTCTGCCACTAACAATTATGGCTCAGTACAGGTCTCAAGTATGGAGCCCTGACAATGGTGACGGCACCTATCGAAACCCAGTTCTCAATGCCGACTATAGCGATCCAGACGTCATCGCAGTAGGTGAAGACTATTATCTCACGGCTAGTTCCTTCAATTGTATACCAGGACTGCCTGTGCTTCACTCCAAGGACTTGGTGAATTGGAAAATTATCGGACACGCAGTCGATGCCCTAACCCCCGACAGTCTCTTCTCAGGTGAGCCTGCACATGGATTAGGCGTATGGGCGCCAAGCATAAGATATCACAAAGGTGAGTTCTATATCTACTGGGGTGACCCAGACAATGGTGTATACATGGTAAAGGCCAAGAATCCTGCCGGCCCATGGGAGAAACCTGTGCTCGTCATCAAGGGCAAAGGTATTATTGATACTTGCCCGCTTTGGGACGAGGATGGGCGCTGCTATTTGGTCAATGGCTGGGCTAACAGTCGTAATATGTTTGCATCAGTAATCACTATTCGGGAGCTCAATGCCGAAGGTACCGAGGCGATTGGCAAACCGGTTATCATCTTCGATGGCAATGGAACCGAATATCGCACATGCGAAGGGCCAAAGATGTACAAGCGCGATGGATGGTATTGGGTAATGTTCCCCGCTGGCGGAGTTCCAACTGGTTTTCAAGTTGCCATGCGATCAAAATCTCCCTTTGGGCCTTATGAGGCACAAAAGGTATTGGCCCAAGGTAGCACAAACATCAATGGACCTCATCAAGGTGGGTGGATTCACACTACGGCAGGTGAAGACTGGTTCATGCACTTTCAAGACAAAGGAGCATATGGTCGCGTAGTACACTTGCAACCGGTCACTTGGAAAGACAACTGGCCAGTGATGGGGCGTGTGCCTAAGAAGGGCTATTGTGGTGAGCCATACGTTACCTATCGCAAGCCAAAGACGACTTCTTCAGTCATTGTCAACCCACAAGAGAGTGACGAATTTAATGAGCCAATGCTTGGACAACAGTGGCAATGGCACGCTAACTATGACCAGAGTTTTGGCATGCCCACCTCGTTAGGTTTCTTCAGACTCTATACTCATAAGAGCAATAAGACCATTTGGCATACTCCAAACTTGCTTTTACAGAAGACCCCTGCTGATAATTTCACAGCAACAACCAAACTTAAGCTCGTCGCAAAGGCAGACGGACAATACGGCGGACTCATCATGATGGGTCTGGACTATAGTGCTTTGGTGGTTAAATCTGTAGGGAACCACTTCGAATTGCAGCAGATTACTTGTAAAAACGCTGACAAGAACGGAACCGAACAGGTCAAAGTACTTGCTCAACTTGAAAAGACCGGACAAGATGACAACACCTATCAGTTTGCCATACATGAAGAGATTTACCTCCAACTCAACGTCAATGCAGGTAAAGTAACATTCTCCTATAGCACCAATGGGAAGAAATTCAAGCCCGTGGGCGACACCTTCACCATGCGTGAGGGCAAGTGGATTGGAGCTAAAATCGGCTTCATCGCTCAGGAACCAGCCAAGAGTGTCAACCGTGGGTGGATTGACGTTGACTGGTTCCATGTAGAACGATGAATTATTACTATTCTTAGCCTTATTGTTCTAATGACATCTTTCGACTCATAGCTTCCAAATAGTAATAGTCAGCGTAGTTGAGTGGGACGTCAATCTCGCTGTTACTTGGAAGGTTTCCTGTGCTATGAAGGAGCAGGAAACCTTCTGCTGTTCCCACCTTTGCCTGATAATTGTCGATAAGACTGTTTACTATTTTGTCTGCATATTGCTTATAGTTCGCACTGTCTGAACTATTAGCATATAGGCAGAGTTCATAAAGTGCCGAAGCAGCAATAGCTGCAGCTGAAGCATCACGAGGGACATTTGGGATTTTAGGATCTTTCATATCCCAATAAAAAATACCATCCTCGGGCATATTCTTAAGCGACGATAAGAAGTTGAAGATGTTCATCGCTTGCTTTAAATACCTCTTATCATGTGTGTATCGATAACAGAGGGTATAGCCGTAAAGGCCCCAAGCTTGACCGCGACTCCAATATGAATCGTTGCTATAGCCCTGAGCAGTGACTCTTTGTCTTACTTTACCAGTACTTGGATCATAGTCTACAACATGAAAAGTGGAATAATCGGGGCGGAAATGATTCTTCATAGTGGTATTAGCATGTGTCACCGCAATCTGATAATAGGTTGAGTCACCAGTTAAGCGAGTAGCGTCGAAGAGCAACTCCAGATTCATCATGTTGTCTATAATGACTGGGAATTTCCATTTATCACCATTGTGATCCCATGAACGAATACATCCGATAGTAGGATTAAAGCGAGTAATCAACGATTTAGCCGCTCTAACGATGACGTCGCAATACGATTTCTCACCTGTAAGGTCCCATGCTTTACCAAAGGAATCGTTGATCATGAAGCCAAGATCATGTGTGCCTTTATAATCCTTAATACTTTCAATAAGCCAGGTATTGCTTACAGCATCTTCCCGCCAACTTTGAACGTGATTGTACTGGTACAGTTGCCATAGTGTCCCAGCAAAGAATCCTGACCTCCAATCACGAGGAGCCCCAAGTTGTAAACTTCCATCCTTTTTTAAAGTGACTGGAATACATGCATTGGATTTATCGTCCTTTTTTGCCTTATCCACGCATTTTAAAGCATAACTAAGTTGGGATTCTGCCTCGGCCATGGCATTATCAATTTTCGTAGGCTCTTCATAAAGCAGCACGAAAATACTCGACCAGTCACGTATTTTGTGTCTTCTGTATATATTCAGATAGTCTTGCTGCTTGGGATTCAATATCCAGGCACGATAGAAATCTTCTGCCAGAGCTTGTTGCTTTTCATCCCATTCACTAATTTGCTGCCATGGCCAAGCACTTACATCCTTGCCCATGTAGGGCATAAGAAAGTTTAAAGCCTGATAAATGCTATGTCCATCTACTGAAACATATTTCTCAACGTCTAGTCCAGCATTCTTAGCCATGAACATAAGGTCAAGGATGTGACTGATGTTGTACTCTGAATATCCAAAAGCTAAAGTCCGTCTTAATTCTTGTGGTTGACTACCATCTTTCTCAATTTGAGAGAGAATGCGCTTGGAGGGAAACTGCGAAAGAATCTGATGGAAAAGTTCTTCATCTCCGATATACCTGGCAAAAGCTGCAAGCTGAGCATCGTAGGCAGTTCCATGATTATTTTCTGCTGCCCTTTCCTCCAAGGATAATGAACTTGTAGTCAACCATTTCACATATTCTTTGAACCATGACTTCAGTTGTCTTTCATCTTTTTTTGTAAACGACTTAGAGGTGCTCAGTAACTGAACTCCATCCAACATTGTTACAAAGGAATATGTGTCGAGTACACCATAGCTTCGTCCCTCAGCAACACCAGGCACACATTGAGCATATTTCATATTGGGATTCATGCGCGTTGATTTATTCAAAAACCAAACACGAATCATCTCAGTGGCCTTTTGTGCGAACTTCTCGTCATTACTAAAATAATAAGCCAGAGAAAGTCGACTGACCATGTCAGCCATCTGCCCAAGGCGTTGTCGGTCATATTGTGCCAATTCCGGATTTGACTGCCCATCCTTCATAATATATGGCAAACCATTAGGTTGTGACGGATCAGGCCAAGCGTAACGTGCAAGACTCATATAGTCATGTTTATCTCCACTTGGAGGAGTGACCGATTTTACCATCACGGACAACGGCCGTTGGCGGATGTCATCATTTGCCATTGCTATCAGGTTTTCATATGCCATTCGATATGCAGGTGCATCAAGCTGAGACTTCACCCGAGCTAAATGGCTAGATTCCCAAATAGTCTGACAATGTACCCCTGCAGAGAAAATCAGCAGGGTAAATACATTCATAATTCTTATAGCTTTCATCAATGCATCATTTTATTGTAATGGTCACAAAATAATTCTGCGTGAAAGCCCTTACTTCATAATTTTCTGTCTTGGTAATTGTTGTGTTATCAAAAGAAATTGGCACAGCGCTATTAGGATCAAACGTCTGCAAAGTAATTGTTCCCTTTGCTCCATTTAATGCTTTGACATACACATTCTGTAGACCCTTTTTTGCTTTAGGCCAAACCATGAGCCAACCTCCATTATCAGAAGCGGGGATTGTGTTACCTGTTGAATCCACAATGACATAATCTGTACCTAAAGTCAATTTGCTTGTTGTGAAATAATAGACCTGTACATCATAATCACGAACCTGTTCGCTAAAGAATTGAACTGGAATAGCTATCGTCTGCCCTTGAGTAACATTGAACTTGACGTCATTCTTGTTTTTACCCCAATCTTGGAATCCATAATAGAAGACGTTTTCCATTTCAGGATTATCATTACTCCATTCATCTTTAGAACAACTAGTAACCATCATAATACTTGCAATGGCGGCTAGAAACAATATTATTTTTTTCATTGAATTTTCCTTAATATTAATGTTACCAATTTGGATTCTGTATCAAACTACCATCACTTGTTCCAATTTCATAAGAAGGAATAGGATAGTAATAATCACGATCGGGATTGAAACTACGAGTATCGCCACTTTCAATAACATAAATATCAGCCTGATCATATACTTTCTTTTCCTGGAACATTCCACCATCAGTGGTTAATCTTCCTCCAATAGTCTTCTTGTCAGCAGAAGTCTCTGTAGAAACATACTTAATACCTAACATATCTGTAGGCAATACTTTCTCAGCAGTTTTCCAACGAATAATATCATCATAATGAAGTCCTTCGTCAATAAACTCTACTAGACGCTCACGTCGGATTTCATCTAACATGTTTAAGCCATGCGAGCTGACAAAATCATTAGTCAATCTAACAGTCATACCAGAACGCTCGCGGACTACATTGACTGTCATATCAAGTTGGGCATCGGTAATGCTACCGTTATATTCATAAAGAGCTTCAGCATATGACAGTAATATTTCTGCATAACGAATAATCATTTTATCTACTGTCTCTCTACTATTGAGCTGCCATTGATCTAACATGAAGCCTTTCTTAATCGGGTAACCATTGCCATGCTGATTTGTAAATGGAATATATTCCCCTTTATAGGCATTTTCATGAAGTTTGAAAATCGTCATTCCAAGCCTTGGGTCACGATTTGCGAAAACGTCATCAAAACTCGTATCAGGAATAATGGCCATTGAACTAAGCTTTCTTGGCAACCCATCTTTATATAAGAATTGGTCGATTGTTTGGCGTGTAACTGATGCCGCGTTCTCAAGCGTTCTTGAGTTATTGTGAACTATAATTCCCGCATCATTTGGACCATAAATCTTTACGAAGACATTTTCTTTGTTTTGGCGACCCTCTCCATCAGACAAGAACATTCTATAAAAGTCTGGATTTAAAGCATGTTTTCCTGTTTTGATCAGAGCTTCTGCAGCATCTGTGGATTTCTTTAAATGAGCTTTGTAGTCACTGGTTAAGCCATGATACTTTGCAAATGTTCCTTCATACAATCCAACGCGGGTCAACATTCCTAAGGCTGCCGATTTTGAAACACGGCCCCAGTCTGTGACTGATGAAACATCATCAATATCTGGCAACCACTGATAAGCAAACTCAAGATCCTGATAACATTGTTGGATAACTTGTTCACGAGGAGTTCTTGGCATTTTAATATCAGGATCTTCGGTCGTCTCAAATGCTTTAAGAATTAAAGGTACATCACCATATTTCTTGACAAGATCAAAATAATTGTATGCCCGAAAGAAATAAGCTTCTGCCAACCAACGATTTTTTATTGCTTCACTTTGTGAAGAAGCACTTATCTTTTTAATAATGTTGTTGGCTACTCCTATTCTGTTGTAAGGATCGGTCCAATCAGAGGATGTACCAGGCACTGTCCTGTTGCCACTTGAAATACCATTCTGTGATGTGCCAATAATTTCATCAGATCGATAATCATGACCAAAACCAGGTAAATCAATGTATAGACGGTTACAAGCTCCACGGAAATCAGTTTCTGACTTCCAAAAATTTGTGTCGGTCAGCACTGTCTCTGGTTCTCTATCTAATTGACAGCCGTTCAATCCAATGACTGCTAGTATACTAAATAATAATATCTTTTTCATGTCCATTTTCTTAGAAGGTTACGTTAACTCCAAACGCCCATGTGCGGAAGAAAGGATAATAATTGCGACTTACATTATTGCCAACTTCGGGATCAAACACCTTAATCAAATTAGTGTGTTCCCATATATCATTGCCAGAAAGATAAACCCTTAGCTTCTGAATATACTTTTTTGTCACTGGAATAGTGTAGCCTAAAGTGATATTCTTAAGTCTTAGATATGATGCGTCCTGCATCCACTTGTCAGACGGCTTAAAGTTGAAGTCATTATTAGAATAGTTATATAGCCGCGGCCAATAAGCATCTTGGTTGTCTTCCGTCCAATAGTCTCTATGAATTGTCCAAGGCATTTGATAAGTATTATAGAATGGCGCTATGGAAGCAACATCGATAAGAATATTACGCTTGCCTACTCCTTGCATCATTACATTGAAATCAAAGCCTTTCCATTGTGCTGAAAGATTGATTCCATATACATATCTTGGATTTGAGTTGCCAAGATAAACCAAGTCACCAGAATTTTGTGGTGTAGCTCCACCAACTCCAATTTGATGATCAGGTTCTCCTTGGGCTAAGTATTTTGTATCTCCGCCTGAAACTTTACCATCGTTAAAGCTTTTATATCCTGGATGATCTGCTTTATATTGCAAATATTCATCTCGACTAGCCCAATAACCTTGAGTTTTATAACCCCAAATTGTATTTAGTTCATATCCTTCAAGAAGAGAGACGTTACCTTCTCCAATAACACTTGCGCCATCATATTTGACAAGTTTATTCTGACTATCAGAGATATTCAATGAAACTTGATAACTAAAATCGCTAATGTGATCTCTCCAACTCATCTCGAAGTCCCAACCCCAAGTCTTTAGACTACCTACATTTACTCTTGGCACACTGATTCCAATCGTATGTGGCAATTGCAAAGCGGATAGCATATTATCGTTAAATTTCCAATAGTAATCAAAGCTAGCGGCTAGTCTACCCTGAAAAGCTCCAAAATCAATACCGACGTTTGTGGTCTGAATAGTCTCCCAAGTTTTCTCTTTAGAAGCTAATTGAGACTGGTAATACCACTTCTCTCCAATATAGGTAGCAGGTCTACCACTTTGTGAATCGCTGATAGTTGGGATGTAATCATAAAGGCCAAGAATTGCGCCATTACCTAGTTCGCCCCATGAAAGTCTAAATTTTAAATTATCAAGCCAAGTTACATTTTTCAAGAAATTCTCTTGATTGACTCTCCAAGCTGCTGAAACGGATGGGAAAGCCTTCCATCTTTTATCAGATGCGAGTCTAGAACTACCGTCGTAGCGAATATTTGCTTCAAAGAGATACTTCTCTGCAAAGTTATAATTGAACCGTCCAAAATAAGACATCATAGACCAAGGGGAGATAGCATCACCTAGCTCGGTATTAGTAACTATTGAGGTATCATAATAATTGAAAGAGAAGAAGTCATTGGAATTCATGTTTTTAGCTGTAGCATCCATCTGATCTTTCCTGTAATTCTCATAACTGGTACCAGCAAGAAATGTTAGATTATGATCCTTTTTAATATTGAGATTATAGGTAGCTGTAGCTTCTATCAGATCATGAAAGTCCGAATTCTTTTGTTTATAAAGAGAATTGGGATTGTTCGCTTGAGACCTGATACCCGTACCAAGTCTATCATACCATATCAAGGTGCGCCTTTCAACGCTCTGACTATAGTATCCAGAACTACGTGAAGCGCTTAGATTTAAATGTAATCCTTTTACCAAGTCATCAACTTTAAGCGCAATTTGTCCAGTATAATTCTCGTACTTACTATTATCCTCACCTCCCTCTTTCATTAACTGGATAGCATTAGATTGTAAGTCTCCATTATAAATATTCCCACTATTATCCTCTTGTGGGTTGTAAATTGGTTGCCTACCACGAGACGAGTAGAGAAGGCTTAGAATTCCCTCCGAACCAAAAGAGGGTTGAGATATGTTCGTTGACAAGTATCTAATGTTTGTAGATAATGTCACGAATTTGTTGAGTTTAGCGTTTATTTTAGAACTTAAATTCCAACGTGAATTATCATCAGGACCAAATTTTAAAAGACCATTCTTTGTATAATAGTTACCAGAAATGAGATAATCCATAGACTTAGACCCTCCAGACACTGACACTGAATGATTCTGCTGAGTGGTGTAATCCTTTGTGCCTTCATCTACCCAGTTGGTTGCCTGGAAAAGATCCCATCTTCCATTTGTATTATTCGGACGGTAGTTAAAATTCGGATTACCAACCCAGGATGTTTGCTCGGCATTCCATTCTACCTTACCATCAGAATTCATACGGCCTTCATTAATCATGGCCTGTTCTTCCCAAGCTGGAAGACGCTCTGGCATGTTACCTGGAGTATTCACTGCAAAATAACCGTTATAGGTAACTTGAGGCTTTCCTTGTTTACCACTCTTTGTTGTAACCAACACCACACCAGCTGCAGCACGGGCTCCATAGATAGCACTGGCTGCTGCATCCTTCAACACAGAAATAGATTCAATGTCATCTGCGTTTACAAGTGACAAATCTCCCTCGACTCCATCAATCAACACTAAGGTTGAAGTAGAGTTCACAGAAGAAAATCCTCTAATTTGCATTCCGGATGACTCTCTACCAGGTTGCCCACTTCCTCTAAGTATAGTAATACCTGGCATCTGGCCTTGTAAGGCCGAAATTGCATCAGATGCAGGAACAGCAGCTATCTTATCTCCATTTATTGCAGAGACAGCACCTGAAAGATCTGCTTTCTTTTGCTGACCATAACCGACCACTACCACTTCATCAATTATGCTCGAATTCTCTTTCATTAGAATCACTTGAGGCACTTCTTTAGCTTTGTATTGAAGTGAGCTAAAATTAATGTAACTGAAAGTTATCACAGAACCGTTCTTAACTGACAATGAGAAATTTCCATCTAAATCAGTGATAGTTCCATAACTAGTTCCTTGTTCCTTAACTGTGACTCCAATCAGCGGTTCACGGTCTGCTTCTGATAGGACCTGACCCTTAATCTCAATTGTCCCAGACTGAGCATGAATCTTGGGTATGAGGAAGAACATCAGACTAAGAAGACATAACAGACTCTTAAGATTTTGTTTCATAAAATTTTTTGTTATTATAAAGGTTAGATAATTATAATTTAAACATGTAGTCACAAAAATAGGTAAAAAAAGATCTCAAGAAGTTAATATCATTACATCAAAATTACATGGATAATTCATATTGACTACATCATCATTTTCATTAAAAGACACAATACATCTGATTTACAGGTATTTATATGATATATTAATTAAATTTACTACTTCAAAAATAATATGAGAAATAAATTTGTTTGAATATGAATTTCATCTACCTTTGCAACATCGAAGTAATAATATGAGAACTATTTTTTATCTGCTGTTATTCATACTAACTATTCCAATCAAAGGCCAAGTTTCGTGGCAACCGTCTGTAATTAATTATAGCAGGCAAGAATATGGAGCCGGAAACCAGAATTGGAAAATACATCAACATCCAAATGGTTGGATGTTTTTCTCTAATAATGATGGCCTTCTTAAATATGATGGCATAAATTGGAAGACCTACCCTTTACCACATCGTGAGAAGATGCGTTCTCTTGTCATTTCTGACGGGGGAAGAATATATGTCGGAGGACTTGGCCAATTTGGCTATTTTTCTCCTAACAAATCAGGTGGGCTCGATTATACTAGTATCTCTGAGCACATAAGGCTAAAAGACCGTGCAAATATCTGGAATGTTTTATCTTATAGAGATCGTGTCTATTTTCAATCTGATCGATGCATTTATTATATTGACAATGCAAGTTCAGGAAGTATTGATTGCAAAGGTTGTAATCAGTCTGCTATAATCAATGGTAAAATTTACTTCACAAATGAATTTGGATTAAACTGGATAAATGGCAGTTCTATTATTAATGTCAATTCCAGCAAATCCATTCTTAAAAGCCCTGTTGTATCCATGCTTCCTTTCCATGGCAAACTCTTGCTTGTCACAAGCAGCAATGGGTTATGGCTTTATGGAGATGGGCAGTTCACAAGATTTGTCTCAAACCTTGACCAATTCACGTCAAATAGCCATCTTTCTTGTGCCTCAATTGATAAGGGGACAATGGCTATAGGAACAATGGACAACGGAGTGATTATCTACGATATACTAAAGAACAAAACAGAAAGACTATCCGTTTTCGCTGGGCTTCAAAACAAAACTGTTCTTTCACTAACATTCGATCGAGAGCATAATTTGTGGTTGGGCTTAGATAATGGCATCGACTACATCTCGCTAAACTCCCCTCTCTATTTCCTTTATAGTAAATATTCCTCTCTGGGGTCAGGTTATTGTGCTCTTTCTTATAATAGTCAACTTTATTTAGGTACAAATCAAGGCCTTTTCGTTACTTCCATACCAACACCGACCAATCATCTAGCTAACCTACAACCTGTATCCGGAACAGAAGGGCAGACACATTGTTTAGAAAATATTGAAAATAATATTTTTTGCGGAGGAAGAAGATTCTTTTTAAAAATAAGAAACGGTCAGCTTACAAAATACAATCTACGTGGAGTTTGGCATGTTGAAAGAGCTGGAGATAACTCAAACGCAATATTAGCTGGCACTTATTGGGGGCTAAGTGTGCTCAGAAAACAAAATAATGATTGGGTATTTACGAACAATATCCACGGCCTCGACATTTCTGCAAAATCTATGCTGGTAGAAGATAACGGCCATTATGTATGGCTGGGTAATAAGTCTTCGGGCTTATGGAGAATCAAACTCGATGCAGATTTCCACAAAGTTGTTTCCAAGAGATGCTATAATTCAAAGTATTTGCCCAAAGGAGATAATGTTTGTATTGCTAGTTTAATGGGAAATATAGTCTTTGCCACACGTCAAGGCCTATTCAGATATAATCCGAAAACAGATCGATTAGAGAAATATAAGGAATTGGAAAAAGCTTTAGATGGTAATGTTCCATACACATACATTGAAGTAGATGAAGCCCGAAATATTTGGTACGTAACCGACGGAATATTGAAGAGAGCAAACTTGGACTGGCAAACCGGAAAAATCAAAAAGGTTGAAGGAAGCACATTCTTAGACAACTACCTCATGGAGGACTTTGAAAATGTTAATTTCATCTCTGATTATTATGCGGTAGTTAGTATCGAAGATGGCTTTGCTCTGTTGGATCTAAATCAGAACACGACATCCAACAATTTCAATTTACAAATCAGACGTGTATACCTCACTAATGGCGGAGACTCACTAATCTACGAAAAGAGTATCGTCTCTGATTCACCCAATATCACTATTCCCTATAACAATAACTCTCTAAGGATAGAATATGGCGCCGACAATTACAGCCGTACTCATACATTACTTTATTCCTATCGTCTTCTAGGTTCCAGTGATGACAATTGGAGCACTTACAGAAGATCACGAATGAAAGAATACACCAATCTCCATGAGGGAAAATACACTTTTGAAGTTAGGATGTCTACTCCTGGAGAGAAACCAACATATATTGCCTCATTTCCTTTTCGTATCTTGCCACCATGGTATCGTTCATGGTGGGCATATGCAATTTACCTGCTTATTTTTATTATTCTCTGCCACTATCTCTACAAGCTTTACAAACGGCAACAATCGCGCATAATTAGTTTAAAAAATGCAGAACTCATACAACAGAAAGAAATTTTTGAGAAGAATATTAACGATAAAGACGAGATTATTGTTCGCCTAGAAGAAGAGCACTTGAGAGCACAGCTCCGGTATAAGTCCGATGAATTAGCTCAAACCACACTAAATATTGTTAGAAAGAATGAGATCTTACAGAAAATTCGAAAGGAAGCTGAATCTTCGTTGAAAAACATTGATACTAAAAACAAAGTCGGTATGCGTCGGGCATTGCTGAGACTGATTAGTCAAATTGATACAAACATAGAACATGACGCAGATATTGAAAAGTTTCAAGATTCATTTGATGAAGTGCATCTGGATTTCTTCAAGAAGCTAGATGCCCAATTCCCTATGCTTAATTATAGGGATAAAATGCTTTGTGCTTATATTCAAATGAATTTAATGACTAAAGAAATTGCTCCTCTTCTCAACATTTCTGTACGTGGAGTAGAGATTAGCCGATATAGACTAAGAAAGAAGCTTGGTTTGGACAATAAGGAAAACCTCACTGAATTTTTGCAACATCTTTAACCCTGTTAATTATTTTGTTTAAAACAGATGGAACAATATTCCATCAATTGTTTTATCTGTTTATTGTTACGTGAGAGGTTAATCAGTCTAACTCCTTTCAGATACAGTTTAAAAAAAAGCAAACCCATATATCACAAAGGTTCACTCAACTTTGTCTGTTTTGAATTCTTATTTATTCAAAAAATAGAATCATAGTCTATTAAGCCAT
The DNA here is from genome assembly GCA_002407775.1 of Prevotella sp. UBA5387. Lineage (GTDB taxonomy): Bacteria > Bacteroidota > Bacteroidia > Bacteroidales > Bacteroidaceae > Prevotella. The sequence goes on from DHOP01000010.1 coordinate 91,317, forward strand.
AAAGTTGTCTGATGATTATACAATACGGCTGGAATTGAGTTGTTATCTCATTCCAGCCGTATGCAAGTTACATGTTATCGAGGACTACTTCTCTGGTCTCCAGAGTTTGCTCATCTCTTCAAGGGTCTTGCCCTTGGTCTCAGGAACCATTCTCCAAACGAAGATTGCAGCGATAACGCAGATGGTACCATAGAGTCCATAGGTGAACCAGTGCCCGAAATTGTCACCCGGCTGCAAATGCATATTGAACATTGGCACAAACGAACTGCTCACAATCCAATTGAAAATCCACTGGAATGCCACAGCAATGGCAACAGCCTTACTACGTATAGTATTCGGGAATATCTCAGCAATAAGCACCCAGCAAATGGGGCCCCATGAGAACATGAAGCTTGCCGAGTAAACCATGATAGAGAGCATTGTTACGATATTGAGTGCGGGATTTCCGAAAGTGATAGCCACCCCCAATGCACCGATGGCCATTCCGACGGATCCACTGATAAGCAATGGCTTACGACCAATCTTCTCAACGGTAAACACGGCGACAAGAGTAAATGTGATATTGACAACGCCCATGATAACAGTCTGTACCATTGGGTTAGCCATACCCATATCCTGGAAGATTCGAGGTGCATAATAGAGCACGGCATTGATGCCCACTGCCTGTTGGAACACACTCAGCATGATACCGATAAAGATAACCGTCCAGCCATAAGCAAGAAAACGCTCTGTCTTTTCGGATAGTGTAGCTTTGATGTCCGAAATGATCTCTTCTGCCTTGGAACGACCATTGATGCGAGTGAGGATGGCACTAGCACGATCTGTTTTACCAATCATAACAAGGTAACGCGGTGTCTCAGGCACTAATAAAATGAGTAAGGCAAACAGTCCCGCAGGTACAGCCTCACTACCAAACATATAACGCCAGCCTGTGCTAGTAGCCCATGAAGATGCTTCAGGGTTGATTACCTGGTTGACATTGTTCACTAATTCGATGATAGGGTTGACATTGTCACCGAGAATAAGGAAGTTGACGAAGTATACGACAAGCTGTCCAAAGATGATGGCGAACTGGTTGAAGCTAACTAGCATTCCACGGATATTGCTCGGAGCAACCTCTCCAATGTACATAGGACAGATGGCAGAAGCAAGTCCTACTCCCACACCACCAATGACGCGGTAGATGTTGAAAGCCATCAGTAATTGAAATGTAGGCACACCTTTTTCAAAGAAAAACATCTCTGGGTACATACTCCCCACAGCTGAGATAAAGAAAAGGATGCCTGCGGTGAAAAGGCTACGCTTACGCCCAAGCCTTGATGCAAGCAGACCGGAGATGGCCGATCCAATGATACAGCCAATTAATGCACTCGCACAGGTGAAGCCGTGCATGGCATTAGTGTAGTCAAAATCACTTGCTCCCATGAAGAAAGCTTGTAAGCCTTTCTCGGCACCACTGATTACGGCGGTGTCATAGCCGAAAAGTAGCCCACCAATCACGGCCACCATGACGATGGCTGCGAGATAGGCTTTACTGCCTTTGTCGTTTGTAGATGTCATTATTGTTTATGGTTTTATTGTAGATTCAGCTAGTTTAGTGGTGCAAATATACTATTATTTTTATAACGAGAACTGACTTTTAGTTATTTTTTATTACCAAATAGAATACTGTCGATATTATTATATAGCAGCTATCACGTACTTGAGATAATTCATCAAATGAATTATTAGCTTGTCACTATGATGATAATAATTTCAACCAATATATAAATGGGCATGCTATGTTATACACAAAGGATTACTTTCTACACAAATAACATAACATCTTGGCCTTAAGTTAAGATATCACTAGCGTCTATTAAGACA
>DHOP01000049.1 GCA_002407775.1 Prevotella sp. UBA5387
GTCTATTAAATTCTGTTAATTTTATACATAACACTCTCATGCACAACAAAGTAAGTCTCGAAAACCTTGTCGCACTTTTGAAATGCGTACCTTTGCAGCCAAATCAGATTTGGTATATATATGCATTCCGGACAGTACGTTTTCACTCAAATCGCCAGCTTTCTGCCAAAGAGGTATTTCGAGCGCCTTGTGGCCAAGTCCAACGACAGGACCAAGAAATGGATTCCGTCTCCATGGAGCCAGCTTCTCGTCCTTATGTTCGGACAACTCATGGGATGCAAAGGGCTGAGAGAGCTTACAGATATAACAACTGCTCATGCTAAGAAGTCGTTTCATCTCGGATTCGGAAAGACGCCCATTAACAAGAGCACGCTTTCCAAGACTGACAATCTCAGAGACTACCACATCTTTGAGCAGTTTGCCTTCCACATGGTGTTTCTTGCGCAGAAGCGAAGGATTACCAAAGAGTTTGAGCTGCACGGCAGGTTCTATGCAGTGGACTCTACAACCATCGACCTCTGCATGTCGCTTTTTGCCTGGGCGAAGTTCAGAAGCACGAAGTCGGGTGTCAAGATCCACACTCAGGTGGACATTGTCACGGAGATTCCTGTGTTCTACAGAATCACCAACGCTAACGTGCATGATGTCAATGCTATGGACTGGCTCACATACGAGCCGCTGGCGTGCTATGTCTTTGACAGGGGCTACTTTGACCTCGCCAGACTTTACCAGATTGCCGTATCCGGAGCCTTCTTCATCATCCGTGAGAAGAGGCGTCCGGAGTACGAAGTTGTTGCTGGTGAAGACATTCTTGAGGGAGAGGACAATATACTGCGTGACCAGACCATCGTCTTTACGAAGAAGCAGAACAAGGAGAAGTATCCGGGCAAAATCAGACGTATCGTCTACTATGCTCCTGAGCTGCACCGCACGTTCACTTACTACACGAACAACTCCTATCTTGCAGCCAAGGACATCGCTCTCCTTTATAAATACAGATGGCAGGTCGAGCTGTTTTTCAAATGGATCAAGCAGCACCTCAAGGTCAAGTCTTTCTGGGGAAAGAGTGACAATGCCGTGCGAATTCAGATCCATGTTGCCATCATCACATACTGTCTCATCGGGATCATTGAGCACGACCTCAAGCTTGGACGTCCCATCATACAGGTCATGCGAATCCTGGGCAGTTCCTTGCTCACCAAGGATGACATCATGGAGCTTTTCATCCCGCCTGAAGACGAAGAGAAGCCCGATGATGGACAGCTTGAAATTGAATTTATATACGATTAACATGTCTTAATAGACGCTAGTGANNCGCCATCATCACCTATTGTCTCATCGGGATCATTGAGCACGACCTCAAGCTTGGACGTCCCGTCATACAAGTCATGCGAATCCTGGGCAGTTCCTTGCTCACCAAGGATGACATCATGGAGCTTTTCATCCCGCCTGAAGACGAAGAGAAGCCCGATGATGGACAGCTTGAAATTGAATTTATATACGATTAACATGTCTTAATAGACGCTAGTGATGTTTGGATGTAGAATTATTCTGAGGATACATCAATCCAAGCGTAGAATAATATTATTGGCAATGCTTTATGCAACTTAACTAATCGTGATGATTAATTTCGCAGCTGGCATCTTTGGGTAGTGTTTGACATGTATTTACAAAGCTAACAGAAATATTGTAAAAGTGTAACAACTAATATCAAATCTTAAGAATAAATAACACCATTCCTTAATATCGATTAATTAAAAATCAGAAACTTAGCTATTCTGGGATAGAAATGAACAACGATAACCTGAATTAATTTTGAGGTTATTTCTGCCATGAGTAGATCTTTTTTTCGACATTAAGTAGACTGCAAAACTAGGTAAAGGCGAGAGAAATTCGAATTATAAGTCAAAATACATTTAAGGTAAATTCTTGTATTAACATTTTGCTTTTATAGAATAACGGGTTGTATTGACATGTCCTAAGTGGATGACTTTATTCTGATTTCTCCATGGTGATTACCCTAACTCGTTTTTAAGAATTGATGTATTACTTATTTACCTAGGACTTTGTGTTACACATTTATTATTACTACGACTGAATTTTATTTTATTTTATTTTTTATTGCGTATATATTAATAAAATATATCGCATTCTTGTTCTTCCTAAGAATTGTATTCCAGTAAATCCATCGTGTAAAAAGCAAGATTTACTTTAAAGAACTAGTTCAATCCATACTACTTTTTTGTTCTTGTTATTATGTATTAAGTAATTAGTAATAAGTAAGTTATGAATTCTGTTGAGGCTGAAAAAACTACTATTTAGCCTACAGAAACGAAATGGCTTGGTTTAATTTCCTATATTTGCAAAAAGAAATTGCTGACCACACTGAGATGTACCTGACCTAACTACTAATCTCTTTGTGATGACCTATCTTCTATCTGTAGATATTAATCTGAAATATGGATTGTTCCAGACATGGTCAATTGAAAGCACACCTCTCTATCTAGAATGACAAAACCGAAATCAATTATGATAACAAAGAAACTTGTATTTACATTTCTATCTGCTATGTCGATGGCTTTATCCATCACGGCCGGGGAACTACAATCTCCCAATAAGCAGATTTCTCTGAATTTTAATCTCATAAGTGGAATGCCAACCTACCAGGTGAGTTACAAAGGCAAACCAGTTGTCAAACCTAGTAAGTTGGGTTTTGAACTTATCGATAGTCCGTCATTAATGGACGGATTTGAGGAAATAAAGACAGAGAATTCCTCATTTGACGAAACATGGAAGCCTGTATGGGGAGAAGAAAATCAAATACGTAACCATTATAATGAACTGGTTGTTCATCTGCATCAGTCTTCTACTGACAGGTTCTTGGATATTTGTTTCCGCGCGTATGATGACGGCATAGGATTCCGTTATGAATTTCCGCAACAAAAGAATCTGACTTATTTCAAGATAAAGGAAGAGCATACTCAGTTCGCAATGACCGGAGATCACATTGCTTGGTGGATACCCGGCGACTATGACACCCAGGAGTATGATTATACCCAATCACGGCTCTCGGAAATACGTCAATTGCAAGCTAAAGCAGTAACTGGAAATGTTTCCCAAACCATCTTCTCACCTACAGGAGTGCAGACATCTCTGCAGATGAAGACTGATGACGGTCTGTATATCAACTTACATGAAGCCGCTCTCGTTGATTATTCATGCATGAACCTTAATTTTGACGACAAGAACTTCATCTTCGAGTCATGGCTTACCCCTGCAGCTGATGGCAACAAGGGAAGTATGCAAAGCCCATGCAAGACACCTTGGCGAACAATAGAGGTTTCAGACGATGCTTGTCAGATACTCGCCTCAAAGTTGACCCTAAACCTCAACGAACCATGCAAACTTGAAGACACTTCTTGGATACACCCTGTAAAATATATGGGTGTATGGTGGGAGATGATCACGGGCAAAGGCTCATGGTCTTATACCAACGAATTACCTTCCGTGAACCTTGAGACTGTAGACTATACCAAACTCAAGCCAAATGGCACACATTCAGCTAACACTGCAAATGTAAAGCGATATATCGACTTTGCAGCACGCAACGGTTTCAGCCAGCTACTGATAGAGGGATGGAACATTGGATGGGAGGATTGGTTTGGCCATCAGAAGGACTATGTGTTCGACTTTGTCACCCCTTATCCTGATTTTGATCTGAAGGGTCTCAACGAATATGCCCACTCTAAGGGCATGAAACTCATGATGCACCACGAGACATCCTCTTCAACACGCAACTACGAGCGACATATGGAAGCTGCATACTCATTCATGAACCGTTATGGCTACGATGCAGTAAAGAGTGGCTATGTCGGAAACATGTTGCCCTATGGAGAACATCATTATGGACAATGGATGAACAACCATTACCTCTATGCGGTGAAAGAGGCTGCTAAGCATCATATCATGGTCAATGCCCATGAGGCTGTGCGACCCACAGGCTTATGCCGCACTTATCCCAACCTCATCGGTAACGAATCTGCTCGTGGCACGGAATACCAAGCCACAGAAGGCACTAAGCCATTCCATGTTACGATTCTGCCATTCACAAGACTAAAAGGAGGACCAATGGATTACACACCTGGCATCTTTGAAATGGATATGAACAAGCTTAATCCTAAAAACAACAATCATGTCAATGCAACTATAGCCAACCAGTTGGCACTGTATTGTACGTTATACAGTCCGCTTCAGATGGCTGCCGACCTTCCCGAGAATTATGAGAAGCATTTGGATGCCTTCCTGTTTATCAAAGACGTTGCGGTGGATTGGGGTGAAAGTCGTTATCTGGAGGCTGAGCCAGGCGAATTCATCACTGTTGCACGAAAAGCCAAAGGTACAGGAAACTGGTTTGTGGGGAACGTTGCAGGACAACACAACCACATCTCCAATCTGACCCTAGACTTTCTTGACAAGGGAAAGAAGTATGTGGCCACCATCTACTCTGATGCGAAAGATGCCAACTACAAGACCAATACTCAGGCTTACACTATCAAAAAGGGAATCGTAACTTCAAAGACAAAGCTCAAACTTAACTCTGTCATTGCTGGAGGATATGCCATTAGTCTAATAGAGGTCACCAACGCTTCTCAGACAAAGGGCCTGAAAAATATAAAGAAGTACAGCAATAATTAGCATTCACAAAAAACAATTTATACCTATAACAATACTATTCTTATGAACGAAAAAACAATGAAAACAATGCTATTGCAGCTTTTCCTAGTCTTAGGAATCTTATTCCCATTAGGATTGCATGCTCAGCAAATCAATGTGAGAGGAACAGTCTCGGATCAAAGCAATGAACCTGTCATCGGAGCAAGTATCGCCGTGAAAGGAGGAAATACTGGCGCAGTTACCGACATTGATGGAAAATTTTCCATTCAGACAGATGCGAATTCTACGCTTACTGTATCCTTTTTGGGGTACAAGACAATGATAGTGCCGGTCAATGGACGTACAATGATAGATGTTGTGCTTACTGAAGATAATGCACAACTCGACGAAGTTGTTGTCATTGGCTATGGCACCATGAAAAAGGGCGATCTAACTGGCGCAGTTTCCTCACTTGGCAACAAGGATTTTGGCAACCGTCCAGTGAGCAACATCGGCGAAGCTATGCAAGGAAAATTAGCTGGTGTGCAGGTCATCGATGCTGGAAAGCCAGGTGACAATGTAACAATTAAAGTACGTGGCCTCGGGTCTATCAATAACAGTGATCCACTTGTAGTGATAGACGGAGTGCCAACTGATTTAGGAATCAACGCAGTCAACATGGCCGACATCGACCGTCTTGATGTGCTGAAAGATGCCTCTGCTACCGCAATCTATGGCTCTCGTGGTGCGAATGGTGTTATTATGATCACTACAAAAAAGGGAGAGAGTGGTAAGAGTGGCTTGTCGCTGTCAGCCAATGCCTCTATGCAAAACGTTACCCATGTACCGACGTTGCTTAATGCCAGCGAGTATGCTGCATTAAGTAATGACATGATGCTAAACAGCGGACGAGTTCCCAATCCAGACTTTGCAGATCCACAATCACTCGGAGTCGGAACCAACTGGACGGATGAGCTCTTTAAAACTGGATTCATGCAGAATTATACGTTGAGCTACTTTGGAGGAAATGATAAGTCACATTATTATGTTTCTGGAGGATTCCTTGATCAAACAGGAACAGTGAAGAGTGTAGGCTATCAGCGTTTCACCTTCCAATTCAACAGTGATTCACAAGTCACCAGATGGCTGAAATTCTCTAATAATCTTTCATTTAGTACAGATAAGAAATCTTCAGGAAGCTATAACATCGGTGATGCGCTTAAAGCTTTACCAGTCTTCCCGGTCAAAGATGATAATGGCGAATGGAGTGGACCAGAAGGAAACGCCGAATGGTATGGAAGCATTCGAAATCCAATTGGCCCTACAGAAATCAACACCAGCAATACTAAAGGTTATAATTTCCTGGCAAACATTACTGCTGAGATTACTTTTGCAAAATGGCTGAAATTTAGAAGTACATTCGGTTATGATGCGAAGTTCTGGTTCTATGACAGTTTCGCTCCAAAGTACGCTTGGAAGCCTATACCAACAGAAGAAAGCTCTCGCTATAAGAGTGACAACAAATCATTCACCTATCTGTGGGACAACTATTTTACCTTTGATTATACGTTAGCCAATGATCATCATTTTAACCTTATGGCTGGAACATCTGCACAATGGAATAATGTAGACTATCTAAATGCTCAAAAGAATGTGTTTCAGTTTGACAACGTGCATGAGATGGATAATGGACAGAAGATGTATGCTATTGGTGGCAATCTTACTGAGTGGGCACTGTTGTCGTACATGGCTCGATTTACCTACAATTACAAAGGGAGATACATGCTCACAGCCACTATCCGAAGAGACGGATCGAGTAAGTTTGGACCTAAGCAGCGCTGGGGAACATTCCCTTCTGTGGCTCTCGCATGGCGTATATCCGAAGAGGATTGGTTTCCAAAGAATAATTACGTCAACGACCTTAAACTTCGTGCCGGTTACGGTGTAACAGGTAGCCAGGCTAGTGTGAGCAATTATGGGTATTTGGCCACTTACAGCACAAGCGTCTATCCTTTCGGCACAAGTGGAGATCAGCAGCCAGCCTTGGTTTCGACAACATTGGCTAATCCCTATATTCATTGGGAACAAGTAGCGCAAAGTAATATCGGATTTGATGCTGCATTATTTAATTCTCGTATTTTCCTTTCGTTTGATGCCTATGTGAAACGAACAAATCAAATGTTGGTCAAAGCATCTGTTCCAATTACGTCGGGATTCGAGGATACCTCAACAACCTACACTAACGCTGGTAAGGTGCTCAACAAAGGATTTGAAGTGAATTTAAGAAGTATCAATTTCGCTAGTAAAAACTTATATTGGGAGACCAGTGTCATTGGAACATATAATCGTAACAAGATAAAGGACTTGAATAGCGCAGTTCCATATTATATCAATCAAATTAACAACTCCTATGTGACAATGCTGGCGAAGAATTACCCCATCAACGTTTTCTATGGCTATGTTACCGATGGTATCTTCCAAAATTTACAGGAGGTGAATAATCATGCTGTTCAACCTGGAGCTTGTCCAGGGGATATCAGATTTCGCGATCTTAACAATGATGGTGTGATCAATGACATGGATAGAACAGTGATTGGCAATCCAAACCCAACATGGATGTTCTCTATGAACAATGCGTTGACATACAAAGGCTTTGAATTTTCCTTCTACCTACAAGGTGTCGCAGGAAACAAGATTTTCAATGCTAACAACATAGACAACACCGGAATGGCTGCAGCCTACAATCAGACAACCGACGTGCTGAAGCGATGGACAGGTGAAAACACCAGTAACTTCATGCCACGCGCAGTATACGGCGATCCAAACAGCAATAACCGCATATCAGACCGCTTCGTGGAGGATGGGTCATACTTAAGACTCAAGAACATTACACTAGCCTATAACTTCCCGAAAAATTGGCTTAATAAACTGCAGATAGAAAACCTACGCATAGCGTTGTCTTGTGAGAATATTGCAACCATCACAGGTTATAGCGGATTTGACCCTGAAGTGGATATCAATGGTATCGACCTCTCGCGCTATCCAATCTCTAGAACCTACAACGTTGGCTTGAACATTAACTTTTAAACGAAAACGACAATGAAAAGACTTCAATATATCATCATAGGACTGTCTGCCTTTCTTACGACATCATGTTCTGATTTCCTGGACTTGTCACCTAAGAATACGGTGGACCCAGGTGTTACTATGACTGACAGCGTTGCAACAGCGCTTTCCAATGCCTGTTATCGAACTCTGCAATCATCAAATATGTACAATCAGCGAATCTGGACACTCGACATTGTGGCTGGAAACAGCTTGGTTGGTGCTGGTGGTGGTACAGACGGCTTAGAGACCATCCAGGCATCCAACTTCATTGCGCAGACTGACAATGGAATGGCACTTTACATGTGGCGCTCACCATGGGTGGGTATCGGACAATGCAATATCCTTCTGAAAAACCTATCTACCGCCACTGGCTTATCTCAAGCCATCAAGGACAGAAGCATGGGAGAGGCATATTTCCTTCGTGCACATTACTATTTCATTTTGGTGAGATTATATGGTGGAGTGCCTCTCAGATTAGAACCCTTCAATCCAGGTGAATCTACAGCAATTGCAAGAAACACACTTGAGGAAACATATACCCAAATAATGAATGACTGTCAGAACGCCATAGATCTACTTCCTACTAAGGCTTCTTACGATAGTAAGAATGTTGGGCGTGCCTGCAAGGAAGCTGCCATGGCCATGATGGCAGATATCTATCTCACATTGGCTCCTGACCATAAGGACTATTATGCCAAGGCTGCAGACCTTTGTAAGGGTATCTCTACCATGGGCTACGACTTATCTACATGCAAATATGTCGATAACTTTGATGCAACCATTAATAATGGTCCAGAATCCTTGTTCGAGGTTCAGTATTCTGGCAACACCGAGTATGACTTCTGGGGAAACAATCCTCAGTCTTCATGGCTTTCTACATTCATGGGACCAAGAAACGCAAATTTCGTAGCAGGAGGTTATGGATGGAACCAACCAACACAAGAATTTGTGGATCAGTATGAGCAGGGTGACAAACGCAAGGATTTGACCGTTTTTTACCAAGGATGCCCGGACTTCGACGGAAAGCAATATAAGAGCTCTTACTCCAACACCGGATACAACGTGAGGAAATTTCTTGTACCGAAGTCGATTTCACCGGAATACAACACAAATCCTGAGAACTTCGTGATATATCGCTATGCCGACGTACTCCTTATAGAGGCTGAGGCACTTAATGAGCAGGGACTGACTACCGAGGCAGCTGCACCGCTGAACATTGTGCGCACTCGTGCGGGGCTTCCGTCTGTAAGCAATCTTTCTCAAGCAGATATGCGTGAAAAAATTATTCACGAGCGTCGAATGGAGCTTGCGTTTGAAGGTCACAGGTGGTTTGACCTGATTCGTCTTGACCACGGAAACTATGCCCTCAATTATCTGAAGAGCATTGGCAAAGGCAACGTTACCAAAGACAGATTGCTCTTTCCTATCCCCCAGACAGAGATGGATGCTAATTCACTGATGACCCAGAATCCAGGTTACTAACACAATAACATCTTTTAAAGATATGACAATGAAAAAATATATATTGAGCTTGCCAATCCTGCTACTAGGATTTGTATTGTTTGTAGCTTGCTCCGATAACAACTATACTGAACTTGACAAAGGTAACACCGAGCTAAAGCTTACAACAAACCATAATGATCTCACCCTCAATGAGATCGATCATGCTTCCGATGCCATGGAACTAACCTGGACATCTGGCACAAACTATGGCACTGGAAATCGTATCACATACTCCTTGGAGTTGGCTGAGAGCGGCACTAACTTTGCCACTCCTTTCACCCTTATTGACAATGCCACTCAGACTTACTCATGGAAAGCCAGTACAGAACAGCTTAATAAGTTGCTTCATGATACTTACGGCGAAAAGAGTGATGGTATGTATCAGCTGGATGCCCGTATCACGGCACATGTTGCTGGATTAGAAAAAAACATACAGACCTCTCAGACCTCTTTTAGTGTGAAGGCGTATACCCCAGTGACTACTACACTGTTCATCACGGGAACGGCATCTCCAGGAGGTGCAGATCTTGCTAAGGCCGAAGAGATGACACGCACTGATAACGGAACCTTTACTTGGACGGGAAAACTTTCAACGGGAACGGTTAAATTCCTAACCAACCAAGGACAAGAAGTTCCGTCGTACAATAACGATGGGAAAGGAGCACTTGTATTACGCAAAACGACCAGTGAGGCAGATAATCTCTTTGATGTTTCCTTGGACCATTACTACAAGGTGGATGTCAATTTGCTAACTGGTTCGATCAAGTTTACTCAGACCGAGGGCACTGTTCCTGCTTTTGAAGAACTATATTTCATAGGTAATCCCACAGGCTGGGGATTTGAAAAGATGACACGCGATGCCCTTGATCCTTATCTTTTCCGATATGGCCGTCTGATGGACAAAGGTGGAGAATTTAAGTTCGGTACTACATCTGGTAGTTGGGAGAATATGTATAAAGCAACAACGGCAAACGCTCCTTACACAGATACAAAAATGGAATTTGTGAAGGGTTTCGACCCTGACAACAAATGGTTTATCAAGGACAACGAAGTTGGAAAGGCATACAAAATCTGTGTGGATATTCGAGACGGTAAGGAACGTATGATGATGCGTGAGTTCACTCCTTATCCAATGATTTACCTAGTAGGCTCTGCCGCACCAGGTGGTTGGGATCTTGGCAATGCAACGGCTATGACAGTTGATGCTACCAATCCGTTTGTTTTCACATGGAAGGGTAATCTTGTCGCAGGCGAGCTAAAGTTGAGTTGTGACAAGCAATCTGACTGGAACGGAGCGTGGTTTATGCCAACAACAAGCAATGCACAGCCAACAGGTAAGCCGGAACAAATGCTTTTTGTTAATAAGTCCGACGATACTTTTACAGCACAGTATCTCGATATTAACGTAGGTGACATAGACCAAAAATGGAATATTACAGCGTCAGGTGGGTACACTATCACTCTCAATCAGTTGACGGAACAAATAACTATCGAAAAAAAATAAGATTCATGAAGCAAAATCTCTTTATTGTACTATCTATGCTTGCAATGACCGCATGTGGTCATGACATTACAAAGACGGGCACAACAATAGATAAAATAGATGGAGGAGTAACAAATGTTGTACAAGTAAAGTCGAACCTCTCTCTCGACATCTCGACAGACAAGGCGTGTTATCAACCTGGACAAACCGTAACGTTCTCTGTCAATGGAACAATGCCACAAGGGGTTATAGCCCGTTACTCTGCCTCAGGCGAGAAAGTGAGTGAACATCCTTTGACATCAAACACATGGATGTGGAGTGCACCTGCAAAGGATTTTACTGGCTACATGGTCGAACTTTTTCAAAAACAAGATGATGGTTCGGAACTTGTGCTTGGCACAATTGCTGTAGATGTTTCCAGCGACTGGACTAGTTTTCCTCGTTATGGATTTGTAGCTACTTATGACCAGTCGAAGACCCTTCCGGGAGTAATCGAGAGTGAGATGACTTTCTTGAATCGATGCCACATCAACGGAATCCAATTCTACGACTGGCATAACAAGCACCATTGGCCACTTGGAGGAACGAAGGGCAACCTTGACGTCGTTTATAAGGATATAGCCAATAGGGATGTTTACACGTCAGTGATCAAGAAATACATCGATGTGCAACATAGTTATGGAATGAAAGCTATGTTCTATAATCTATGTTTTGGCGCTTTGAAAGACGCATCTGCGGATGGTGTTAAGGAAGAATGGTACTTGTTCAAGGATCAGAACCACACTTCCAAGGACGTCTGTCAACTGCCTGATGGTTGGAAGAGTAGCATCTGGCTAGTAGACCCATCAAATCAGGAGTGGCAGCAGTATATCGGTCAACGTAATGATGATGTCTATGACAGCTTCAACTTTGATGGGTATCATATTGATCAACTCGGAAGTCGTGGTACTGTTTATACCTATGGTGGAGGAACAGCCGATCTGCAACGTGGTTATGCCTCGTTCATTGAGGCGATGAAAACTCGGAGACCAGAAAAACGACTTGTCATGAACGCTGTGAGCAGCTTCGGGGCTTCAACAATCGCAGGAACAGGAAAGACAGACTTTCTCTATAATGAACTGTGGGACTCTGAGGCAGACTTCAGTTCTATCGAGAAAGTGCTCCATGCAAATTCCTTGTACTCCAATGGCAAGAAGCAGACGGTATTAGCTGCTTACATGAACTATGGTAAATCTGATGGTGAATTCAATACTCCAGGGGTATTATTGACTGACGCAGTAATTTTTGCTTTGGGTGGCTCTCATCTGGAACTAGGAGACCACATGCTCTGTCGAGAATATTTCGCAAACAACAGCCTGAAGATGAGCAATGCGCTGAAGACAGCCATAGTACACTACTATGACTTTATGACAGCCTATCAAAATTTGTTGCGTGGAGGTGGTGAAACCTTAAGTATTGACCTGACGTCTTCTGGCAATTCTATCAATGCATGGCCACCAAGAATGAACACCATAACTACGATTGCCAAGAAAGTGGATAACCGCAATGTCATTCACTTAATTAACTTCCTCGATGCCGATAATCTAAGTTGGCGTGATATGAATGGAACTATGCCCGAGCCAAGACTCAAGCAATCACTATCGATGAAACTGAAGGCTTCAGAAAAGGTCAATAAGGTTTGGGTTGCCTCACCTGACATACATGGTGGTGCTATGCAGGAACTAACATTTGTTCAGAAAGATGGATTTGTCACATTTACTGTACCATCACTTAAATATTGGACAATGATCGTCTTAGAATAAGTGGAAAAAAATCACTAGTAATTAATTCCCTCCGACAATGACTTTTGGCCATTTCGGAGGGAATTGTTTGTTATACATGCTGGTTTGAACCCATACATTAAGGACTTCATTTTTCAGTATTTTTGTTAGGTATTTCTCCTTTATTGTTTTATCTTTGCAATATCCAATACAACAAAGATAATGATCAGGTTGCTTTTGTCTATTCTCTTCATGGCTGTCACAGTGATAGAAACGCATGCAAGTAGTAGCGACACGCTTCTAGAAAGTCTTGATCATGTCATAGGGTATCGCTCCCAATACATATCAAAGAAGCAGGAAGAACTTAATGCGCTGAACAAAGCGGTCAAGAGTTCGTCCGACGATGAGGCACTTTACAGTGCGTTAGGAAAAATCGGCGATGCCTATAAGACTTTCGATATTGACTCTACATTATATTTCTCAAAACGAAAGCTGGCAGTTGCAAAACGTATCGGAAAGCCATACTACATTGATGATGCTCGAATGAATATGGCAGAAGCCATGGGAATCATTGGCATGTATAAAGAGGCCTTAGAACTGATGGCTCAAATTGATACTCGACATTTGAAAGTTTGGCAGATTCCCTATTATTATCATGTCTACAAGAGAATATTTGATCTTCTGTGCGACACCAGTTACTACCCAACATCCAAAAAGTATTATAGTAGGCTGGCATCACAATACCGGGATAGTTTACTGACCATACTTCCTGATTCAGACTTCGTTCATTTTATTTTATTGACGGACAAATACAATGTAACTGGACAATACAACAAAACGATACAAGTCATTCGTTCTATATATCCCATTTTTAAGGGTGATCTACACAATACTGCTCTGATGGAATACACATATGCACAAGCTTATCTAGGTCTTGGCAACATAGAGAAGCAGAAGCAACATCTCACGCTTTCTGCTATCTGTGATATGAAAACAGGAGTAAGGGAGTACGCTTCGCTTCGCAAGCTTGCTGTCATCCTTTACAAAGAGGGTGATGTGAATAGAGCTTACAATTATCTAACACTGTGCATGGATGATGCTTTCGCTTGCAAGTCAAGATGGCGTATCTTTGAAGTACAACAGATGTTTCCCATCATTAACGAAGCGTATCATCAAAAGCTCAACCACCAGCGACATGTTATCATCCTGACTTTGGTGCTCATTAGTGTCTTGTCAATATTCTTACTTCTCGCGCTTCTTCACATTCGCAGGCAAATGCACAAGGTCTCAAAATCCCGCCTTGAAGTACAGGAAGCCAATCGACAGTTGAGAGCTATCAATCAGGCATTAGCGGAAAACTCACTCATCAAAGAAGAGTATATCGGACATTATATCAGTATGTGTTCGATATATATTGGGAAGATAGAGAAATATCGGAAACATCTATTCAATATTGCAACTAAGAAAAATATAAATGATGTTGTGGACGAGCTACGCTCCACACAGATTATTGAGGATGAATTGGCAGGATTCTATGTGAACTTCGACGAGAATTTCCTTAAACTATTTCCGAACTTCGTAGAAGAATTCAATAAGCTTTTAGTACCAGAGGGTCAAATTCATCTTAAAATAGATGAGAAATTGAACACTGAACTTAGAATTTTTGCACTTATTCGATTAGGGATAACCAATAGTCAAAAGATCGCAAATTTCCTTCGCTATTCTGTTACGACCATATACAATTATCGCGTCAAGATGCGGAATCTATCTGCAGTAAAAAGAGATGATTTTGAAGACGATGTGAAGAAAATCGGACAAGTAAGCGAGCAATAATTATAATCAATTCTATAGTTTATTTAATGGGAGGAACAACAATTCCCAAGGAATAGTGCTACGGTGATTGGAAATATAATGTGAACCCCAAGAAGGAATGAATTTCAGATTCGCTGTGGTCTGTAGCGTTGGTTACTCAAAAGTCTGTCGGTCAAAGAGGCGAATTGTCCAATGAGCAATGTAGGTGTCGTTATCGTTGTGGGTATAGAAAAATATCAAAAATAGTCATATGTGTCCATATCGAATCCAAAACCGTTTGATGCGACTCCATTCTTTAAGCGGATTGCGGAGATTTCCAAACGTTATTAAAACATGGGTGGAAAATAACCATTGATGTTACACCCCATGACTTGTTGATCTATGCTGATAAGGGTCTTTTCATTCGAGTAGTGAGCAATTTTTTGGAGAATGCGTCAGAAGCAACTGGTGAGGACGGACACATTACAATCAATGCCTGTATTGATGATCATGAAGCCATTATCATAGACATCAGCAATGACGGTCAACTGATTCCCGATGATGTCGCCGCCCATATCTTCATTCCATTCTTCACAACAAAGAAGGAAGGTAGCGGCATTGGCCTGCCCATCTCTCGCCAGATTATGCGAATAAGCAATGGGGCTCTCATCTTGCTATCTGACAAAGAACGAGGAATCGCTACCTTCAGGATGATATTCTATTAGTTTGAGTCTTTATAGATCCTAATTCCAAAAAGCCAGTATTTGTTGTTATCATGTGATAACGAGTGACTGGCGTACTCAAGATGTATCACTTGCCTGTTTTCATGCTACCAGTCTTGGTATCTTCATTATTCAATAACTTCTCAACACTATTGAATTTGCGTCCAAAACTGAAGTTCCATGAAAGTGTAGCTACATACAATTGACTGCAATCGCGTAGATACCAACAACTGTTTGAGGTAATATATCTGTTACGTGTCTCCGAAGGGCGACGATAATCGTTCTTACCGGCGAATGGGTTTAAGGACATGAGTCCAATTGTGAAATCCTTATGTTTGTAGCGTAACATAAGAATGTGATATGCTTCGCCGCTACTTATAGTCTCACCATATAATGATTTCTCTTGATTCTGCACTTGGAAGAGTGCCATCCAATTTTTGTACATGGCTGATGCCTCAAGACGATAATACCAATTGGTAAATGTATGATGGTAAGTAAGTCCTTTGCTATCATAATAGTTCACTCCTGTTGTAAGAGAGATATTTAAAATATCTTTGATTGGTCCCACTTTTAATTCAAGTTGAGGATTGAACTTTTGCCAGCTTTTCTGATTAGCTACGGTGTGAATAAAGTGATTGTCTATGAGGTAGATGTTTTCCATCATAGGATTACCCCAGTTCGGGATAAGAATTCAGCAATAAAGTTAGTTTAGAAGTTGGTAATCACGCTATTA
>DHOP01000037.1 GCA_002407775.1 Prevotella sp. UBA5387
TCTTATCCCGAACTGGGGTAATATCTGTATTATTTTGTCCAATCTAATGTGACCGGATAGCCTATCCTAATCTTCATGTCGGAGTTCAGATTTAAACAAAAAAAAGTCCCCCCGTAATCACTACGAGGGGAGGTATAAACGTGTCTGCCCTTTGGGCAGAAAAGACTGCACGTTAGATTGTGGAGAATGTTGTTCCAAATATGCCAAAGCGGATAGTCTCGGCATGGCGATACTGTTCTACAGCAGTCTCTAACCGGCTGATGACCATGAGCTCTGCCTCATTTTCCCACTGGCGGAACTTGATGTCTTCTTCATGCGCTTGACTGAATTCCAGGAGTTGATCCATGTCGAATTGATCAGCGACGATGCCTGCCCCCTGAAGCTTGGCTTCATGGGCGTTGCACTCTTGCTCCACATGGGCGGGGACCATCATCACAGGTTTACCCATGTACATAGCTTCGCAGACTGATTCGAAGCCACCGGTTGTGGCATATGCACGGCAATTGGCAAGATAGTGGAGGAACTTATGGTCGTCAATGGCGTGAAAAGTCAATGTGTCGTCGATGCGTGTTGTTTCCTCAGAATTGCACTTATCCCAAAAGAAATGCAAGTTTATCTCGGGATGCTTAGTATGCCACTGCATGATCGACTCACTGAAACCCGAGTTCAGAATGTAACCCGTGATATAGTCACCATGAAGTCGTGGTGTGTTAAGGGCTTCCTTGCGGAGTATTGGAGGCACGACGGAGAGTAGGTGAGCATCGTCGTCGGGCACATGGCGGAAAGAGAGACCCAGAAGTCGAGTGGCACCAAGACAGGTGGCCCAAGTGAAAGCCATCATGAGCTTCTGACTGAGATAATGTGCTTTGGGGAATGGGTAGTCGGGGTGTAAGAACATGTATTGGTGTCCTATGCATACCATTGGGATATCCGGATGGTACACATAATGGCATAGACCCGTAAGAATTTCATAAAAGTTAATGATGAGGTCGGCGCCGCTTTCCTTGAATTGGCGATTCAAAAAGCGTATACTTGACAAGTAACTTGGTGACTTGAGTATGTTGAAAGCGATTGATTTTCCAAGACCTACAGTCTTGTTTGCTTTCGAAGGAAGGAAGTTGGGACTTAGGAATCCCTGCATAGGAGCCTTGGCGCGCTGGCCGAAGAATGCGGGCATAGGACGTGCCTGACTCTGTCCCACGAGTATCTTGACCACTTGGTGGCCATGATCTGTGAGCATCTTCTCCAATGTAAGGGCTTGTGTGAGGTGCCCTCTTCCTTCGCCTTGAACGGCAAACACAACTTTCATCTTGTTGGCTTTAATTCAACACTGCAAATATACGGCACTTGTATTACAATTGTATGAAAGAGAAGCTAATATTTGTTCAAATTATTGCGACAAAACTATGATAATCCGAGAGATGCTGGTTGTGTATCCTTTATCCATTGGCTTACCACTTCACCAACTCCTCGTAGATACGCTGTACGGGAAGCCCCATCACATTGAAATAGCTACCACGGAGGCCTGTTACCCCTATATAGCCTATCCATTCCTGGATGCCGTAGGCACCCGCCTTGTCATAAGGACGGTAGTTGGCAATGTAATAATCGATTTCCTCGTCAGTCAGTGACTTAAAAGAAACCTCAGTCGATACAGCAAACACGCGTTGTTTATGAATGGAGGTGAGGCACACGCCAGTGATGACTTGATGCGCCCGCCCACTCAAGGCTTGAAGCATACGGCGTGCATCGGCAGCATCGCAGGGTTTTCCGAGCACCTCGCTGTCAACGACAACAATGGTGTCCGCGGTGAGAAGCAGCTCGTCGGATGAAATATCGTAGGATGCAGCCTTCTCGCGTGCGATGTATTGGGGTATCTCTTCCATTGGAAGTCCCTCAGGATAGTTCTCCTCAATGTCTGGAAGGACATGTACCTCAAAGCGCAGACCCAGTCCACCAAGAAGCTCACGGCGACGAGGAGAATTGCTGGCAAGGATGAGCCGAGTTCCTTCAAGACCTTTCAACGTAGTGGCAGGAGCCATTAGAGTTTCCGAGACTTGATAGTTGTTGTTGGTGGGGTGGAGAGTATTGTTGCTTGGATTCATAGCCTATAATTGCAGAAATTCGGGCACTTTAAAAAATCAAATGAATCAAGTGATCTATTAATATGAAGGATAACGGAACATCAAATCGAATTGAACCATCAACCAATCTAGACGCCCTTGTTACCCGAAAATTATTTCTTATCTTGGGGAAGGAGGCAAGGATTTACCATCCAAACGCCTTTCGATCCATCATCCACTTCCCTTGCGCTTGCAAGACTTGTTCGATGACGTCTCGGGCACAGCCGTGGCCGCCAAGTCTCTGTGATACATAGCAAGACACGGCCTTTACTTCAGCACAAGCATCAGACGGGGAACACGGGCAACCGACACGCTGCATGACTTCCAAGTCGGGAATATCGTCGCCCATAAAGATGACTTCCGCATCGTCCAAGTCATATTTCTCACGGAACGCCTCGTAGGTCTTGAGCTTCACACTACATTGCAAATGGATGTCCTCTACGCCAAGATATTCGTATCGCCGACGTATGCGTTCGTCAGTACCACCAGTCATTATCGCGATACGAAGACCCATCTTCTGGGCTAATTGTATGGCATAGCCATCTTTGATGTTAATAGTTCGCAGAGGCATACCGTCTTGGTCCATGCCCACGGTCTCTGTGGAGAGAACACCGTCGATGTCGAAGATGATGGCGCGGATGCGTTTAAGGTCGTAGTTAATCATCTGATTTAATGATTACGTTCTCCCATTTCAGCTTATCCTCATTCTGCGGTTGGCGCTCGTCAGCGGCGTGACCGATGGCCAACACGCATAGTACTTCAAGGTGTTCGGGTAGTCCCAAAATGCCATGAATTACCTCATTGGCCGTGTGTCCGTCGCTAAGACCACGGCCTCTCATCTGTATCCAGCAGCTGCCAAGTCCTAGGTCCTCTGCCTGATATTGCATGGAGATAGCAGCGATGCTACAGTCTTCCACCCAGCAATCGTTCACTTCGGGGTCTCCCATTACCACGATGGCAAGGGCAGCGTCTTTAATGAAGTGACCGGCGCCATCCTTGGCATCTGACAATTTGAGTAGGTCGTCCTTGCGATCCACCACGGCAAAATGCCAATTGCGCTGTCCACGAGACGTCGGTGACATCAGCGCGGCACGTAGAATTATCTGCAAGTCCTCAGGTGACACCTGGGCATCAGTGAAGCGTCGATGACTACGGCGACGCTGAACTAAGTCTTTGAAGTCTTCCATATCTTATCTTTATGGTTGTCAGGCAAAGATAACAAAAAGATAGTACACACGGGAGCATTATTCCGAAAAATTGTTATCTTTGCCGTGTGAACCCCTATCAAGTCAGGCTTTATACATCGGGAGAGATTTTGCCAGAGATGACTTGCCAAAACTTCTTTCATAGTCCGGAGCTCTTTCACATTATAGAAAGAACACCAGGCCAGAAGCCTTATATGGCTGTCGTCACTGATGATGAGCGTATCGTAGGACATGCATTGGCTATTATCCGTAGGCGTGGCTCTTGGCTCCCTCCTTATTTATATACCCAAGGTCGCATCTACGGCGAAGGAGAATATGCCGACGACATAAACCGAGAGGAGGTCTTTGGGTTGCTGCTGCAAGCCTTGACACGCAAAATGCGTCGCCGTCTGTGCCTATACACCGAGTTCAGCAACCTCTCACGCAAGATGTTTGGTTATCGGTTCTTCCGCAAGAACAATTATTTTCCTGTGGGATGGCAGGAGGTGCACAATTCTCTCCATTCTAAATCACCTATCGAGCGAATTGGCGATAAGTTGCAAGATCGTATAGAACGTGTCTATAACCTTGGCGTGTCAACCCGAGAAGCGTCTTCGGAAAGCGAGGTGCGGAAGTTCCATAAGCTATTACATAGCTACTACCGGTTCAAGATTCAGCGACTGCCACCTACCGAAGAGCAGCTCGTGGAGCTGTATAGGAGCGATTACGCACACATATTCGTTACCCTCTATAAAGACAAGATTATCGGTGGTTGCGCCTGTGCCTACTCCGAAGGCAATGCTTATCTATGGTACATCGCATCGCGAAGGAAGTCTTATCATATTCTTCACCCCAACACGATGACCATCTGGCACGCTATGAATTGGGCTTGGGAGCACAACTATTCGCATTTCTTCTTTCTTGATGTGGGCCTACCTTATCCTCGTAATCCATATCGCGAGTTCATCCTCAGCTTTGGAGGTAAGCCAGTTTCTACCTATCGTTGGTTCCGCATTTCCATTGGTTGGCTCAATCGATTGGTGTCATGGTTCTATAGGGAGTGAGCCTCTTCTTAACCAGACTACCTTATCAATAGATGCAATAATCGACAACGGTATACGTTATTTTAGCAATATGTACCGGCGATTATTCATAATTACTACGCTGTTGGCCATTACTATTCAGTCCATGGGGCAAAGTTTTACGCTTCGTGGTCGAGTCGTAGACACACAGAACAACCCTGTGGAGTTGGCGAGTGTGTCGTGCGTGGCTCAAAGCAAGGCCACTGTGACTTCGCTTAAGGGAGAGTATAGTCTCACGTTGAGATCGGCAGATTCTGTCGTGGTGAACTTTTCCATGCTTGGATATCGCCCCAAGAAGCGCATATTGTATAAACCAAAGGGAACTCAAACCCTTCAAGTCGTGCTCTTCGATTCTGCAAATGAGTTGGGTGAAGTCAATGTGACGGGACAGAAAATACAGTCGGGGCAGACACAAGATATTTCCACCGAACAATTGCGTTCGCTACCTTCTACAAACGGTAATGCTGTGGAGGAACTGATACAGAGTCAGGCAGGCGTTTCGACACATAGCGAACTCTCGTCTCAATACAATGTACGCGGTGGAACGTTTGATGAGAACTCTGTGTACATCAACAATGTTGAAGTATACCGACCTTTCCTTGTCAGGAGTGGTCAACAGGAAGGACTCTCGATTATCAACCCCGATATGGTTGATCGCATTGGCTTTTCCACAGGTGGATTCGAGGCTAAATATGGGGACAAGATGTCTTCGACCCTCGATATTACTTATCGTCGTCCGAAACTTTTTGAGGCCAACGTGTCTGCCTCTTTGCTTGGCGCAAGCGCTTATGTTGGCTTTTCCAACAAGCATTTTGCCTGGGCCAACGGCGTGAGATACAAGACGACAAGCTACCTACTGGGTTCTCTCCAGACAAAGGGAGAATATAACCCTAACTTCCTTGACTACCAGACATACCTCGCTTGGACACCCAACAAACGTTGGACGGTAGATTTCATTGGCAACATATCAGACAACCAGTTCAATTTTGAGCCTGAGGACAGGGAGACAAAGTTTGGTACGCTGAAGGATGTGAAGTCTTTTCGAGTTTACTTTGATGGCCAGGAGAAGGATCGTTTCCGCACCTATTTTGGTACGATTGGTATCACACGGCATTTTGGAGACAGTACCAAGGTATCCCTGATTGGCTCTGCATTTTCCACCTCAGAGCGCGAAACTTATGACATTCAAGGACAGTATTGGCTCACACAGACCGAGACTTCGGAGAACCTTGGAGTCGGAACATACTTTGAGCACGCTCGCAATCGTCTCAAAGGCCATGTGGAAAGCATCAAGCTCTTGGCGCAACACACGACTCGTCAACATCGTATCGAAGGTGCGCTGACACTGAAACGCGAGCATATCGAGGACCAATCTGCCGAGTATGAGATGCGCGACTCGGCAGGATATAGTGTGCCTCACACAGGCAAGGATCTTTATATGATTTATTCTCTGCGTGCCAAGAATACTTTAAGTGCCAACCGCCTAGAGGCCTATGTACAGGACACGTGGCGCTTCCGTTCAGGTAACGACAGCACGTTATATACCCTTAATTATGGTCTTCGGTTCTCAAGATGGAGCTTTACCGGCGAGTCGATACTCTCACCACGTGTCTCATTGGGCATCATACCGCAGTTCAACCAAAATCTCACCTTCCGTTTAGCTACAGGACTTTATTACCAAGCACCATTCTTCAAGGAGTTGCGTGATACCTCAACAGTAAACGGTATCACTCGAGCAACGCTTAATGAAAACATCCGCAGTCAGCGTTCCATTCACTTTATAGGCGGCATGGACTATCGGTTCAACATCAAGAATCGTCCCTATAAGTTCACAGCCGAGGTCTATTACAAGCTGTTGGGTAACCTAGTTCCCTATTCCGTGAACAATGTAAAAGTGGTCTATTATGGAGATAACCAAGCCTCTGGACATGCTGCAGGCATTGACTTGAAGCTCTTCGGGCAGTTCGTGCCTGGCACCGACTCATGGCTCACGTTGTCGCTGATGAACACGCGCATGAACCTCAACGGCAAATCCATTCCTCTTCCTACTGATCAACGTTATGCTTTGAACTTCTTTTTCACCGATTATTTCCCTGGAACGACACGTTGGAAGATGAGTCTTAAGATGGCGATGGCCGATGGACTGCCTTTCTCGGCACCTCATCGTGAACTTGAAAACAATACTTTCCGTGCACCTGCTTATCGACGCGCCGACATCGGTATGAGTTATCGGTTGCTCGACAACGAGGATCACACTCAAGGTTCAGTGTTCAGAAATGTATGGCTTGGCGTTGATTGCCTCAACCTTTTCGGCATTAACAACGTCAATTCATACTATTGGATCACAGACGTGACAAGCCAACAGTATGCCGTGCCCAATTATCTCACAGGGCGATTGTTCAATTTCAAAGTACAGGTAGAGTTCTAACGTTTGTGTAGACTATCGGTGCCTTGTATATAAATCTGGAAAAACCTCACTTTGTCTCGTTTGAGACCCTAATTCGGAGTCATTTAAGGGCATCTGCAATATGCCTATATTGTAGTGCCTCTTGCAGACCCTTCATATTCGTCGATATTCTCTTGGATGGGGTGGATATAATAAAATTTGAGTTGATGTGCATCTCGCATATCAACTCAAAAGCTTAAATTACACGCGCAAAACCTGTCATAAATTCTATTCTGCAGACAGATTCTGCATAAACAAACCTACTTCTGATACCTTTTTATTGATCAGATCATAAAAATGAAAAACTATTGAATATATTTTGTCTTTATCTTATCTGGTAGTAATGAAGCTGTTGCTACAATCACTTGCCAGCCAAACCATCTGCAAAACCTGCATAAGTGTGCTTACGGTAGTAATTAAGATCCCAAAGGCCGATAGGCTCACCTGCACGCCAGAAGCTAGTCTCGGGGCTGTCGGTTACACCCCATGCGGTGATGCCATATTGCTTGGCTACAGGAATAAGGGACAAATACTTCTCTACGATGAACTTGTAATAGGCAGCCATGGCGTGGTGCTGCTCCTCTGTCACGTCAATAGTCTTTACAGCGTTACCATCTGCATCCTGTAAGCCCATGTCGAGCTCAGAAACGCGGATGAGCTTACCTGTTGCGGCTAATTTCTGGAACATTTTGACAACAGCATCCTCGTTGCGCTTCTGCTGCTCTGGATTCATCGAGAAGGACACGTGCATCTGAGTTCCAATGCCGTCTATTTTCGTCACTCCATCGCTCTCCCAATAGGTTATCATGTTGATAAGCCCATCGCATTTAGCGTTGTTATTGTAAGCTGCCTCTAGGTTATAGTCATTAACGAAGAGCACTAGGTCATTGCCGCCATACTGCCGCGCAAACTTCACGGCGGTGCGCACGTAGTCCTTACCAAGGTAGTCCTGCCAATAGAAGTTGTTATCTCCGCCTTCGACAGCTGCAGACTTTAACTCTGTGGGATGACCATCTGACATCGGCTCATTGCAGAGATCCCATGCCTTCACCTTGCCATTCACGGCACCCATCATTCCTTTGATCCAGCGTTCTAACTCCCATGTGAGAGTGTCGCGCTTCTCTTCGGCAGTCAACGGGATGGTGTTACTTTGCACCATATGATAGATCTCAACGTCGTCGAAATAAATATCGCCTGCAAATGCACCAAGGTTGAACGTGAGGCGCTTTGCATTATCACCGGTAATAGAAGTAGCAAGGTCATACAACTTCCAATCGGTTGTTAAATCGAAGTTGGGGTAATTGCCACATCCATTGTAGTTGCTTGGATTCTGATAGCCTGCTCCCACGGTGCCGGCAGCACTTGCTTTGCCCCAGAAACGTAGGTAATAAACCTTACCTTGTTCTAATGGCTCAGCGAAATCAACAGCGATTTGTGCCTCCCAAGAATTAACCTTTGAGGGGTTGGTGAATTTAAGCATCTTACTGCCATCGCGAGATCCATCAATAACTGTCCTTGTGGAGCTATTGCCCCATCCGCCTAGAGGAGTGCCATCGTTGAAGTTGTACAGAACGACGGTCTTAGGCAGCTCGACAGTTGCAGCTGCAGCAGAGTAGAGTTCGATACCATCAAAGTCTATCTCTCCTGCAAATTTACCTATGCTATAAAGGAATCTGGCTGCATTTGCTCCAGTGACTGTAGCTTCAAGAGTATACTCCTTCCAGTCGGTAGTGAGGTTGATGACAGGGAAGTCGCCACAGCCAGCATAGTTGCTGGGGTTTTGAAAACCTGCGGTGATGGAGCCTTCAGCGCTTGCCTTGGCCCAGAAATGAAGGGTATATGTCTTGGTTGCCTCTAATGGAGAAGCGATATCAACGGCCAACTGAGCACTCCATGGGTTGGCGACAGTCGGATTGACAACCTTCATGTATGCCGAACCATCATGAGATCCACTAGTAACGATCTCTTTGGTAGAGCCATTGCCCCATCCGTTGAGAAGTGTACCATTCTCAAATTGGTACTTGAAAACATACTCGTTGCCAGCGGACCCTTGAGGAATACGGTCGGCGATGAGGCCGTTTAGATACTTTATGGTTTGCTGGGAATGCCATAGCAGCGTGTGCCCATAAACGCTCAGACCAGCATCGGTTGCATTAGCGATAAACTTTTGCACAGTCGAAAAATCCATAGTACCATCGTCTTTTACAATCGACGAATACTTGAAAGCGTTGCCGGTAACAAGTTCATCAAAGTTGGCCACATCTAACGCATAGACCAATCCCAGATTATTGAACTCAGCTGCGTTTGTTGCACCACCAAGCTTAAATGTGGGATATGTGGCACGATCGACGTATGTCTTCAGGTCGCCATAATCGTTGAGGTAGTCGTAGTCAGCACTTCTTTGAGGCGCTGCCGTCTTGTATTCCATATAAGTATTGTCGGCGCAGCCAGTGAGAACGACCACTGCGGCCAATGCTATCATAGATTTGAAAATATTCATAGCTATCTTCTTTTAGATCAGTTCTGCTTATATGTGGGAGCGAATTCCTCTGCCTTTACGCCACGACTCTGCCAAATGAGCGTGTCTTTGGCAACGACTTGTGACGTACCAAAGTCGATGTTATAGTCAAGATAGAGAGCGTCGCGATCTTGATCGCCCCATGCTTTCTTAGCTGCCTTGTCCTGATAGGAGCCAGAGCCGGAGACTGTTACACCTTCTGTAGCTGAGGATACCGTTGCATTCCCCTGTGCATCAAAGGAGACGAGCAGGTTGCATGTTACATCCTGATGATTGATGTTGTAAGTCACAGGATAAAGGATGGAGTTCAAAGAACGTGTAGAGATGTTGCTTACAATGGGAGTCTTTTCAAGCGTTGTCGCAGTATAGACCACTTTTGATTGAGCGCCCGCAGCAGTGATGTTGGCATACCCACGGTGCAGATAGTTGGCATCGTACTTACAGATGTATTTCACCAAATAGAGCACGAAATCCTTCGGTTGGATATCCCAACGTATGGAGTTGGTGCGCTGTGGCGTCTCACCAACAACGAGGGTGCGTCCCACGAGTATGGAGTCGGCTCCAGTCTGCGATGTCATCACCAAAGGGATAACGTAAGTATTGTTTACTGCATCTGGATCTGCAAAGAAAGCATCGGTGAGTTGCACCTCAACGCTACCTGTCAAGCTGCCGTTGTAGCGGATCGTATTGTCTGCCAGCGTGTAGTAATTTGTAGGCATTGCCTGGACAGGAGAACCGTTGACAAAGTATAGATTATTTGTAATTGACGGGTCGACAGCTATCTGTGCAGCGATGTCGCGTCCGCTGTAAGCCCCGCCCATTGTAGCCACAATCTTGAATTTGTGGGCATTGTCCAGGCTCGTGTCATATTCGTCCTCACCTATGACAAGTGTACGTACAGGATATTGAGTGGCGAAATAGACGGAGACACCGCCCTCAAAGTCGGGGAAATCCTGCTTTCCGTTCTCGCAAGAGGAGAGACTCATCATAAGCGCTGCTACGGCAATAACGGATAAAAATGGATATTTTTTCATGTCGTCTTAAAGTTTTATCTGATTCCTAATGATGATTACCAGCCCTTGTTCTGCTGCAGCTGGCTCCACTTGATAACTTCGCTGTAGGGTATCGGACCGAAATACATATAGTCTTTATAGTCGCGTGTTTCTACTTTAGGCAAGACAGTGTAGTGCAAGACGCCCTCAGCATCCTTGTCAATCTGAAGTCCCTTTGCGGGTTCGTTGAGCTTATCAAGGCTCACCTTCCATCGGCGGAGGTCATAGAAACGCTGGTTTTCAAAGCAAAGTTCAATGCGACGTTCGTTGCGAATGAGCTGGCGCATCTTCTCTTTATCTCCCTTGATTGATTCTAAGTATGCATCACCATTGCCTATACCGACACCTGCGCGAGAACGCAGAGCCTTGATGACATCGTAGGCAGAGTATGCATGAGAACCCTTGCCCTCTGGTCCCCAAGCCTCGTTGGCAGCTTCTGCATAGTCGAGGAAGATCTCAGTGTAGCGCATGTATGCCTGGAAGTGGTTTTGGCTTGTGGTACTCGATGGGGTTAGGTTTACATCTCGGCGCAAGAGTTTGCGCAGATAATAACCCGTACGGGTAGAAACACCGCTTTCCCTATTCAAAGCATCGCGATTTGTGCCATAAGTACCTGTTGTGATTACAGCACTAGAACTACCCATCTTCTGCCCGTCATAAATGATATAGGCAGCCAGGCGAGGGTCGCGGTTATCGTATGGTGTAGTGGCACTGTAGGCACTTTGGGCATCTGTAATGGGGTAACCGTTGACCATTGGGAAGGTTTCTACAAGGTTTTCAGTGGGATTGACCCGGCCCTTACCATAAATAGACGGTGGGAAGTTATCAGACTCCATTGAACTGCTTGATGCCTTGGAGCCACGCCAAATGACCTCATCCGGTTGTTCGGTAGCCTTCATGTTGTCGATGGCGCTTGTGTTGTCAAACCACTTCCAACCAGTAGGGTCCATGCCATTGATACCACCAATGCGGTCGAGTACGATGGCAGCAGCATTGGCTGCGTCTTCCCACTTTACACCAGAGCCCGCATTATAAGCGTCGCTTGCGGCGAGCAAGGCAACTTGTGCACGCAGAGCTTCAACAGCCTTGCCACTCATCAGACCGAAGAAGTGAGAGCCAAATGCACGATTGTATTCACCCATCGTGGCTCCGATAGAAGTATATTTGGCAGGTACATTGTCCGTTGAAGGTACGTCACCATACTGAAGTGGCAAGCGAGCCAAAGCACTGTCGATGTCAACCATGATCTGATCATAGCATTCACGGAAAGTGGCGCGTGGCTGGTTGAAGTCGCTCCCAGAACCTTCTGACGAGAGATGGAGAGGGAAACCGAGCAGTTGG
The DNA here is from genome assembly GCA_002407775.1 of Prevotella sp. UBA5387. Classification (GTDB taxonomy): domain Bacteria; phylum Bacteroidota; class Bacteroidia; order Bacteroidales; family Bacteroidaceae; genus Prevotella. Next base: position 11,747 of record DHOP01000037.1, read on the forward strand.
CCGTCATCTGTATAGCCTGCATGGGCCCTCAAAAGGTAGTATTGCTGCAAGGCACGCATAGCGAAAGCCTGTCCCTTGAACTGGTCATTGAACAATGTGCGAAGGAGTTGATCGTTGGACCACACCACCTTGTCACAGTTTTCAAGGAAAATGTTGACGTACTGTATGGCGTTAAAACGATTCTGCCATTGGCTTGTTGGGTCATTGTCTGCAGCCCATGAACCCGTCGCCATACGCAAATAGTTGTTGGCCTGATCATTAGACACGGCATCATCGGTTGCTAGGTCGGTGCTCGGAGATCCCTGATAAGGCAGGAGCACGTAGGCATTAGCAAGGAAACCCTCAGCGTATGTAGGTTCGGCCCACATAGCCTCGATGTCGCGTTGGTTTTCTATTGCCGGATCGAAGAGGTCGTCGCATCCTGTGAACAGGGGCAGGGTGGCAATCAGCATTAGCCTGTATATGTTTTTCTTATTCATAGTTGTTAGTCAATTAGAAAGTTACTTGCACACCAAGATTATAAAAACGAGACTGCGGAGCTGAAGTCACATTGAGTTCGAGAATCTCTCTATTCTTGGCTATCTTAAGTAGATTATTTCCACTAACATAGGCAGAGAGGCCATGTACAAAGCCGTTGCCTCGGAACCACTGCTGTGGGAAATCGTAGGTAAGCTGCACTTTTGAGAGATTGAATTGGTCAGTGGAATAAATCCAGAAGTTGGAGTTGGTGAGGTTGTTCACACCGTTTCCAGTAGTGAGTCGTGGATAAGTTGCAGTGGAAGCTGTCTCTGGGGTCCAGCGATTGCGAACAACTGCAGAATACTTGTCCTCTCCATCGATCCAATAGTATGAGTTGTTGGTGAAAGCATTTCCACCCCATCCGCCAGTGCCAAGTACAAATAGCGTGAAGCCCTCATATTTGGCTGTCAAGTTAATGCCTAACGTGAAGGGACTTCCGTACCATCCACCACGTCCGAGATTGACTTGATCCTTATTGTCGATGTAGTTGTCGCCATTTTGATCCTTATACTTTATATCGCCCGGCTTAATATTTCCGCTGAGTCGACTCTGGCTCGGTGAGTTGGTGATGTCGTCCTCGTTAGCAAAGAATCCGATAGCTTCATAGCCCCAAAGTGCATCAATTGGCTTACCTTGACGATACTGGTAGGTATCGGTGAAGTTGGAGTCATCGCGCTTAGTTGCTTTGGTGGCATAATAAGTACCCGTTACTCCGGCAGTGAAATAGAACTTGCCAAACTGCTTCTTATAGTTTAAAGCGAAGTCAAAACCTGTCCGACGGTCGTTGTCATAGTTTGTATAGGGAATGAACGAGGCATCTGGATAGTAAGTAAAGAAGTAGTTAGGGTACTGGTTGTTTGGAGAGATAATCTTGCCTTCCATCGAATTGATGAAGAAAGATAGGTCTGCAGTGAGAGTCTTGTCAAACAAAGCTGCCTTCAAGTTAAAAGAAAGCTCCTTGCGCTTGAGGAACGTGAGGTCTTCATTTGTACCACGGTTGCTCACTGTGGGATGGAGAGAGACACTTTCACGCCAGCCCCACCAGTATGCACTTGTCTGGCTATAGTTGCCTGCATACATATAGTACTCATCGATCCCCATGTCGGTATTGATGACACTACCGCTGACACTTAGTAACAAGTCATTGAAGATGGAACCCTGCATGGCATCTTCACGAGCGATATTCCAACCTAAGGAAAGAGAAGGAGAGAACGCTTCGCGATGACCAGGAGCCAAACGAGCTGAGTGAATAGCGGCTCCTGAGAAGTCTGCAAAGTACTTGTGTGCGTAGTTGTATGACAACTGAAGACCAAGGTTGGCATTGCTTGTCTTGTGGTATTCACCTGAATTGGTGATTTGAAAGCCGTTGGCTAAGAGCATAGCACTTACATTATGCAAACCGTTGAACGTGTTTTTGTAGTCGAAGTGCGCATTGAAGTTCATCACCTGATTGCTTGCACTACCACTAATATTCTGTACACCCGATTTTTTGTCAAGACTGTACTTGGTGAGTTCAACAATGACATCCTTGCCACCATAGTTTGACCAAATTGGTTCGTAAGTGGCAAATTGGTTATTGTATGACGTACTGTAGGAGGTTGCATAGTCCACAGAGAACTGTGTGTGGAATGAAAGTCCTTTGAGCACTTTATCGAGCATCACATTGACACCAGCATCAAATTGGAATTGGCGACTTGTGTAAGTGCTCTTTCCTCCGGCATAGTAAGAAGCGAAAACATTGCTTAGATCACTTTGAGTACCACCCAAGAATGCTCCGTCAAAGATGTTCTGGGTCTCTGAAAGCATGGTAAGAGCTGACTTGGCATTGGGATCCACATAGCTCAATGGAATGAGCGGGGACACGCGGTTAGGACGGAATGTGGATGCGGTCTGCCAGTAATTGGCTCCCACAGGAGACTTCTGGTCGTAGAAGGATACATTTGCGTTGACAAACGCTGACATCCAATCAGTAATATTGAAGTCTACATTACCACGTACATTGAAACGCTGCGTGTAGTTCTTGTCTGCTTCACCCACCTTTAGATAGTCGCCATTACGGTAGTAACCGATGTTGGCGTAGTAAGTGGAAAGGCGTCCGCCACCAGAGATTTCAGCATTCACATCCGAACGATTATAGGACTTGCGTAGGTAATCAGAAGAGTAGAAATTCACATTTGGATACCGATATGGATTGGAACCACTACCATAATTATAGATTTGCTCTTCCGAATAGAGCGGAGCCAAACCGTCATTGGATAGTGCTTCATTGTAAAGCGACATATATTCTGCTGATCCAATGTACTCTGGATAGGACTTTGCCACATTCCAACCAGTATTGGCACGCACCTTCACCTGTAATGGTGAGATTTGTCCACGCTTTGTTGTTATAAGAATAACACCCTTTGCAGCTCTGCTGCCATAGAGTACAACTGCCTGTGCACCCTTAAGAAAGGTGATTTTATCTATTTCGTCTGCTTTCACGTTGTTTTCATCACGAGGGACTCCGTCTACAAGAATAAGACGGTCGTCCATACCCCATAGTGAGTTTCCGTTCCAGCCACCAACATAGCCTTGCAGGTTATCCAAGGAGTAGGTGTTATAGTTTTTCTTGGTCAGCTCCTGCATGTCAACCATTGATACGCCGCCAAGGGTCTCCATGACATTCACCCGTTGAAAAGCCACAGGGACTAAATTGGCCACGGAATCACCTGTCTCGGTTTCCAGCTCCTGTGCGAAGCCGGGTAAAACTGCGGCTGCGGCTATCGCGGTTAGTAGGAAGCATTTATCTTTATATTTCATATACAAGAATCTTTTATAGGTTGTTCGACTTGATGATTACCATCCAGGGTTCTGCTTAAACTCCTTGTAGAGATAAACATCCTTGTCCTGGAACGGGAAGAAGTAATGCTTGGTACCATAATTGCGTTCCAAGATCACATTCTCATGCCAGTTGGATACACGAGCGTTAGCAGGATTGTTTTTGGAGAAGTAGCTATCATCTTCTACGCGATTGAACTCCTGCGAAGTTTTGATGTTGTAAGGATAAACCGTTAAAAGCAACCAGCGTTGCAAGTCGTTAAAGCGGAATCCTTCAAAGGCAAGCTCTACGGCGCGTTCCCTGCGTACCTCATCCATGAAGAGATGATCATCTGCCACGAACTTAGCTGCCACGTGTTTCACCTTCACGCGATCGCGAAGGGTATTGATAGCACCCTCGGCGGTTTTGCTGAAGTTGGAGGCTTTGGCGGTGGCTCCACCGAAGGCAGCACATGCTTCGGCATACATCAGATAAATATCGGCTAGTCGCATATATGGTAAATATACATGGAGAGAGCCCGACCAGTTGTAAACACCGTCATATTTGTTGGCTGTGTGAGGCACAAGCTTTTGTGTATAGTATCCTGTTCGGCTTGCATTGGCCAAATCGCGAGTCTGACCGCCAGTGTAAAGTCCGCAGTATTGCTGATTCGACAATAGCTTGTCAGAAGCTGGTATGGTCGTATTCACATACTTGAATCCATCGAATACGATGTCATGATAGAAACGAGGGTCACGGTCCTTGAATGGATGCTCTGGGTCGAAACCCGATTCGGGATCATCAAGTGGCAGTCCATTGGCCATGCCATAGTAGTTTACGTAATTTGCTGTCGGTTGATGAATCACATTATCGTGCTCCACAAGCGATCCTATTTTGGTTCCCCAGGTTTTTGAGAAGTTCCAGTTTGAACCATTAAAGTCTGATGATGGACCGCGGAAGATAGCCTCCACTGAACCAGGCATTCTCCAATCTTGTCCTGATGTATAGAAAATATCGGAAAAACAACTCTTGGCATTGGACGACTTCACATGATTATAGATATCCTTATAGTCAAATTCTGCTAAGGAATATTGTGTTTGTCCACTTTCTACTAGTGAAAGAAGCTCGCCGAATGCTTCTGCGGCTTTCTTGGCATACTCCTTATTATAATTATAGGTGTTTGACCCGTTCATTTCCGGTCCGTGCTCATAGAGAGGACTGGAAGCCCACAAAAGCACCTTGCCGAGGTAGCCTAAGGCAGCTATCTTGTTGACACGAAGGTCATTTTTGCCCAATGTTTGCTTACCAACAGTTGTTTGATCCCAATTGACGGGAAGGAGGTCGGCGGCCTTGCGGAAGTCCTCTGCACAGCTGTCAGCGCACTCTTGGTACGAAAGACGTGGGAAACGCATTTCCTCGTTAGGGCCAATGACGTGCTTAATATAAGGTAAACCTCCAAAATATTGCATCATTTCTTCGTACCACCAAGCACGGAAGAAATAGAGTTGCCCTGCGATGATGTTGCGCTCTTCCTCGGTAGCCACGGTCAGTTTGTCGAGATTGGCAAGACCTAGATTGGCTTTGCGGATGCAATACCATGCATGTCCAGTGAGTGAATGGTCGAATTTGCTCGTTGAAGTTGGGGTTGAAGGGCGGTTTAGCCAGTGCTGATTGTTGCTATACCATCCACGGAAGTTTGCAAGGTCAAGCTGATGAGTCAGATGACCGTCGCCCATACCTGTGTTCAAGATTTCATCTTCACCCCAATTGAAGGTAACAGTCCAATAACATTTCTCCTTATCAGGGATGCAATTGTATATCTCCTCGACGAACCCTTGGAAATTGTTGAAATTGGCAAAGGCTACATCCGGTGAGACGGTAGAGTCAGCCTCCTTATCCAAATAGTCCGTGCAAGAAGTCATGCCCCATGCAAGGCATACGCTCATTGCGCCGAATAACAAGTCTTTATATATATTTTTCATTGTCGTAATAGTTTAGAAACCAACTCTGATTCCGAAGTTAATACGTTTCACTGTGGGATAGGCACCCTGCGAACCCCAGCCTGCAAAGTTGGACTCGCGGTCGTCAGGCATCCTCGACCACACCCAAAGGTTGTTAGCGTTGATGTAAAGTCGCAGATTGTCGACGCCGAGATTTTTTACCCATTTCTCTGTGAAGTTGTAGGCAAGTTCAACGTTTTTCAGACGGATGTAGGAACCATCGTATAGATAGCGTGTTCCTCTAGAATATGTAGCTGGAGTTGACAACCATCTTGAAGGTGGCACATCACCGTCAGCATACTTGCTCCACCACTGACCTTGGTCATACACAGTATTAAGCTGTCCGCCGAAATCGGTCAATGTTACGTCACGGGTCACGTTGGAAACACCGTAGAACTGCACGAAGCAACTAAATCCCTTCCAATCAAATCCCAACGTAGCATTGTAGGTGTTTTGTGGTGATTCAGCATAGCCATAGGGTACTTGGTCATTAACATCCACCACACCGTCTCCGTTGAAGTCCACGATATAATAATCGCCTGGCAATTTCTGGTCGTTGTTGGTGTCAAACTTTGGACTACCGTAAATGTCGTCATAGGAACGGAGGTAGCCGCCGTCAAGATAAGCGCGGTTTTGTCCGATGGCAAAGCCTGCTTGCTTGCGATAAGCGGGGAGCAGCGGTTGGTCGTCCTTGATAATAATCTTATTTTCGGCATGGGTCATATTAAGATCAGCCCATAGGCGCATTTTGTTAGCCAATACCTTGTTGATTCGAAGTGTAATCTCAAAGCCTTTGGTCTTCACCTCACCGAGATTGGCAGTTGCTGGAGCCTGACCATAGTATGAAGGCACGGCGCGGTCGGAGCCACCTACAAGGATATTAGTACGGTGATCACGGAAGATATCCACGCTACCGATTAACAGGCCATGAAAAAGAGAGTAGTCTGCACCATAGTTCCACTTGGTTACGGTCTCCCAGTGCACATCAGGATTGCCGACAGAGGCTTCGCGATACCAATAGTAAGGGCTTGTGCCATGTGACACATCCAGAGATGTTGACTTCTCATCCATGAATGCCCACTGGTCCATATAAAGCCAACGAGAAGGCACATTGTCGTCACCGATTTCTCCGTAGGATGCGCGAAGTTTCAACATGTCAAGCCATTTCAAGTTCTTCATGAACTTTTCCTCGGTGACCATCCAACCAAGAGCGGCTGAATTGAAGAATGCAAAGCGATTGTCCTTGCTGAATTTCTCCGAGCCGTTGTATGCTCCGTTGTACTCCAAGAAGTATTTTTGAGCAAAATTATAGGTCAAACGGAAAACCCAGTCCTCCCTATAGTTAGGAATCATGCTACCAAAAGCGGTCTGCTGGCGGCTGAAAAGTCCCATGGCTGTAAGGTCATGATTTCCAAAAGTGCGGCCCCAGAAGAGTTGCATCTGATAATTGAGATTTCTGCGCGTACGGTCGTTCCGTACCTCGCCTGGCTCGATAGCCCAACTGACAGGTTGCTGGAATTCAAACTTGTTGGCACTATCGTATGCTTGCTTATAAGTCACATCTCCAGTTACGGGGTTGATCCACTTCTGCTGAGCATCATTGAAGAGGTCGTTCACACCACGTTTCCATTCCACAAACTGGTTATCCCAGGATATCATTCCATGAAATTTTAATCCAGGAGTGATGAAGTCCAACTGTTGGTCAAGGCTGAAGTCCGTGTTTATTGTAGTTGTAGTGGTCTTCATTGTGCCGCCAAGAGAAATATTTGAGGCAGAGTTGCTAACGTTTGTTCCTGATGGGTAGAAACCCCAGGAGCCGTCCGAATAAACTGGTAGGAAAACATCGGGAGCAATGTTGTACGCGCCAGCCCACTGCTGAGCAATAGACCAATCACTCGTACTGCTATACTGCGAGTTGTTGTATGGTGTCTTCTGTGCGGAGCTACTACCCGCGACATTCATTTTCAGCACAGTTGTCTTGGAAATTTGGAAGTCCAAGTTGCTGCGCACATTGATACGGTCGTAACCATAACCTGAGTCATAACCGCGGTTATTGGGATAAACTTTGAAAAGGTCGCCCTCATTGACAAAGTCGACTGAAGCGAAGTATTTTACAAAACTACTGCCACCACTAACATTGAGATTGGCATTGTAGCTCATCGTCGACTTTTTGAATAGAGCATCCTGCCAGTCTACATTAGGATAGCGCTCGCGCTGCTCCACAGATGTCTGGTTGCGATAATTGTCGATGAAATCCTGTGATTTGATGAAGTCCCAAGAGTCAGGTTTGATGCTCAATTCATGCTCTATGGCCGTGTTGCGAGCTCTAAACGCATCATAAGAATCCAATTTGTTAGGAAGTTTGGAAGGCACTTTCATCACCATGTTAACAGTGGCGTTGATACGCGCCTTGCCATCTTCGCCTCGCTTAGTGGTGATAAGGATAACCCCATTGGCACCCTTCACACCGTACACGGCCGTGGCAGAAGCATCCTTGAGCACCGAAATGGTTGCGACGGACGAAATGTCCACCGACTTCATCGGGCGTTCAATGCCATCAACCAAAACAAGTGGAGCACTGCTGTTCCACGAACTGGCACCACGAATGACGATCTGGGGATCTTCTTCGCCTGGCAAACCAGAGCTAGAGGTGGTAACCACACCAGGGAGGTTACCAGTAAGGGCAGCTCCCACGTCGGTGATACCTCCCGACCGTTCCAGCACCTTACCTGTGGTTTGGGTGATAGCACCCACCACGCTGGCCTTCTTTTGTTGTCCATAACCTACGACAACTACCTCGTTGAGCACCTCTTGGTCGCTCTTCATTACGATGTTCATGCGTGAGGATGCCTTAATGACTTGAGACGCCATACCTACATATGTAAAGGTAAGCTTTTCGCCATTTCTGACACCTGCCAGCGTGAAGTTGCCGTCGAAGTCTGTGATTGTTCCAACATTAGGTCGGTTTGTAACCACAACTGTGGCTCCTATGACCGGCTCTGATGCCTCGTCAGTCACACTACCTCTTACCGTCATCTCGTTCTGTGCCATAGCCGTTAGTCCGGCAGTCATCATCAACAAGACAAGGCAAGCGATTCTTTGTAATTTGCCTATAACATTTTCCATGTTTAAAACATTAGGATAGCTAATAAGTTTTTATGTTAAAAAAGTAGTGATTTGATAAGTCCTTGATGCAAATATAGATTATTAGTCTTGAACATCGAACAATCTTTTTCATTATTTTAAGAAATGAGACGAATGCAAACGAAAGTGAAACAATTGAAATAAACAAAAGATGGAAATAAAACGAAAAATGAAAGAAGATGTGCAACAAACGATGGGATGAATGCACATGCAATCATCCGGAGATATAAAAGCTTTTCCAATAGGAAAAGCCAGATGGGATTAATTATAAAATGTGGAGGAGTTGGTCGAAACTTTCTATGCGACGGAGGCGATAGTGTTCGTATTCTTCAGCCTCCTCATGCTTCCAAGTTGTGTAAAACGGAATATGAACAGCTGAGCCGCCAAGTTGTAGCACTGGTTCGATGTCCGACTTGAAAGAATTGCCCACCATGACAAGATGTGTGATGTCTGTGTCAAACATTGCACAGAGTTTGAGATATTCTTGACGTGTTTTATCCGACACCACCACGATGTCGTCAAACAATTCAGACAGTCCGGAACGGATAAGCTTATTTTGTTGATCAAGTAGTTCGCCCTTAGTGAAGACCACCATCTTGTATGGCTTCTTGCGACGAATAGCCAACAATGTCTCCCTTACCTCCGGTAAAGGGTCGGTTTGATGTGAGAGTAATGATTTGCCAAGCTCTACAATCTTTAGTATGTCGTTGGAAGAAATCTGCCCTTTGGTGTACTTCACGGCATTCTCGACGAGTGACAAGGTGAAAGCTTTGCACCCATAACCAAGCAGTGGCATGTTGGCCGATTCGATTTGAAACAAAGCACCAGACACCTCTTCGGCTGTGCCGTAGGGCTTTAACAGTTCGCAATAGTCATGCTCTACTTGGTCGAAATAGGTCTGATTGTCCCATAGGGTGTCGTCAGCGTCGAAGGCCAATAATAGAGTGGAAAGTCCCCGAGTACCTGCGAATCCTCTTTGACTCTCCCCAGCGGAGGAGAATGTCATAGGTTTATTTGGACGTGTTTCTTCGTTCATCTCTGTTCGTTTCATTGTCGTAATATTGCACCTTCGTTCCATTGGGAGGTCAGGAGTTGCTTTTCCCTTTCCCTACTGAGGAGGGTCGGGAAGAGGCTGCCAGCTTGTCGATTGCCCACGCGAATCCCTCGGCAGTGCGCTTGTCGCCATCCTTGAAGTGTCCACCGGGATTCCATCGGAGCACTGTACTGTTTTCTCCGAGCTGGCCGGACAAAAGTTGGTGATATCTACGAATATTGTCACCTACTCGGGCAAAGGCCTGGTTCTTTGTTTTTTCCTCCTGTTCGCCTAGGCTCAGGAAGATGCTTTCTGTTTGAGGCGTATGAGTTTGTGTAAACTCAGGCCAACCTTTAAGCCAAACCGATGGCGAGGATGCAGCAATGGCAGGGAATGAAGAAGATTGATAAGCTGCCCACAATGCGAATAGGGCGGCCAGTGAATATCCGCCAAGAATGCAAGGTAATTCTTCGTAGGTTTCGTGCATCCGTGGCAATAGCGAAGACTCAATAAATCTTAGCGTCTCGTGAGCATGTGTTCCTACATCTTCTCGTTTGGAGAGTAGGGAATCACTCCATGGGGCAAGTTCTCTCTCCCAGTCGGCCACGTCAAAGGTAATCAATGCGAATGGTATGTCTGTCTTTTCTTTGATGAGCTCCACCTCGCGGTTAGCCCATTCTGCCTCGTGTGCGCTGGTAGGCTGAATGAGTAACACTTGAGGGTGCTCTGAAGAGAACAGATGGCAGTTTCGCCCATCAATTACGCAGTCTTTGCCTTGCATTTTCTTCAACGTTCGTTTTGAATTGCCCTTCAAATAATACTTGAATAGCAAAGTTAACGTTTCGCATTGACCTAACCAAACTAACCTCATGAAATTTTGTTGACAATGTCTACAAAACACCGTGTTTTTCGCACGCACATTCAAGGTCCTTGCGATTGGTATCCAATGGCATCGCGATAAGTATCCTTTGGCACTGCGTTTAGTACCTAAACGCGTTGCCATTGATGCCGAATCGCGCTACGATTAGTATCGAATCGCAGTGCCAAAGGATAGCTATCGCGAAACTGGTTATGCAATTTACGCCTTGTTAAACAAGTACATCATTCACAGGGTGGTGTTAGTTTATGTTTCTTTTCTATTCTGGAACGTGCTGTACGAATAGCTCCCTGACTTACTCCCATGATTAATGCAATGCGTTCACATGGTAGTTTCATAGATTCAAGGATTAATAATGTCTTGTTCTTGTCAGTTAGGCTATCGTAATCTTCTTCTAAATGATGCATGAATTCTATATCAATCAGTTTGTAATACTCAGCAAAAGCATTAAAATCCATTTTTCCCCACATGATAGTCGTTTTTTCTTCTTTTATATCCATGTAACGCAGGCGACCGATGGCTAGGATGCCACTGTGTCTCTCTTCTATATTTATTATCTTGTGATGAAGCATTTTTATCCTTTTTTCTTTCTCTTCTTGAGTCACCTCTTCTGTATCTGGCACCAACTGAGCCATCTTAACTTGTTGGTTGAGTTGTGTAATTTGTCTACGGTCTTGGTCCAAAAGTTTATGCAAATGGAGCGTTCGGTATTTATAATAGAAAACCACTGCAATGATAAACATAGAGAGGAACACTATGCCCATGATGGCATAACTAATAAGCCTAAATATCTTTTCTTGTTCTACTCTGCGATTAAACTCCTTTTGTACGGTTTGTAAGTTTTGCCGCGCTCTTACCTGTTGAAAACTGTCCTTCAAAGCCATTATTTGCATTGATAGGTCATTGGCTGCTCGATAGTCACCGTCACCCATCTTCATATCACGCTTTGCTTGGATTAATGACAGATTATTTTTCCCATATTCTGTTGCCTCAACTTGATTTAATAAATCATAAGCTTCTACTTTGCGACCTTGATTATACCGCAATCCCGCCATAAAGAGTGTTGCTGCACCATTATTTGGCTGTTGCAAGGCTGTTTGCATCAGTGTGTCTAGCACTTTAGAATCTTTCACTTGATAATAACTGCCGAGACTGGTCAAAATATATTTTTTCCCTTTTTCTGTCATTTTAGGAAGGAGGCTAATCACCAATTTTGTGTATATTTCTGTACTGTCATGTCGCCCTAATCCTTCGAAATTCGATGCCATCATATGGTATGCATAAGCTTCCCAATCAGGTTTGTGGAGTTTTTGGGACAAATATAATGATGCTCTGCTATATTGTAGGGAAAGTGCATAAGCACGATCTTTTTGATTCGCATATGCCAAAGCTTCGTATATATGATGTCTTAACCACCAGTCTTTTTGGGGAACAATCTTCTCTGCTTGTTTATATGAAATGACGCTTTCTTTTTGTTTGCCTTGATAGAATAAAAGTTCACCTTTATAATAATAGGCTCTTGCTAACTTACTAAAATCTTTCTGTTGGTAAAAATATCCAATACAACGATTGATAGTTGAATTTTTTTTGATGGGGTGGTAAAGCTGCCAACTCTTCTGTATCGTTAATAGTTCATAGAAAGCAAGCTCTTCTTTATTCAGTTGATTGGTGTCTATCGTTGTCAATAACTTCTCTGCATCAGTTGATTGTTCATCTATCAACAACGCATCAATTATTTTAAGTTGGTGCATATAGTTATTGGTCGTACATCCAATAATGATGACAACAAAAAAAATAATGGTTATAGATTCTAAAGTATACCTGTGTTTCATATAGCAAATGTACGAATTCTTGTACGTTTCAAAGCAAAATAATCAATTTATTCATAATCATTCTACTCTTTTTTTGTTACATTTTAGGGTGGGGAAATAGAGCATATTTATCATAACTGCCATATAATCAGCAAAATATAAAAATACAAATTGTAACACTACTTTTAAAAAACATTAAGAAGAATTTGGAAGTAATTATATGTAATTCTAATTTTGTAACAAACATATTATCTAAAAGCATGAAAAAAAACAAGACAATTAAAGTTATTGTACAAGTACTCATAATAGTTTGTGTGAGTACATTTTGCACTTACTCATCTGTGATGGCTCAAAACCATTCAGACAAGGGAAAGGTTATAATATGGATACCAAGTAGCGACACTCCGAAACCACGGCATGCTCCTTCCCAACAACCTATCAAAACTATTTATTTAAAGTTTTTGGAAGATGTAAATGAGGTGACCGTAGAGATTTACGAAGACGGTCAAATGACAGATGTGATAAAGGATTCTGTAAGCAAAGAAGAAATACTTCCTTTATCGGTGAGACCACGCACTGATATACAGATAAAAGTATATGCTGATGGCTTCCTTATAGAGGAATTATCCATTTAATTCATAAAGGTATCCAGTCTATAAAAACATAATGGATTCACTGAAATCCGAAATTGCTAATTTATTCGATGAGACGGTTTGACTTAAAGGTGAGCCATTTCGCCTTATTTACTTTTTTGTAGATCAATCACGGAAAGATGTTAAAGATAATATTTACTGTAAATTCTAGAAAATAAAATATGAAGAAAATCTATCTGTACTTTTCTCTTATGTTATTTCCGGCCTTTACATTTGCCCAATCCAAGATTGGGTATGCTTACGATATGGCGGGAAATCGCATAAAACGAGAAATTGTCATGTCTGCTTCACCAGCAATGGCAAATAGGCAGTCTTTTGAAAGTCAATACTTCTATTCCGAAAGTTTGATAGAGCACTCAGTTAAAATCTACCCAAATCCTACGCAAGGTAATTTAAAAGTCAGTATATCAGGCTTAGCGAGTAGTGACAAATGTCACATGGGTGTTTATTCTGTACAAGGTACACAGATTCTTGCATTCGATGTAAGCTCCGAGAGTGCGAATGTGGATATGGATATAAACAATCAGCCCAATGGAGTCTATCTACTTCAAATTACAATTAACGAAGAATCAACTACATGGAAAATCATAAAGAAGTGAGAAAAAATTTCTACATAAAGTTTTCTTTCGTTATAGCTCTATCATGTGTATTTGGAGTGTCTCAGGCCTATTGTATTGACAGCACCAAACCATCAGAAGCTAATGCTGATATATTGATCAAAGGTCGAGTTGATATATCAAATACTATACAAGGAGACAGCGTAGATCCAAAGAAACAGAATCCTATTACTACCATGGTTTCAAGCATGCCTATATCAGACTTGCCTGAAGACCCAGGTCTTCCTTTAAATCCAGACGACCCGGAAACTCCTACAGACCCAACTCCGTTTGATCCTATAGACTCTGATCCTGAACCACTGCCCCAGGAGTCCGTGGGTACTCCCCATGGTAGTTTTTCGGTATCCAATTCGGGATCTGCTGTCTATGACTTAAAGATTGACGTACCCAATGGTGGTTCTTTCACACCACAGTTATCCATATCTTATAATAGTCAAAGTGGAGGCTACGGACTTGCTGGGTTTGGTTTCAATATTGCGGGAATCTCTGCAATAACGAGAGGCGGAAAAGACTTGTTTCATGATGGTCAGGTAAAAGGAACAACATATACAGGTGGTGACACTTATTTCCTTGATGGAAAGCGCCTGATACTTCAGTCGGGTACCGCTGGTCAGAACGGTGCCATCTACACGGTAGAGGGAGATCCTTTTACCAAAGTTGTCGTGTATGGAAATTATAGCAATAGTACGGCTGACACTTGGTTTGAAGTAAGGTCAAGTGATGGTACAGTATACCAATATGGAAACTCTACGACCTCAAAGCTCAGTTACAGAAATAAAACAGGATATGCCCGTATTGCATCATGGTATATCAATCGAGCCACGGACAAGTATTCCAATTATATCACATACGATTATGCTATAGGTACTTTTTTCATCAGACCGATTAGTATAACTTATGGTACAAATTTAGTGAAGGGTCGTGGAATTGTTAATAAGATTAGTTTCTCCTATCAGAGCCTTGGAAACAATACGAGGCCTTTTGCTGTAGAAGATCAACACGGATTGATTGATGTGTGTCTTTCTTCCGTTACAGCGACATGTAATAATTCGATATATCGCAAATATACATTTAGTTATAATGACAATTCAGATCAGTCAAGCAGCAAGTGGACGCGCCTTGTTACAGTAGAAGAAGCGAATGGAACGGGAGAAAAACTTCCTCCTGTTAGATTTACTTGGCAGTATTTACCTTCCTTGGGGGTTAATTCTTCGCAATTGGCAGTTTCCACGAAAGATGGTAGTAGCTTCGTTGAGGAAACCAGCAAGCAATTTCTCTCCGCAGATCTTAATGGGGATGGCATCAGTGATATAATACGGGTTTCACCTGTAAAAGTCACAACTTCGGTTTGGGCTGGCGGAGGGAGTTGGAACTACTACACATATGTATATGTCAGCAGAAGTAAAGTATCATCTACTGGAAGCATAACCTATGATTCGCCTCTGATTTACACGCTGCCTTCAGGTATATCAATGGATGTCATCAAATCCATGTTTGGCGGAGCGGCTGTTATGGATTTTGATGGTGATGGATACAATGATCTGGTGTTCCCATTTCAGAATGCGGCAACTGGCTATTGGGATCAGGCTGTTTTCTACATAGTTTTGGGAAGCGATGTTGTAGCCGGAAGGAGTGGTGGCACCCATGCCTTCGCCGTAGGCCTCCAATCAACAGATAAGGCTCCGCTGTTTGTGACTTTTGACGTGGATGGCAATGGTAAGGATGATGTCGTATGTGTGGAGCAACGCAAAAAAGACAATTATTACCCCTGTACCATAGTGCAATTTACTGGTGGGACAACATTAAACCGTACTGAAGTAAAACTCACCTTACCACAGGAAGTAAGCAAAGACATTGAAAAAGTTTTTGTTGGGGACTATAATAATGACGGACTCTCTGATCTAATACTTCTATATGATGGTGGCTATAAAGTGTACTTCAATAACGGAGGAGCAGGAACTGCATCGGCATTTACAGAGAGCAATGCAAAGTCAGGTACGGATTTTGGTAATTATTGGAGAATCCAACAGGGCGATTTTGATGGTGACGGATTGTTGGACTTTGTTTATAATAAAGCTGGAGAAACTTGCCTGTGGATAGCACACAACAATGGTAATGGAACTTTTACTCATACCAAATCTGTAGATATTGGCGTTGGAGACCATGCATCCAACAAAGATGACGGCAGATTTTCTTTGATGGCTTACGATATGGATCATGACGGTCGCACTGACGTGATGGTTTGTAAAGCTGGATATAGGCATCGGGGATTCCCTAAATTTGAGAATGAATATACAGATACTCAGGTTAAATGGCTCTATTCTACAGGCTCAAATCTGAAGTTAGGTAATAGCTATACAAAGAATCGAGAGGACGACGCAGATGAACGTTCTATTTTTCTTGGTGATTTTAATGGTGATGGCAATATTGAGCTTGCGAATTATGGAAGTATCCTAAATAGTACGAACAGTACTTTCTACGAGAAGATTAATATTTATAAATCAGGATATGATCTTTCACAAATAGGAAAAATAACAAGTATATCTGATGGTATGGGCAATAGCAGTTATATCCAGTATGCAAGTGCTACGAGTCCTGCTGTTTATAGAAAGAGTTTTAAAAACATATACCCAGTTAACACCTATACTCTACCACTATCTGTCGTGGCAAGAGTAACGAGCGACAACGGATCTCTAGGTAGTCAAGTGACTAAGTATTTCTACGAAGACCTCAGACTGCATATTGCAGGTAAGGGAATGCTTGGCTTCAATACGGTAACCAGCGAGAACACAACATTAGACACAAAGGAAGTAAACAGCGTCACTAAATGGGACGAGAGTCTCTGGATACCAACAGAAATCAAGACCTCAAGTTCCGTTAGTAACAATTCAAGTACGATTATCTCGACCTATTCCGTGTCAAAGACAGGGAATAACTACTTTGCGTATGTGTCCCAAAAGGATGTGGCCGACTTGGATGGAAACAAGGTTACAACCGTTTCCAACTATGATGTGTCAAAAGGAGTCATAGTCGATGAGACGGTGAAGAATGACGGTGACAACATGTATAAGAAGGTTTCCTACACAGGCTACCAAAATAAGGCTGGGGTATGGCTACCTACGACATTGACCATGTCACAGAAACATGCAAATGACCCGGCACCATATACAACTGTCACAACTTATGGTTATGATGACAAGGGCAATGTGCTTTCTTCCACCGTGAACAGCGGAACCAACATGGCGCTTAAGACAACATCGACCTATGATGTGTATGGTAATACCCTTTCGTCGGTTACTACTGGTAGTGGAGTAAAAACAATAACAAAATATAATGACTATGACCCATCCGGGCGTTTCGTCATTAAAAGTTATACCAACCCAGCCTCTGCCATCAATACCTTTACGTATGACTTATGGGGCAATGTGCTGACCGAGAGTGACGTTACGGAGCCTTCCAATATTCTGACCACCAAATATACTTATGACGGATGGGGAAGAAAACTGACCGCCTTACTGGCTGACAGTACACGGACAACCTATGAGACAGGTTGGGGAATTACCAACGGCAAGAAATATTATACAAAGGAATCCACTACTGGCAAGCCTTCTGTAACGACATGGTACGACAATGGAGGACATGAGGTCCTACAGGAGACGCTCGGTGCCAAGGGAATGCCTGTTTCCAAGACTACAACCTATAATAGCAAGGGGCAATTTTCTCGTGTCGAGAACAAAACGGGGAAATTGACCATAACACAGGATCTTACCTATGATGAGCGTGGAAGAGTCATCACGGATGTACTGAGCTCTGGTAAGTCTGCTTCATATTCATACGGAAACCGTTCGGTTACCACGACCATTGCAGGCCGTAGTTATACCAAGACTACAGATGCATGGGGAAATGTTGTAAAGTCGACCGATCCTGTCAGCGAGGTCGAATACCAATATTCGTCAATAGGCAAGCCAAGCAGTGTAAAGACACAGGGCTCTACTGTGACCATGTCCTACGACGCAGCCGGTAATCAGTTGTCCCTCTCTGACCCGGATGCGGGAACGTCAAATTATACGTATGCGGCTGACGGTACGTTGCTGACACAAACAGACGGAAGAGGCATCAAGACCATCAACAACTATGACGACCTGGGACGTTTGGCATCTACCCAAATTGGACAGAAAACCATTGTTTATACTTATGGTACTACAGGCAATGAAAAGCTGAGATTGGTAAAACTGGCTTCCGACAACAATTCTGTGGAATACACCCATGACAGATTCGGACGTGTTGTTACTGAGAAGCGTAATGTGGATGGACATGGAGACTATAGTTTCTCATTCGCGTACAACGGCAATAACCAGTTGTCCAAGACAACCTATCCTGGTGGCCTGGAAGAGTCGTACCTGTATGATAATTGGGGTTTCAAGGCACAGACAACAATAGGTGACAAGGTTATCTATAAGGTCGAAAGTACTGACGGCCTTGTAAGCAGCACCTCCTTTATGGGGAAGCTTACTGCTACACAGACTCGGGACGCTCGTGGGTATGAGAGTAATTGCCGAATTACCCGTGGTTCATCAATTTTGGAGAATTTTGATGAGGCCTATGACGGAGCTACTGATAATCTGTTGTCACGCAAGAGAAATAATGAAGCTGGGGAAACCTTCAGCTATGACAATTTGGACAGACTTGTTTCCGTTAAAAGTGGTGCAATCGAAACGATGAAGATAAATTATGCGTCGAACGGAAATATTCTCCTCAAAACTGGGGTGGGTAGCTTCTCTTACGACGAGAACACCCGACCGCATGCTGTGACAGAGGTGGAAAATGTTGATGGAAAGATACCGGGCGATGCGTTGGCAACTTCTTTCAATGACTTTGGAAAGATTCAGTTGATAGAGGATGCAGGCAAGAACCTCAGGATGAATTTCGCCTATGGCCCAGATCAGGAAAGATGGTA
>DHOP01000086.1 GCA_002407775.1 Prevotella sp. UBA5387
AGTAAATCTGATATAAGTCACCATAAGGCATCAATCGCAATGCCATTGGTATGGTATCTCATTTGATGATGAGAACTACACTCGTTCGAGCAGAATCAAGGGGCTTAAGATGGGAGTTGGAAAAGGCTCTGAAAGCTGGCTGTTATGTCTTTCTAAATAAGGAATCCTATAGCTGTTGTCAGCCCATAAACAAACATATTGCGACCTGTTTGACCAAGCACCTTGTTGAGTTCACGTCCCTTGTCAATTCGGCACATGCTGATGTAAGTGGTGATATGCAAAGGCATATATGATATTAGTGGTAGCCAGAAAGCCCATGGATTGCTATAAAAGATATGGATGCTGGCTATCAGCATTGCGACGATGCCCAAAGAAATATAGAGTGCGCGTCCGCCAGAGGCACCGACACGCACCACAAAAGTCATCTTATTATCGCGGCGATCATTTTCGATGTCACGATAGTTGTTTACAATGAGGAGTGTGTCGATGACGAGACCACATGCTATAGAGGCAAGGAAGACTTGCCAAGTGATGGCTTGTTGTGATTCTGGTACACTAAGAAAATAGGTGAGACATACGGGTACAATTCCAAAGAAGACAAGTACTAGAAGGTCACCAAGGCCAAGATAGGACAGCTTAGTAGTGTAGAGGAAGCTGAAAAGCACACAAAGTGCACCGACGGCAATCATCGTCCATCCACCAAAATATACCAGAGGCAGTCCGATGAGGCACCCTATGGCAGTGGTAATTATGATGGCTCGCAACATTACCTTAGGCGTAATCCATCCCATGGAGCATGCACGCAGAGGCCCTAGACGTGTGGCTGCATCGTCATTGCCACGCTGGAAGTCGAAGTAATCGTTTATTAAGTTGGCGTCAATCTGCATTACAAAGGCGAAAAGCAAGCAGAGTAGGGCGGGTAACCAGTGCATATCGCTTCCTGCTTCTGTCCATGCCAACCCTGCGCCTATCATCACAGGGACTGCTGCTCCGGATAGTGTCTGTGGACGGGCAGCTAGCACCCATGCCTTTATAGAATTGGTTTTTACACGAGTTTCATCCATAATCACTTGCAAAAGTAGACATTATTCGCTACATTTGCAATAAGAATCATTCACAAAATATAGTTCTCATGGAAGTGAATCTAGAACTGATGTCGTTTATCGAAACCATCATTCTCCCTAAATATAATGACTTTGATCCTGCCCATAGCTTAGTGCATGTGCAGCGCGTCATCGCCAGTTCCCTTGTCCTTGCAAGAAAGTTAGGCGCAGATATCGACATGGTCTATGCCATAGCGGCCTACCATGACCTCGGTATGAGTGGTCCACGTGCGATTCATCATGTCACTGGCGGAAAAATATTGGCTGCTGACAAGCGATTGGCAAAATGGTTTTCACCGGAGCAGGTCAAGATTATGCGTGAGGCCGTGGAGGACCATCGTGCCTCGGCGTCTCATGAACCACGTAGCATCTATGGTAAGATTGTTGCAGAGGCTGACCGTGATCTTCAACCAGATATTGTCTTTACGCGTGCCATTCAATTTGGTTTAGGACATTATTCCGAACTAGGAGAGGAGGAACAATATACCCGATTCAGAAACCATGTCTCCGAGAAATATGGTAATGGGGGTTATCTGCGCCTTTGGATCCCAAATTCACCCAACGAGCAATACCTCAAGGAAGTTAGAGAGATCATTAACGACAAGACGAAACTACGCGGTGTCTTTGACAAGCATTACGCAAAGTTAAAAGACCAATAGGCTAGAGGTTGGCTAGGTCTTGTCCGTTGTTTGTTGCAAGAGCTTAGCTTTTTTGGCGTAATGGGCATTTGGTAGGCTGAAACCTTTCGAATGTCCATTATTTATTACCTTTGCAGCATTTGACAGGTATTGAATAAAAAGCTGCATCTTCTGTGGCAGCCAAAATGTTAAAAAGAATGGTCACAGACGTGGTTGCCAAATGTACTTTTGCCATGATTGTGGCAAACAATTTCAGGCAGGTCTTCGCATTAATGGAGTTGACTCGTGGCGTAGCTATCTGACTGACAAACGGACAGTGCTGGATCTGTCTTCCCAATGCAAATGCTCGGGGAGGACCATACGCCGTGGACTAAAGCCCATAGCCGATAGCTTCGTCCCTTCCCGCCCAACGACCGCTGTGGTTGTCAAATTATTAGGTCATACCGATATTAAAAGCACTCAGATATAAGCGGATGTACTACTGGAAACGAAGATAGATGCGGTATGCTGAGTGGATAAGATATTTGGATAGTATGCAAAGAGAGATTTCTAAACTCTTTTGGAATCGTGTATAATTGGGTAATACGTAGTAAAACGTAGCGCATATCCAAATTATTCACCATAAAAAGTGTAATATCTATGCTAGAAAGTCTTCAATACAAAAATTTATGAGTAAATTAGCAATGCATATATAAATATGTAGAATTATGGCAAAGATAACCGTCTAAAACACAGAAATATCAATCCTGAACGTGAATGAGTAGGACTACATATCTCTTATCGATATGGCGGGTGCCAAGGATGGAGATAGTCGAGAAGTTGACGTAATTAAAAATTGGATTCGCAACCGCTTTACGATTGCATTCTTGGAAACTTGGTAGATGATTCATAATCCAAATTTCAAAGTGGTTGAATTTGACCACTTTAAAATGTAGGTGGGATTACCGAGCTTCATTTTAAGTACTTCTGAATGGATTGACAAAACGAACGCCTTGGTTCACGGTGAAGAAAGGTCTATATGGTGGCACTTATGGATACACTAGTGTCTCTTAAAATTATT
>DHOP01000094.1 GCA_002407775.1 Prevotella sp. UBA5387
TTCTTATCCCGAACTGGGGTATCAGTATGAAAATTTTATTTTTAGTTGTACAAATTACTTGTTTAAAGAGTTTGCTTGGCTATAACTTAAAATGACAAGTTAAAATAAACTAAGATTAACATTTGTGTAACTTATGAATCAATGCATATGATTATCTTTGCCTATTAAGTAAAGGGAATGATGACCAATAAAGGTAAAAAGCTTGACGAATCTTTATGCTTCACAACACGCAAAGCACTAAACTTGAAATGAAGATTGCGGTTATAATAGTTAGTTACAATTTCGAGCGATGGATTGACCGTTGCCTTGGGAGTCTACGTGCATCATCAGTACAAGCAGATGTCATTGTAGTGGACAATTGTTCCATAGACAATACAACTTCGATTATCGAGCATGACTATCCTGAAGTAACGCTTATTAAGAACCAAAAAAATCTCGGTTTTGGTCAGGCAAACAACATCGGAATGGGAGTTGCTCAAGAAAGGGGGTGCGATGCCGTGCTTTTACTTAACGAAGATGCGTGGATCGATGAGGATGTGATAGGCACCTTGTGTGATCTAAGTCGTCGTTTTCCTCAATATGGCATTCTTTCTCCCGTTCATCTCACTGGTGATCGACAATATTTGGACCAAGGCTTTGCGGCTTATGCAAAACTTAACAAAGAAACTTCACTCCAAGATTATTTGGCTATAAAAGCAAACACCGAGATTGTAGAACTTCCTTTCGTCAATGCCGCTTTTTGGTTCATTCCAATAGAAGCGTTGAATAAAGTTGGTGGCTTTTCCCCAATGTTCTTCATGTATGGTGAGGATAAGGATTGGGTAAACCGTTTGCGTTATCATGGTTATGCTTTAGGCTATTGTCCTTTTATCTTTGGTTGCCATGATAGAGCAATGCGCCCGGTGACTCATGATGCATTTATGCGTTCAGAACGAGTTTATTTCCAGTCTGAATATCTTAATCCCAACTATTCGTTGCTCTCAGCTTTCTCTTATGGTGTGTTGGCAATTATCAAGAAATCGGCGAAGTGTTTAGTGCTTTTGAAATGGCAAATGTCCAAGGACTATCTGTTATATTTCTTCCGTTTATTGGGCCAAAGCTCGTCAATAATCGGTGAAAGAAGACGTACTAAGAAACACTAACACTATATCATCAATAAATCCAAGCATATGTTAGCACCAATCTTGTTGTTCGTTTACAATCGTCCTCAGCACGTTGTCGATGCCGTGAACAGTCTCCTTACCAACAAGGAAGCGGTCGATAGCGATCTGATAGTTTATTCAGATGCTGCTAAAACGGATAACGACTCTGATGCCGTAAATGAAGTGCGCCAATATGTGCACTCAATTAATGGGTTTGCTTCGGTAACAATTATTGAACGCTACGAGAATTGGGGATTGGCTCGAAACATTATCGATGGCGTTACTACAAATGTCAATCAAAGAGGTCGTGTTATTGTATTAGAAGATGACCTTGTCGTTTCTCCGTATTTTCTGAAGTTCATGAATGATGCTTTGGAAGTATATAAGGATGAACCAAGAGTTGGACACATTCAGGCATGTGACTACACAGGGTGTCTTAGCTTGCCTACCACGTTTCTCATCAAATGGACAGGTAGTTGGGGATGGGCTACATGGGACCGAGCATGGTCTCACTTCAATCCTGATGGCAAGGTGCTTTTGCAAGAAATAATGGATAAGAAGCTCAACCGCAAATTTGATTTTGATGGTACCTATCGTTATACTCGAATGTTGCGACGCCAAACCGAAGGCAAAAACAATTCTTGGGCTATCCGTTGGAATGCAAGTCTTTTTCTAGCAGATATTCTATCGTTAAACGTCGGCCGTTCTCTTGTAAGCAACTCTGGATTTGATGGAACGGGAACCAATTGCGGAAGTGGGGGCCTGTTTCATTCTACGCTTTGGATGGATCCTTTACCAGTAGAGAAGTTACCGATGATTGAGGAAAATGCTTACGCTAGAAAGATAATGGCTAAGTATTACCATCGACATTTCAGCTTCTGGCCTAAAGTTAAGCGTCGTCTCAAGAGAACTTTGCGTGGGGATTTCGGTGCATAAACTCCTACAATTTTGATTTTTTCTAGCGATTGTAAAAATGTTAATATCATTGGAGAATGCTCTAAACTACATCAGAATTGTTTAATTTTACGGATAATTTGTAACCCACAACTCGAAACGAGGATTTATTTATACTGCAAAAATAAGAACCTACAATCGCATGAATTATTTCAGAGCATCAAATAATCGACTTTTGAGTGCTACGCTAATGCTTCCTATAGCCAGCCATGCCTTCTCGGCAACGCCAGAAGTAACTTCAGGCAATAACAAAGCAAACCCAAAACAGCCTAATGTCATCCTCCTTGTAGGCGATGATATTGGCTATGGTGACCTGCAATGTTATGGTGCTAAGAATGTCAAGACTCCAAACGTGGATCGCTTGGCAGAGGCGGGTGTTCGATTTACAAATGCACATTGCGTGGCCGCGACAAGTACGCCATCACGCTATTCTTTGCTCACAGGTGAGTATGCTTGGCGCAAGGAGGACACCAATATTGCAGATGGTGATGCCGCGATGATCATCAAACCATCGCAATTCACTTTGGCCGATATGTTCCGCTCGGTTGGATATAGCACCGCCGCCATAGGCAAATGGCATTTAGGATTGGGCGACACGGGTGGAGGGCAGGATTGGAACGCCTCATTGGCGGAGTCACCCGCCGATATTGGTTTTGATTATCACTATATCATGGCCGCAACGGCTGATAGAGTACCTTGTGCTTTCATTGAAAATGGCAAGGTGGCCAACTATGATGCGTCAGCTCCGATCAGTGTTAACTATAAGGCTAATTTCCCTGGTGAGCCCACTGGCAAAGACAATCCGGAGTTGCTCTATAACCTGAAGCCAACTTATGGGCATGATATGTCCATCGTCAATGGCATTAGCCGTATCGGATTTATGAAGGGTGGGGGCAATGCCTTGTGGAAAGACGAGAACATTGCCGACTCCATTACTTCGCATGCGCTACGTTTTATAAGAAATAATAGTCAGCATCCATTTTTCCTTTATCTTGCAACCAATGATATTCATGTGCCAAGATTCCCTCACCCTAGATTCCGAGGGAAGAGTGGTATGGGCCTACGTGGTGATGCCATCTTAGAGTTTGACTGGACCGCGGGTCAAGTGATGCAAACACTCAAGGAACTAGGAATTGCCGATAATACGATTATTATCCTCACTAGCGACAACGGACCAGTAGTAGATGATGGCTATGCTGACCAAGCACAAGAGTTGCTTAATGGTCATAAGCCTGCTGGAGGTTTGCGTGGAAGCAAGTATAGTAGCTTCGAAGGAGGCACTATGGTGCCATTTATCGTGAACTGGCCTGGGCAAGCCAAAAAGGGTTTACAAAGCAATGCGCTCTTCTCTCATATTGACATCATGGGTTCATTGGCTAATCTTGTTGGTGCGAGGATGCCCCAGGGTAGTGCCCCGGATAGTAAGAACCGAATCGATTGCTTATTGGGTCAAAGTGTAGTTGATAGGCCATGGGTTATAGAAATGTCCAACACAAGAGTGTTATCCGTTAGAACACCACAATGGAAGTATATTGAGCCGAGTGATGGACCTGAGTCGTTGAGTTGGTGTCCGGAAGTAGAGACGGGCAACAAGCCTGTGCCACAACTATTTGACATTACCTCTCAAAAGTGGGAGAAAAACAATGTAGCTGAGAAGAATCCTTTTGTAGTATTCGAACTACAGAATGTGTTACGGCGTGCAAGAACTAAGTTTTAATGGTAAAAACCATATATATAGTATAGGCAAATGAATGCTTTTCCATTTGCAAGTCCATTGTATGTAATGGCAAAACCTGCGGGTTCTCTTTGTAATCTCAGGTGTCAATATTGCTATTACTTGGAGAAGGCGGCCTTGTATAGCGATGCCCCCAAAGAGATTATGAGCGACTCTACATTGGAGAAGTTCATTGATCAATACATCAATTCACAGACTTCTCCTAACGTCCTCTTTACATGGCATGGTGGAGAACCTCTGATGAGGCCTTTGTCATTCTACAAAAGGGTTATGGATCTCCAACGGCAATATGCTCATGGCCACATCATCGACAATAGCATTCAGACCAATGGAACGATGCTCACCGACGAGTGGTGTGAGTTCTTACATGACAATGGCTGGTTGGTTGGGCTTTCTATTGATGGTCCCCAGGAGTTCCATGATGAGTATAGACGTACGGCAACATCGCGACCATCATTTCAACAAGTGATGCGTGGCATCAAATTGATGAACAAGCATGATGTACAATGGAATGCGATGGCGGTCATCAACGATTTCAATGCTGATTATCCATTGGATTTTTACCACTTCTTCAAGGAAATCGATTGCCATTATATCCAATTTACGCCAATTGCCGAGAGGCGAGAAACGGAAGGGGATTGCAATCCATCGCTTCATGAGTTGGAGTTGATGCCTTCGTCACGTGGAGGAGGATTTCTTACAGATGAGAGTGTAACTCCAGAACAATGGGGAAACTTCCTCATCACCATCTTCGACGAATGGGTACGCAACGACGTGGCCAATTATTATGTTCAGATCTTCGATGCCACACTAGCCAACTGGGTGGGACAAGCGCCAGGTATTTGCACGTTGGCTAAGACATGCGGACATGCTTCTGCTTTGGAATGGAATGGTGACCTATATAGTTGCGATCACTTTGTCTTTCCGGAGTATAAATTGGGCAATATCCACGAGCAAACCATTACCGAAATGATGTATAGCGAGCGTCAACGCTCGTTTGGTTTGGCCAAGCAAGCTAGTCTACCAACCCAATGCAAAGAATGCGCATGGCTCTTTGCGTGCAATGGCGAGTGTCCGAAGAATAGATTTGTTGATACCAAGGATGGAGAACACAACCTCAATTATCTATGCGAAGGATATAAACGATTCTTTGAACACGTTGCTCCCTACATGGATTTTATGAAGAATGAGTTAGCTAACCAACGTCCACCGGCCAACATCATGGATGCAATAAAAAGAGGAGAGCTATAAATTTATAGTTAACTCTCCTCTTAAATTATCGTCAATTAAACACGATATGATTTTCCCAAAACAAAGGATATCATTGTAACAAAAGATGTAATTAATATCCTATAGTATAGTGTTTTACTATTCTTATCTTATTGTAATAGTTCAATACCTTCCTTTTGCAAAGCTGACTTCGCCACACGTTCATACATCAGACCTAGATTGGAGAAATGTCTAATGGCATTCATCGCCGAATGACTTATTCCTTGTGAGTCAGCTTTCATTGATGTCATGGCTTGGTCAAGGAACTCATGAATACCACGCTCGTTGGGTTCTTGTCCTTTCATGAATAGTCTTGACATGATGTTGTACGCACAAATCTGATAGTACTCACCATCATTAGCCATCCATTGGTAAGCCAACTCGGCGGCGTATGGCACATATTGGTAAAGGTTGAATGCCTGCATCTCTGCCATCTCTTGCGAATGGGTTTGTTCCATCCATATCTCTGCCACCTCTATAGGCATCTTATCGGCTGGCATGACGAGAGTTGCCAAAATCTTACACTCACGTATTTCCTCCTTCCAAAGGGCAATAGCAAGATCATAATCTTGTCCAATCTCTTTGCTCATCCGTTTCAAGTCGATGAAGGGAACACCCCAATTAACTCTATATTCCACACCTTTGTCACGCATGGATTGAGCCGTTGGGCCATTCATTGAAAGCCTGAAACGTTGCTTAATCTCCTTCAGCTTTTGTTGTATCTCTTCGTTTGTCATTGTCTTTGGATTAATGTACCATACTCAGCACTATATCTCAACATTTGGTGAGTATAGCTTTCCGTATAGTCAAGTTTAATATCGGTTATCTCTTCACTATTGTTTTTCACCACCTTCATCACGGGATTGATGAACCCCTTATATGGAGCAATATTAAGTTTGGCATAGCGATCAAGTACCTCTGCATGCAAATCGGGATTAATCTTCACACCATAACGCTCCACGAGTTGCCTTGCCGCTTCATAGTCTCCCGTACTCTTAATGCGTTGTATCTCTGCCAAGAGTTGGGCAAAGAGTTGTCGGAGGGTAGGGTAATCGTTGATTTTTACATAAGTCTTACCTTCTCTTTGCACCAATTCGACGGCGTTTCCACCATTCTCCAAACACCATTGAGCGATGATCGCCCTATTGCGCATGTGGGCTTCCTCTATTTGTTGACCTGGTTTAATGCGCACGATTTGTGTCATCAGACCATTCATCATATAGTGGTAATATTGGCTTTTGTAGGCCTCGTCATTGGGTACAAGTCCCAATTCTTGCAACTTCGGATCAGCAAGATAGTAGAGTCCGAAGAGGTCGGCACGAGCTTCCTCAATCGTACTTCCATACGCCTTGAGTGCATCCGGATCAACGCCGGGGAGCAACTGGCCGCTACCATGTCCTAAGCACTCATGCAAGTCGGTATGCAGATCATCACAAAGATCTCCATATTGGTCGATGAGCCTTCGGGTTTCATCGTCGATGACAAACTCTTCATCGAATCCGTTGCCCTTGGCGGCTTTGTTATATGCCTCGGTCAGGTTGGCTATTGTGACACTCTTAGACCCATATTCGGCTCTAATCCAGTCCGCATTGGGAAGGTTTATGCCAATAGCCGAGGCTGGATACTCGTCTCCACCCAACATGGCCGCATTGATGACATTAGCCGTGACGCCCTTGACGGTCGGCTTTTTAAATCGAGGATCCACGGGCGAGTGGTCCTCAAACCATTGGGCGTTTTGTGATATCAATTGTGTTCGGCGTGTGGCCTCCAGGTCCTTAAACTCAACGATACCTTCCCAAGAACCTTTCAATCCGAGAGGATCGCCATAGACCTCGATAAATCCGTTGATGAAATCTACACGACCTTCTTGTTCCTTCAACCATGCAATAGAGTAGTCGTCAAAGATTCCTAGGTCTCCGGTTTCATAGTATTCAATAAGCAAAGAGAGCACTTCGCGTTGTTGATCATTCTCCGCAACGGCCTTCGCTTTGTCTAGCCAATAGACGATTTGCTTGATGGACGCACCATACAACCCATTCGTGGTGTAAGTCAATTCCTCAAGCTTACTATCCTTATTCACAAGTTTGGAGTTGAGTCCATAACTTGGTTGTCCATTGCCGGAATCATCTTTCTTCATGGAGGCATAATAATTCTCTACTTCCTCTTGGCTAACGCCTTCATAGAAGTTGCAAGCAGAGGTACGTACCAAGTCCTCGCCATCGGCTTGATTCACGCGCTTTGGCATGACGGTTGGGTCAAAGATGACCGGACATATCTCGTTAAGCACATCTTGCCAAGAATTCCATCCCTTGGGTAAGAGCTCGGCATCAAGACGGTTAACGGTCTCCCTAAACCATGATTCGGGAAAAGAAGGGGTAAATTTTTCACTACCATAGTGGTGGTAAATACCATTGGAAAACCAAACACGCTTCAAGTATTCGGTCATTTCCACAAAGTCCTTGTCATTGGGGGCTCCCGCATGATGAGTATATACCGCCTCCAATGTTTTCCGAATAAGCAAGTTGTAGCGTCCAAATTGGTCAAACGTAATATCGCGACCAGCTAGTGTTGCCTCGCTTAAATAGTATATATATTTCTTTTGTTGAAGAGTGAGTTCTTCGAAACCATTGAGACGATAACGCAACATTTGGATGTCGGCAAATCGCTCGTCCGTGTATTTAAAATCTATTTCGTTCATTATTCTATTACTTTATAACATGATGCAGGGCAACAAGTGAACAACTATGATTGTCCATGCACTCAGATACAAAGTTACTCAATTTTATTATCATAGTCATGCTTTCATAATGAAAACTAATCTCTGGTGTATATAACTCCTTTAAATACTTCCGATGACTAAAGCGATGTTGAAATAAAGCGATTGTTTGCCGTTCGAACAAATTATCTCCAGAAAGCTAATAGTATTTGCGATAGAGTGCAATATCATTAATAACGAATGAGTTAAATCACTTTATCTCAATCAAAGCAACAAGTTGCGATTGTGATTCAATTTGAATCACACGATGAATCAAATTGAATCATGAAGTAAAACAAATTGAATCAGTCCGTGAATCAATTTGAATCACAAGCCCAAACGAATCTAAAGATTTTCGAATAATGAATGACGATTGTCGCTAAAAACACGTAAGTTTGTCTCAACCTTAGTTTCAATAAAATTGTTGAGACTTTTTTGGGCGTTCCAAGTCGGGAATTCCTCTTGCTCATCAATGATACTAAGGAGGGCCAGAAAGAAAAATTCATTGATTTAAATTTTGATATGATGAAGAAAAATAAACTTTCAGAATGTACCACAATTATTGTTGGTAAAGATCAGACTACTGATGGTGCATTGGTTTGTGCACGCTCTGAAGACTTCGATTGCCTTCAAGCCAAGAACCTTGAGTTGTATGAGGACACCGATAATGGCCCGGAGGAGTTCGTTGCCCGTGATAGCTCCTTCCGTTGCAAGTTACCAAAGGTGCACCTTGGATATAGTGCCATGCCCGATTATTCGTTGCCAGGACATTGGGGCTCGGCAGGCTTCAATACCGCGGGAGTGGGGATGAGTGCCACGGAGACCATCTTCTCGTCGGACGAAGCCTTGGCCTTCGACCCGTATGTGGAGAGTGGTGTAGCCGAGAATAGTGCGTTCAACATCACCCTGCCTTACATCCACACGGCGCGCGAAGGCGTGGAACGACTAGGCCAACTCATTGAGGAGCATGGATCAGCCGAGGGCTTTGGCATTAGTTTCGTTGACCAGGACGAGATCTGGTACCTTGAAAACGCTTGTGGACACCGTTGGCTTGCTTGTAGGATTCCCAATGACAAGTACTTCGTTTCAGGTAATCAGAGTCGGTTCCGGGATTATGATCCGAAAGATAAAGCTAACTACTTCGCCTCTAATGATCTCATAGAGTTTGCCGAGAAGAACGGACTCTATGACCCAAAACAAGGAAAGTTCGATTTCCATGAGGCTTATTCTCGTGACGAGGAGCAAGACACGACTTACAACTACCCACGCGTTTGGGCATTGCAAAAGATATTCTCGCCAAAATTGGAGAGTGATGTCACCAAGAACACGTTCCCCGTTTATGCCCAGCCAGAACATAAGATAAGTCTTTCTGACCTTCGTAAGGCATTCCGATTCCATTATGATGGCACTTCTCATGATCCGTATATGCACAATAATGGCAAGGAACCTTGGCGACCAATAAGCATCTTCCGTACATGTCAGACACATATCATTACGGTACGTCCATGGCTACCGCAAGCCATAGGTTGTTGTACTTATATGGCTATGGGCATGGCTGATCTTAGTGTGTTCTTGCCTTATTACCAAGGTGCGACGGCTTATCCCAAGTCCTATCAGACGGGAAATGGACAAAGTTCCAATGATAATGCCTATTGGAAGTTCCGCCATGTGCAAGCATTGGGGATGGTGAACTACAACAAGTATGCGCCAATCATCAAGGAGCGTTGGCTTCGATTCGAGGGCGAATGCGACCAACGGCAATATGAGTTCGAAATGGATTATATGCACATATATCAAGATCAACCCTTGAAGGCACAAGATTTACTCCAACAATTCCAAACAAATATTCTTGAAAGTGCCCTTGGCGTAGCGGATGAATTGACCGAACGGCTCTTCACCGAGATATGTAAGGATACCCAAGCAGAGTATCTTTTCCATGGCGCATAAGTAGAAGCATCGTTTCATCACTTATCGGTCGACTTCCTGAAGTTTGACCATAAATCAAAGAGCGGAGAAAAGTCACAATGGCTTTTCTCCGCTCTCTTATTGTAATCTATAAAGGCTTAGGCCTTCTTCGTTGCTTTCGTTGCCCAAATGAAGTAGGCGATCAGTATCACGTAAGCCAGAAGTGAGAATATCTCAGACAATGGGTTGGTCCACCATGTGTCGGCGATTGAGAGTTCAATTCCACCGAACTTAAGCAACGCGCTAACCACACCCATCAAGGCACCACCAGCAATGAATCCGCTGGCAATGAGCGTACCTTTCTCGCCACGAGCTTCGTTGACCTTCTTGTCCTTAGAACGCGATTCCACATACCAATGGATGGCTCCACCCACGACAAGTGGAACGTTGAGCTCCAAGGGGATAAACATACCGAGAGCGAAAGCCAAAGCGGAAATGTGAAGTCTATCAAGCACGATGGCAATGATCGCACCGATGCCGTAAAGAATCCATGGGGCACCCACGCCATTCATCAACGGATCGATGACCGCGGCCATGGCGTTAGCTTGTGGAGCGGCAAGTTGTCCGCTAGAGAAGCCGTAGGTCTTGTTGAGCACAATCATCACACCCACTACGGTGGCGGCACTCACGAGCGTTCCAAGGAACTTCCATGTCTCCTGCTTCTTAGGAGTGGTGCCCAACCAGTAACCTATCTTCAAATCGGTGATGAAGCTACCGGCCATTGACAAGGCCGTGCAGACCACGCCTCCCATGATGAGAGAAGCAATCATTCCGCCAGGGCCCTTGAGACCTACCGCTACCATCACTACGCTGGCCATGATAAGCGTCATAAGTGTCATGCCCGAAACAGGGTTGGTACCCACGATGGCGATAGCATTGGCAGCAACCGTTGTGAATAGGAATGTAATGACGGTGACTAGCAAGATGCCAACCACGGCGAAGAAGATATTGCCTTTCATTACTCCCAACCAGAAGAAAACGAATGTCAACAAGATGACGATAATACTACCAATGGCAATGATCTTGAAGGAGATATCGCGTTGAGTGCGTTTCACTTCGTCGATTCCCGCACCCTTGCCTTTGAGTTCCTTAGAGGCCAGACCAACGGCATCTTTGATGAGCCCCCAACTTTTGATAATGCCTATTACACCGGCCATGGCGATGCCACCAATACCAATGTTACGAGCGTAGGCCTTGAAGATTTGTTCTGGGCTCATTTGTCCAACGGCCAACGTAATGGAAGGATCCCACATGTTGAGCACTTGGTCGTGGAAGAGTAGGGACATACCTGGAACGATAAGCCACCATACGACCACTGAACCGAAGCAAATATAGAGTGCATATTTGAGTCCGACAATATATCCCAAACCAACAATGGCAGCACTGGTGTTCACCTTAAACACGAGCTTTGCTTTGTCGGCGAGCTCTTGTCCCCATCCGATGAAACGACTTGTGAAGTTCTCATTCCACCAACCAAAGCTGGCCACGATGAAGTCATAGAGTCCTCCCACGATACCGGCAATCAATAATGGCTTGGCTTGGTCGCCGCCCTTTTCACCAGACACGAGTACTTGTGTGGTCGCCGTAGCCTCCGGGAAGGGATACTTACCGTGCATTTCGCTCACGAAATACTTGCGGAAGGGGATAAGGAATAGTATGCCTAGAACACCTCCTAAGGCAGAGGCGAAAAACATATTGAAGAACGACGTGGTCATGTCCGGATATTTCGCCTGCAAGATATAAATAGCCGGTAGGGTGAAAATAGCACCAGCTACTACCGCACCCGAACAAGCTCCGATGCTCTGAATGATGACATTCTCGCCTAGAGCCTTGTTTCTCTTTGTTGCCGAGGACACGCCTACGGCGATAATAGCGATAGGAATGGCGGCCTCAAAGACTTGTCCTACCTTGAGTCCTAGGTAAGCGGCAGCTGCCGAAAAAAGCATAGCCATAAGAACGCCCCACGTAACAGACCATGTGTTTACTTCCGGATAGACATTTTCCGGCTTCATGATGGGAACGTATTCTTCGCCCTCTTTTAATTCTCTAAACGCGTTTTCGGGAAGCCTTACCTCTTCCTTTTCCATTTCTTCCATAGTTTATAGGTTGATGTTTATTTCTTGCAAAGATACTTATTTCATGAAAAAAAAATGAAAAAACAGATGGAAATAAACCATTTCAAGCCAGAAAGAACGGATTTAACTCAATATTGTTTCATTTCAAAATTCATACTTAGACATTTTTATTAATTTGGGCGATGATCTTGTCAAGGCGTGAAAAGTCAACAAAATCCACCGTTTGACCATAGGTCTCCATCAAGGCCCTGATCTGGGGCGTACGTTCTTCCTCCGGCATTTTACTAACCTTCTTATAGACCGTACGCATCAATAGTTTGTCCAATAGCTTGAAGCGTTTATAATCTATTGCCCCGCGAAGATGAAAGATCTGCATCTTTGCAAACACCTTGGGCGACATTTGCTCCTTGATGGCCTTTCTGATGCTTTCTTGGTTCTCTAGATTCGTCGGATCCGTTATTCCAACCGTGATCACCATGATATTGGTTTGTGAGACATCTGACAATTTCTTCATGGTATCCTTCAGACCCTTCACACCACCAGCATACATGGCTCCAAGATAAATGATGGAGTCATATTGGTAGGAGAGATTGACTTTGCGATAATCTACGGCCTTAACTTGTAAGCGTTTTGCGAGTTCTTCGGCATATCGACGTGTCGCTCCATATCGTGAGCTATAGACAACAATAGTATTTTCCATGTGATGTTCGAAATTAAGTTATTGCTTGTAAAGATACAAAAAGCGGTTGAAAGACCTGGAAAACAAATAAGAAAGTATTAAAATAGCCACCCCTTCTTACCAAAAGAAAGAGATGGCTTTCAAAATCATTCTCTCAACTCTATACTTTCTTCTCTATTGAAGATAAATCGCAAGTATTTATATACCAATACATTGGTTCAGAAACATTCAAGTCATTTATATCAGCAATAGCTATCATGGTCACTTCCACTCATTTCACTTCCCCGAATTTTTTCTCTATTTCAAAGGGATGCCAACACCTAATGTTACATTAGTGCTTATGTTGTTGATGGGAATGTATTGTTTGGAAACCTTAGTGATGAAGTTATCGGTTGATAGCATCAAGCTGAACCCAGTACAATGAAGGCTGACGGCACCACCAAGTTGCGCATGGGATGTGCCTACCGAGGTGGAGAGAGATGCCTCGAAGACCTTCGCCGGACGCACACGTGCCGTTAGCATCGTGGAATTCCAAGGCGCTATGTCATTCATGCGTTCCGTATGGAGCAAACCCACGCTCATCTTATCATAGAAAGGCATGTCATATTCTACGCCGATATTCATTGTCATGGGTATGCTACTATTAACGCCTTTCTCGGGTGTCTCCTCGAAACGAATAAGACTTTTTAGATCTTCGCCCATCTGCTCAAACTCGTCACCCACGTCCTGGGAGTTTTGCTTGTCCGATGTAACGTAGGCATTATTAAAGCCGGAGAAAGTCCAGTCGGTGTCCTTGATTGGCTTGTAGTTTTGAGCTTTACTATGACTAATGAACCCCATATCGTTAAGCGCCATGCTTAATGTTAACCCCTTGACTCCTGGTATCTGATAGGTGGCACCCAAGTCCATGGCCAGACCAAGACCGGTCACTCCAGGTTTCACGTCCTCAACATCCTTGAATTGCCCATCGGAGTCGAGTTCAATGTGTGACTTCAGAATAGCGGCAGACCCAACGATTCGCCCCTGTACCGCCCATTCATCTTCCATCATCGTCAAATGAAGCTTTTCAACATCCACGTTTGCGTATGCTCCGCCAAAGAGCACCTTGACCTTCGCACCGATGGTAAGGTTTTTGTTGATGCGATGGGCATGTCCCAGGGCCACTTCGGTGTATGCCTGCGCACGAGCACCCATTCCGCTGAAGTCGTATTCCGTCTTGGCCGATGGATCTTTGGCAAACCTAAAGAGTTCGTTGGGGAGGCTAACGGCCGCATTGGAACGTACGTTCACCTCGATGAGGTTTGTGCCATGGAATGCGTTGAAACCAATTGATAACACATTGAGATTGAGATTGGTAAACGTACGTACGTCACTTGTGCCCAATTTGTTGTAGAACATCTCATTGCTCACATCGGGATGCATGAACGTCCCCCATTTATAACCGTTGTTCTTGGCGGGGTCGATGCTATAGATGAAGGTGCTTGCACCGTAATTTCCCGATGCACCTACATGGATATTGCCCAGGAAGGGGATGGCCATATACTTGTCATCAAGGAGGAAGGCTGGGTTCGACTGATGGCGTAATAGTGCCGTCTCCAAGAAATAATTGTTCTGTACATATTGTGCATGGCCTGCCATACTTGTTAAGACAAGCAATAGGGTAGTGGTAAGAGCCTTTGTATGTTTGATAGTCATGGTTTGAAACGAGTTGGTGATGTAGTGAATACTAACTTGATTATAGCGAGTGCTGATCATTAATTATTGTTCAAATCGATGAGCACTTTCCCAGAGACCTTTACCTTCGCATCCTTGAGTTGCAGGTATTGGTTGCTAC
Source organism: Prevotella sp. UBA5387 (assembly GCA_002407775.1). Classification (GTDB taxonomy): domain Bacteria; phylum Bacteroidota; class Bacteroidia; order Bacteroidales; family Bacteroidaceae; genus Prevotella. The sequence goes on from DHOP01000094.1 coordinate 14,409, forward strand.
GAAGGCTATTGTTGTCACCTTCGGCGTTACCTTTGGCAACAAAACGGAAGCGGTCGATACTCTTCACCACGTTGCTGCTCACCTCGTTGGATTTTATCTGAATGGTCGTTTCGGTAGGTTGGTCGTTGGTGGAAGCATTCACGTGAATCCCGTCAAGCTTGAGGTCAAGCACCTTTCCGTCTTTGTCAAGCGCCTCTACCTGAAGGTCTATGTCCAAAGGAATCGTAGATTCAGCCGTGCCATTCACTTCAATGATGAGCTTGTCGGCTTTCCAATCGTTGGTGTTCCATGTCAAAGGATCGGTGGAACGATCGTAATAAATCTTGAGGCCCTTGTCGAATGCGAATGGCACAAAGAGCTTGTAACTCACATTCACATCGTAGTTCTTCCCAAATTCGATGGTCGTCGTCTCTTGCTTTAGTTGGACGTCATCTTGTGCAAATTTGAAGGTAAGTGAGTCCGGCACACTTTCAAGCAACGTATCAAAGCCGTTCACCTTTGCCAGTTTGGCCGTCGGTGCAATGGCTTCCGTGTCATAAGGCGTGTTGCCTTGATAGAGGTACACGATGTTTCCCTGTCTCTTGTCCAAGGTTATGGGGGCTTGCAACAAGCTTTCCGACTTGGTTCCTGTACCGTATTTCCCAGAGATTTCGGCATTTTGAACTACGAATCCTACGGGTATCTGAGTCATGTCGGCATTTAGGCGAACCGTAACATTGGTAGGCGTAAGGCGAAGGGAGTCTGGATTGAGGCCCTCTGGCAACTCGTTTTTGATGCTAAAGCTCATTTGCCCAGCATTCACCGGATAGCTGAATACGCCGCGCATGCTCGTGGCTTCGGGCATAGCCGTACCATTCCCAATGACCGTCAATATCACTTCTGACGTCAGGTCGGTACTACTCGTCAACGTTGTGTTGGATTGCAAGGTTAGCTTCACCTTGCCTTGAACCTTAAAGATTCCTTCAGGTTGCGAACCATTTGCAAGCGCTTGGTCAAACGCTACGGCATCTACCGTAACATTGCCCAGAGACACCATTTGCACGCCTTGTGTCGAAGTAAAATTGGGCACGTTCAACACATTGCCCGCTCCCAGTTGTTTGGACTTGATAAATGATGGCATGGTTATCGTCAAACCTTCCAAGCCTACGATGGCAAACTTTTGTGCGTCCGCACCAGTAAGTGCAAAGGCAAGTCCCATGTTAGTATTTTGGAGGTCAATGCGCTCCACGGCCTTGATAGCACTCTTCCATTCCACGGCCATCTTTAGGTCGCCTTCGACATTAAAGGGAATGTAATCAGTGGTGAAGCCAAGGGAACGTGTGCGTGGCTTGGTGGCCAAAGGTAGATAGTTCTGGAGCAGGTTGGCAGGGATGGCGAAGTGTTGCTCTGGTATCTGCACAAGGATGGGATCTATCAGATACGAAAAGTTTCGTTCTCCCGTATTGACAATATTGTATAGATTGTTGGCATCACTATTCAAGTTGCCGCTAACCTTTAGAAGATCGCGAAGCATGATTTTCTCCGTCGTTCCGAATTTGAATTTCAAATCGTTCACGGACACTTGAATGTTCTTGTCAATGCTTTCATAGTCGGTCTGACTATCTACACAACTGCTTATCAATGCAACAAGCAGAAAGCTAGCAAATAGATGTTGCAATCTGAAGATACGCTTATACATAAGGTCAAAGGATTAAATGATTTCCTTGAAGAGTTTTGCTTATGTTCAAGTCTTACCTCTTGTAGGTTTTTATATTGCAAATATAATATCTATTTGATTATTTATCATCATAAAATGGCATGTTTTTTTTTTACTTCTTTCTATTTTTTTTTATTCTCTTAGCTTTGTCTTTATGACATTGCATATTGATAATTATAATATTCAGATTTGGGGTTGCTTTCATAATGAAATAATCTTACCATTGTCGAGCAAACAAAATCAATGTCTCAGTATGAGGCAATAAAAAAGGAGAACACGCTCTTTTGGAACGTGTTCTCCTTCATTGTATGTACTAATAATGTTTTCGCCTTAGTTGCTAAACGTCAAACCATTCACATCTGCATCCACCACGATAGGCTTCTCACGCGTTATGCCCTCGGCAAGTATTCGCTTGGACAAATCGTTGAGCACATAGTCCTGGATGGCACGCTTCACCGGTCGTGCACCAAACTCCGGATCGTAACCCACGTTTGACAACCAGTCGATAGCCGCCTGAGTCCATTGGATGTCGAATCCTTGTGGTTCGAGCATCTTCTTCACACGGTTCATCTGCAACGTTACCACCGCGCCAATCTCTTGCTTGGTCAATGGCAAGAACATGATGATGTCATCGATACGGTTGAGGAACTCCGGACGGACGCTCTTCTTGAGCATCTCCATCACGTTTCTCTGAGTGTTGTCAATCACCTCGGTGCGATTAGCATCGTTGAGCTTGCCAAATTGCTCTTGGATATATTGGCTACCGATGTTGGACGTCATGACGATGATCGTGTTCTTGAAGTTCACCACGCGCCCTTTGTTATCAGTCAAACGTCCGTCGTCGAGCACCTGCAACAAGATATTGAACACGTCAGGGTGCGCCTTCTCTATCTCATCGAACAATACCACGCTATAGGGTTTGCGCCTTACGGCCTCTGTGAGTTGTCCTCCCTCGTCATAACCTATGTATCCCGGAGGTGCACCAATGAGTCGAGACACGCTGAACTTCTCTTGATACTCGCTCATATCGATACGTGTCAACATGTTCTCATCGTTGAAGAGGTACTCCGCCAACGTCTTGGCGAGCTCGGTCTTACCCGTACCTGTGGTACCCAGGAAGATGAAGGAGGCGATAGGCTTCTTCGGATCTTGAAGTCCGGCACGGCTACGACGCACGGCATCGGCAACGGCCTGGATGGCCTCGTCCTGACCAATGACACGCTTATGGAGTTCTTCCTCCAGATGGAGCAACTTATCGCGCTCGCTTTGCATCATGCGAGTGACGGGTATGCCTGTCCAACGACTCACCACCTCGGCGATGTCGTCTGCCGTCACCTCCTCACGTATCATGGCCTGGTTGCCTTGGGTCGATTTCAGTTGTTGTTGGATATTGTCAATGTCATCCTGAAGGCTCTTCAACTTGCCATAGCGTATCTCGGCCACCTTTCCATAGTTGCCCTCACGCTCGGCACGGTCTGCCTCAAACTTGAGGTTTTCCATCTCCTCCTTATCTTGTTGGATCTTGTTGACCAATCCCTTCTCCGACTCCCATTTAGCACGGTATTGACGCTCTTGGTCTTGCAACTCGGCGATGTCCTTGTCAAGTTGTTTGATCTTGTCCACATCGTTCTCACGCTTGATGGCCTCACGCTCAATCTCCAATTGCTTGAGCTTACGCGTGATCTCATCCAACTCTTCGGGCACGGAGTCGCGCTCCATACGTAGTTTGGCGGCGGCTTCGTCCATCAGGTCGATGGCTTTGTCGGGTAAGAACCGATCGGAGATGTAACGCTCCGAGAGCTTCACGGCGGCGATACAAGCATCGTCCTGGATACGTACCTTATGATGGTTCTCATAGCGCTCCTTCAATCCACGGAGTATGGAGATGGCATCGAGCTCGTCCGGTTCATTCACCATGACGGTTTGGAAACGACGTTCCAATGCCTTGTCCTTCTCAAAGTATTTCTGGTACTCGTTGAGTGTCGTTGCACCTATTGCCCTAAGTTCGCCACGCGACAACGCCGGCTTCAGGATATTGGCGGCATCCATGGCACCCTCACCACCACCTGCACCCACAAGAGTGTGAATCTCGTCGATGAAGAGGATGATGTTACCATCCGAATTGGTCACCTCCTTGATGACGCTCTTCAAGCGTTCCTCAAACTCACCCTTATACTTCGCACCTGCCACCAGTGCACCCATGTCAAGGGAGAAGAGCTGCTTGTTCTTTAAGTTCTCCGGCACGTCACCACGAACGATACGTTGTGCCAAACCCTCGGCAATGGCCGTTTTACCGGTACCTGGCTCACCTATCAATATAGGGTTGTTCTTCGTACGACGAGATAGGATTTGCAACACACGGCGTATTTCTTCGTCACGTCCGATCACCGGGTCAAGCTTGCCTTTGCGGGCATCCTCGACCAGGTTCTTCGCATATTTGGAAAGCGCCTGATAATTCTCATCGCCGCTCTGACTTTGCACCTTCTGACCTTGACGGAGTTCGTTGATGGCCTTGGTCATCTCTTGTTCGTTTACGCCTGCATCCTTAAGGATACGGCTCACGGTGCTGTTCACCTTGAGCAAGGCTAACAACATGGGTTCGATTGACACAAACTCGTCACCCAACTTCTGGGATGTCTCTACGGCTTGTTGCAACACCGCATTGGCATCATTTGAAAAATAGGGTTGCCCACCATCCACACGGGGTAGATGCTGGATCTCTTGTTGCACAAGATTCTCGATCTGCATGGTGTTCACACCCAACTTCTGAAATACGAAGTTAGTAACGTCACGACCCTTTTGCATGATGCCTTGTAGCAGATGTATTGGCTCGATGGCTTGCTGATGGGCTTGTTGGGCGGTGTTCACCGCTTCTTGAATAGCCTCTTGCGCCTTAATTGTAAATTTGTCGAATGTCATAATATTTCTTCTCTCTAATATTTTTTACTTCTACAAATTTTGTCTCAAATGACGTGCCTGACCAAAAATAAATGACAAGTTGGCAGATGGAAGCTCTATCCACTCTCTGTATATGTAGATTTGGCGTATGTTTGTTTTGCAAACGACGAACAATATTCACGACACACATACGACAACAATGTAGGGACATACCCCGTGTATGTCCGCAACGACGCACCATACGCAAGATGCACCCACACGACACCATCAACCGGTACGCACACATACATGGGGAGTTGTTTCTCACGCAGATGACGCAGATGGCGCAGATTTACCATGCGGGGTGCATGAGATAATAACGTGCCGATGGCATGGATGGCGAAGATTGTCCTACCTGAGTAAATAGGTGTATTCAAAGTGATGGTTGCTCGAATTGCTTTACCTAACAACGCGTAGCCGTTTGCAAAGCAAACATCTGCGCAATCCGCGAAATCTGCGTGAAAAAAAACCACATCGCAAGCACCTTAATGAAACATGAAACAACGAAACGGAAATGATGAAAATATAGAAGGGGGGATAGGCATTTAGAAGAATCAGGTAGCAACCTACGCAAGCGAATTGATTCCTCTTTGCGCATACTTAGGAATTTTCATTGCCAGTTGCCCTGCCAAGAGAATAAGCGTCTTGAACCTACCTGTATTGGTGAGCTGATCAATGTGCTGCTGATGTCGTGCATGTTTAGATAGTATGCCAGACATCTTGTCGGATTCATAAGAAGGGTCGAGGATGGTTTTGGCCACCTCCTCTCCTGAGATAAGGGCCTGATAGATACCTTCTCCGGTGAAGGGAGAAGCCAGTCCGGCGGCATCACCAACCAAGAACGCATAGCCGAAATTCATCCCTTGATAGTCTGTATTCATAGGGAAGGCTTCGTATCGGCCATTGGTGACGTCGATGTTCCGTTCTTTGAGCCATCGATGAAAATTATCTTTCAACGCCTTGCCAGACAGGTATTTGGGGTTAGCACCACAACCGATAGACACATACCCATGATGCGGAAATATCCAGGTGTACCAAGCCGAGAAATACTTCGGCTTAAAGAACATCTCCATCTCATTGTACTGATCCGTAGGAATAATATATTGAAGGCATAGGTTCACTTGGCTAATTTCGATTCCTAGGTATCTCCGCACCATGGAGTTAGATCCGTCGGCACCTACAAGATGCTTATATCCAATCTGTTCGCCGTTTACGACCACATATTCCTTAGCAATCTCACTAACCTTGCTCGATGTCCTTACCTCTATATTTGGAAAGGCTTCAAGTTTGTGCAATTGCCATTGCCCAAAGTCATGGCGGTCGATGGTAAAGCCAAAATTATCTTTCGACTTGATCGTTGTCGTACAATGGTTGACGTGTAGCTTAACGTGGTTGAAACTATATTCGACAATATCCGAGGGAAGATTTAGGATTTCGATGTCCTTGCCCGTCAAACCACCGGCGCACACCTTAGGCCCAATCACCTCGTTCTTCTCCAGTACCAAGACTTTCAAAGGGGAGTTGCCCAATGTCTCGGCACATTTTAATCCGCCTGGACCAGCACCAATGATAACGACGTCGAAGAATTGCATGATGATTGAAGTGTTTAAAATCTGATGTAAAGTTAATGATTTTTTCCAATTTTCATCCTTATTTCCTCATTTTGCTTGGTAATAATAAGTCATAAAGCAACAATAAACGATGGTGATGATTATCTCTTGGCAAGCCCAGAAGAGGGTATCGCTTGCTTAGATGAAAATAGCCCCCGAATGGGAGGCACTTCTGGGGTGGGCGCAATTCCCGCCGATATGCCCTTTACTCCCAATGTCGGAAGCCCCAAAAGTTATTCATCTTTTCAGGCTTTTCAAATACTCCTTTTGTTCCTCGGTTATTCGATAACTCTCGCGCGCCTTTTGAATCGTCTTATTGTGTGTCCAAACATCCAGTCTCCCTTTTTCGATATAAGGTACGGTGGCATCCCATTGTTTTGCTAATGCCGTGGCAAAAAGCCAGGCAATCATCATGTTCACATAATACTCTTCCGAATGGACCGAAGCCGGAATGTCTAAATACTCGGCCTTGAAATCATCATCTAAATAGTGCGACATTAACATTTCCATACCAAAACGACAGGTGTAGGTCTTGTCGGACTTTGTCCACTCTCTGATTTTCTTGATCAGCTCCCTCTTGTTTTTCTTAAAGATACCAGGCGACATGATATCACAAACGGCCCAATTGTCTACGTAGGGGAGGAACTCATCAAGCAAATCGACACACAGGTCATAACTCTTTATTTCTGAGATCAACAGAGCATGCAAGATATCCTCATCGTAATACTCATGAGGAATGGCTTTCAAGAAGTCCTTTGACTCCTCTTCCATGATGTATTGCTTGGCCAACTTTCGTGCTAGTGGAATTCGAACCCCGATTATCTTTTCTCTGGGTATGGTTGGTGTCAGCTTGCTTTGAAAATCGGCATACTTTATATCTTGTAGGGCAAATAACTTTTCTTGTATATCCATGACGTTAATTTATTTGTTTGAAAATTGTTCCCCCAAAGGTAGATTCAGTTACCGAGCACGAAATTACGTGATATACTTGTGAATTCCAAATTCAGGCATTCTATATTTGTCTATGCTTCCCTCCCAAATTCTATCTATTGAGCCATAGTGTCGTGAGAGAAAATGGGGTGGGTGCTAACCTGACATGACACAAAATAGCAAAAGAAATGAGAAACGAAGCTCAACGCTATTTAAAAATCGTGGATCGAATGGACTATTCAGGTAATTCCTTTAGCCCTATTTCCTTTAGATAATTATAGGTTGGGTCATAGAACTCTGGCTTTCGAGTAGGATCATTTGAGTCACCTTTAGGTACAAAGATAATCATTCCTTGGCGTGCACGAGTAAGTAGGACTCGATAGGCATTTTTACGATACATTTGGCGTTCCTCCTTTTTCACATTGTACCATTTACATCCACCATTAAATTGGAAGTACTTCCATCCATCCTCTGAATAGCGGAAATCGCCATCCCATGCCACGCAACACCAATCCAATTCAAGACCTTGAACATCAAACTCCGTAGCAACATCTTCTAAAAATAAAGATGAGCGGACATCTGAGTCATCATCCAAAAACCAATGGACTACATTAGCCTTAAGTCTTACAATGATATTCTCCGGACGTAGTCTGTCTCCAGAAGACGAAGCGACAATGCCATATCGCTCGCTACCTCTTGCCTTATCTTTTAGCCATTGTTTAGCTTTGTCAATATCACGAGTCAAGAATATCGGATAATTCGTTAAGGTAGATTGCACCTCTCTAACTTTGTCCTTATTAATTTCCAATAAATGGTGTACGAAGTTAGATACGTTTTCGGCGCGGAATGAACGCATGGAAACCGCCAAATGTAGGTTGTGTTCCTTTGTGACATGCTCTCTACTTTTCAAAAGTTCTTCAATCTTTCCAGCGCCATATTCTTGTTCCGTTAACTGATCGGAAATATAGACATGCCAATCGGGGTAATTGCGATTCATTGAATCTATCCATTCTACAATCCCTGCTTCACCTGTATTGATTTCTTGTCCGCCACCCACAAGGCAAACGATTACTGCCCAGTCCTTATGTCGGTCAAGACATGAAATGAGGTATTCTGGCTCAGAAAAGGGGAAGCCTGGAACACCTTTCTTTTGGCTCATGAATCTTTCCAACTGCTCTCTTGTCCACGCTCTTTGAGACTCGTCGAATATAGCAACATGATCTATAGGTGTGTAATGCTTGTCCTTGTTTTCTACTTTCTCAAAATAGTCCTCATCCATGACTATCCTGCCATCTTCTATCTTTGACCCTTCCAAGCATGAATCACGATAGTGATGGATCATCTGGATGAAAGTCTTCACCTCACTTGTGGCTTTGGCTTTAGTAAATTTGTTACCAACTGCTCTTTCCCGAGCTACCTTGTCCCGAGCCAGAGCCTCCGTTAGAACCTCAACAAGAGGGTAATTACCAGAGAGGTAGGTTGCAATCTCTTTCTTCTCAAATTGCTCGGTTGCTATGTTTAATCCTACTAAAGTTTTACCTGCACCTGGAACACCTGTCACGAAGCAAATACTCTTTTGATGATATTGTTTACTATCTTCGATGATCTTGGTTACATATGCACTTGTTTTGGAGAGATTCTCTCCAGAATCATGGCGAGAGATGTCCTCGACCGAATGGTTAAGATAAAGCGAACTGGCAGCCTCAATGATCGTTGGAGTAGGAGAGTAATTACTCAACACCCATGAATCATCGTTAGACAATATTTCGTCTTCTCCGTACGAATAGTTGTCAAGTACATAATTGATGATGGATTCGACATCGGAACTTGAACTTGCTAATAGAGGTAAAAACAATCTATCCTCGCTACATTTGTATTCGTTCTCAACACCTTTAGCCGAGGTGCTTACCAGAATAGGTACAATAAATCTGTTATGTGACTCTTCATGAAAGTTCTTCAGGTCAAGTCCATAATCACATACTTGTGTAATGTCCTGTTCTGTATAGTCTTCCTTAAAAGCTTTGAATTCAAGGACAAGGACGATTCCCTTAATCAATACAACCACATCAATGCGCCTGCCCATTCGGGGAATATTGTATTCAAAACAGATGTATCCATCTTTCCCTAAATTATGAAGGAGTTCTTTCATTAAAGAGATTTCATCTTGCCATGCTCTAATTTGAGTAACTAGAAGTGCATGATGCATCTTTAGATGTTCATTTGAAAGAGGTGATATAATGTCATTTTCAGATGCCTGAAGAAACTCGTCAATTGTCGCCTGGTAAAAGCACCTACTCGCTAAAGCCATTCTGTTATTTTAGGTTGATAATTTCTAATTCCAAAGATACGAAAATATTTTCAAATTTTAGAAAGAGCGATGTGAGATTTAAAATTGTTTACACAATGTGCCTTTGCCGGTTGGCTTGAAATGTTGGAATAGAGCAACAGCCTTCTAAGCTGTGGGTCCTGGGGAGATAGTTAGGGTAATTTGTTCTAAACCGGTACAGAGTAGCTAGACGAGTACAAGGGTGATGTATGGGCTGGTGGTTGGCAATCGATTCATAGGCGTAAGCTCAGAGGCATGGTGGTTGGCCAATCCGCAATTATCGGCGATGGTGGTGTGGAGGATGCTTTGGATGGCTTTCTTGGGGGAGGTTTTACCTGATTGTTATTTCGAATCGATTCATAAGACTCTACTATACGAGGGTTGTTTGTGGCTTTATGCGATAGCAGTTTTGTTGTCGCAATATGTCAAAGATCTCTTTTGAATCCAATGAAATCTTGTTGTGAGGCGAAAGCAGAGTGATCAGGTCTGCCGGGCCGAAGCCCTAAATCGTGTTTGCTTCTCGATTTCATTTTGTGAAGGGGTGTAGAGGAGTGCCGTCCTTTCATCTACAATGAAAGTGCAAACGAGAGCAATGCAAGCTTGTTTGAACATTGCCGAGTGCCGTCCTTTCATCTACAAAGATACGACATAACGCCGAGCAAATGCCAATTATAGCCCCTTTGGGGTTGTTAACAGCTGTTAAAGCCAGATTGTCGCATTTATCTCCGAGCGTTAGAGATTCACACGCTAAAATGGAAGACCGGAAGAGGCGGAAATAATGAAAAGATGAAAACATGAAAGGACGAAAAGATTAGGGGATGCGGAGATTTTCGGGAGTGGATGAAAATAATGAAATAATGAAAAAATGAAATGAAAGGATGAAAAAATTAAATACATGAGGATGAGGTCAAATAACAAAACCATCAACGCGGAGCCGTTTGCAACGCAAACATCTGCGTAATCCGCGGAATCTGCGTGCAAAAAATGACCGAGAGGCATGTGGAGCAAGGTATGGTTTTATTTCTCACGCAGATGACGCAGATGGCGCAGATTTACCATGCAGAGGAAAATGATGAAAAGATGATATGTTGTAGGGACATACCCCGTGTATGTCCGCACAACGCACCCTCATATCACCATCAACGGTACACGCATCCGCGCGAGGTACAAACGATTGGGCGGACATACACGGGGTATGTCCCTACAATGATTCTTGAGACAGGGGGGATGCCCATCTTTGCATTCCATGTGTCTAAACCTTTAATATAGAGTAGGAAACAGGTCGGAAATCTTTTCACCTGTCCCCCCAAAAAATTTCATTATTACAATTACATTAAGACACCTTGCGATATATTATATTGATTTATAACAGGTGGTAATGGTTGTTTATTAGGAAGTTAGGTATATATGATAAGGTAATAGGGTAGTATTGGTTATAAAATATAAGGTAAATACTCTTATTATAATATATAATATTAATATTATATATTATAATAAGACCTTTGTTCTTGCTAACGAATGTATGTGTGATTTGTCATCCTCTAATCTTTTCATTCTTCATCCTTTCATTTTTAATCCTGCACATGTGTGAGGTGTCTTAATGAAATTGAAATTATGAAATTAAATTGATAATGCCCCTACAATAACGACCGATGGTATTCACGACACACATACGACGATAGCGGGCAAACATTATCAACAACATTCACGATATACACACCAACACCGTAGGGACATACCCCGTGTATGTCCGCATACCCCGCATGACCCACGACACTATCAACCGGTACGCACACATACACGCGATATTGGCGAAATGGCGGTAATAGGGGCATACCAACGATATGACAGACGGACATGGGGATGTTGGCGATATGGCGGACATACACGGGGACTACATCGTTATGGCGGACATACACGGGGTATGTCCCTACAAGATATCATCCTTTCATTTCTTTCCCCGCATGGTAAATCTGCGCCATCTGCGTGAGGAATAAAACCACCCCTTGCTCTACACGCAATACCGTCCGCTCATTTTGCACGCAGATTTCGCGGATTTCGCAGATGTTTGCTATGCAAACGGCTCCGCGTTGTTGGGCAATGTGATGAGCAAATCTCCGTCATAGCCTTCGTCTATCATCATGTAGTCGCTTCGCAAACCATGTCATCTAACATCATCATCTGTTGCATCTGCGGGCGTATCTCAAACTCATAGGACCCGTAAAAGTATGCTTTCCGACTTTAACACCTGTTAACGGGGCGAAAAGGGCATTTTTCATGGTGATAGGGCAGGGATGTGTTAACTTTGTCATGTAAGAATAATGCGGCGCCCGACACCTTCAAACTGATCTAATACCACCACCAACCATCTATCACCCAACATATAATCCATGACTATTAACTACTTTCATAATTTCTTCATACCTCTACATATTTGTGAATAATTGGCGGACATACACAGGGTATGTCCCTACACAAAAAGAACTAACACCTAACTTAAACTAATATCTAACACTTAACACCATGAAAAAAGAAACTTGGAACTTCATCATTCAGACCGCCATTGCCATTCTCACCGCCATTGCCACTACGCTGGGCGTCACCTCGTGCTTGTGATAATTCAAAATTCACGATTGGCTAAAACGTTCATCCTTTCATAATTTCTGCCCTGACAAGCCATAAAGGCATGAGTTGATCGTTCGACCGCGTCAGGCTATCCTTTCGTTCTTTGAAATACTGGACAACCACAATCACCCTTTCCTCGAGCCGAGTCTTTCCCTTGGAAGATGCGACTCGTCATGTAATTTCATCTTTAATCTTGTAGGGACATACCCCGTGTATGTCCGTCCAATCGTTGGTTTACCCCGTGTATGTGTGCGTACCGGTTGATGGTGTCGTGTGGGTGCATCTGGCGTACGGTGCGTCGTTGCGGACATACACGGGGTATGTCCCTACGGTGATGTCGTATGGGTGTCGTGAATATCGTTCGTTGTTTTTTGTAGGGACATCGTCATATTTTGTTTCATTATTTCAAATTACCTGTTTCATTGGTAGATTCAAGTACCAAGTGCGA
>DHOP01000021.1:0-36805 GCA_002407775.1 Prevotella sp. UBA5387
AGTAAATCTGATATAAGTCACAAACCATATTAATCGCACTGCCAAAGGACACCAATGACAAAGACAATGCTTTTTGGGGGGATTTCATCCATGGATAATGGGTAAACCGAAGTGGTTTTCCACAATGTTTTTTACAAATAACTTTATGCAGTTCGGCATTTATTGCATGCAACTTCACAATGTGTTGCATCACTTTTCGTTGCTGATTTGTTCAATAAAAAGGCGCTTATGTCCAGAACTTTACATCATTTGTTGGAACCATTTTCTTGCCACAACGTGGACAAGTATGACCATTCCATTCAATAATATTTTTGCTTCCACATTGCAGACAGAGTCTATTGGCAAGTCCTTGGAATGATGGTGCAGCATCGCCAATAACACCGCCGACCACCAAAGGTTGAATAGTGCGGCAGTCAGGGCAGCTCACCATGACGATATGTTGACCCATGAAGCCGTGTCCCTCGTATACCTCAGTTTCATAGCCACAACCCACACATTTATATTTATACACCCTTGCCATGGGTCAAATAGAAGTCAAGATATTGTTGTGCCACCTTGATATAGTCATGATGGCGATGAATATATTCAATGCTTTGTGCCTGAAGGTCAGACAAGAGCTCACGATGGAGGGCAAGTTCTTTCAATGTTTGATATACATTCTCATAGTTTGGCTTTACATTGACGATAGGTCTGAGCGTCTTTTCGCCTAGGATTTCATAATTCTCTGGTTCTCCTCCACCCACGCAGATGATTCCTCTACTCATGGCTTCGAGCGCGTTCATAGATGGCGTATAACTGTAAAGTTGGTCGAGAATGCAATCAGAACTATTCATCATCTCAACGTACTCGCTAAATGGTACACCCTCAGCAATAGTAAGCTTTGCAAGGTCAGGGTGGCGTTCTTCTATCGCCTTGGCTGCCGCCAACATGATGTCCGTTCCCTTATATTCGCTTCTTCCACGGCTGATGCCAATGAAAATGCGCAAGGGGTCGCCGGTATTTCTTGGTCGGACGGTAGCACCCGATTTTGGGATAATGGGATAGGGAATGAATGATGTCTTGTCCGGGAAGATGGGATTGTAGATGGCCCAATATTCGTAGAGGCCAGCAATAATACCATCGCAGTCCTCGGCTATGATGCGGTTGAGACGTTCCTTGGCAGTGCCAAGCCAGTCTTGCTCTTCTCTCTTAGCATCAGTAGTATGTCTAAGTTTGTTGCCAATATTGAAATCGCTATATCTTAGTGGTTTACGATTCATGTTCTCCGACACCCAGAAATAGTCCATGCCGAAAGCCCCAAGCAACACTTCTCCGTTATGACGACGTAGCCATCGGTAGAGGGGTAGGATACGTTCGGCGCGAAGTTCGACAAACATGGGATTGATAAGCTGTACCACATCATAGCCTTGAAGAAGGTTGCGGTTACTCCAGAGTTTACCAATCAGTTTTAATCCCCCCATCTTTTCGTATTGCCTTGCTAAGTCTATATCACGTGGATAGCTCTTCCAGAAGTCACCGTTACTGGCAACCGTTACTTCGTGACCAAGCTGACGAAGTCCCGCTGCTAGTGTAGCATGGACGTTGCTATATTCACCAAGAAGGAGGATTTTCATTGATGGTAGGGTAATAGGGTTATGGAATACCCGTTTTGACTTAGCTTATCTGATAGTTGCAAGGAGTATGCGCCGTCCCAAGGCATTGCCGACAAGTCGTCGGAAAGTGAAATAGCGCTTGGTGTATCTCTTGTCTGGCAGTGGGAAGAGACCATGTTTGCGTAATGTCTCTATTGCTTCCATGAGATGCTTGTGGCTGCGTGTGAGGCGGATAGTGTTGTAGAGGTAGTCCATGGATAGCTGCGCGATGCGCCTACCAAGGGCAACACGGTCTATCTCAGGTGCGACTTCTGCCAAGTCTTTGAGGTGTAGAATGATGCCAATCATATCGTTCAGCCGTTTTGCGGTGTGCCTATTGTCCTGACGCTCCATGATGGAGTTTTCTCGTTTGCGATAGAAATAAGCTTCTGCCTTTGTAGTATATACTTTCTCAGCGCGCAGCATGAGCTGAGGAGTGAATTCCTCATCCTCATGGAGAATGCCTGGGGTAAAACGCAATGAACCAAGAATGGCACGACGGAAGATGTATCCACAAGCAGATGCACGGAGGTTGTTCTGATGCATATAAGCCACCCCGGAGACGGGACCATCGTAAAAAAACGATACCTCAGACTGTTTTTTTTGAGTCTCATAGAACAACACCATGTCAGCCTCTCGATATCTTATAATATCAAGACAATGTTCATAAGGGGCTTGGATAAGGTAATCGTCACCATCGATGAACTGTACATACTTTCCCGATGCACAGCGTAATCCCATATTTCGTGCTACAGAGAGACCTTGGTTAGGCTGCCGCAGGTAAATGAGTTCATCGCGCACATCGGTCATTTCGTCCAAAGGAGAGAGGTCGCTTCCGTCGTCAATAAGGATGATCTCTCGCTCTTCACGACTCAGAGAGAGGCTGAAAATGCTATTCAGACACTCCATCAGCATGTCCGCCGATAGATTGTAAGTCGTGACAACGAAGCTAATCAGTGGCGATAACGGAATATTTTGTGGAGTTGGCATAAGCGTTTTAGTCCTAGAATATGAAGCAGTTTGAGCTTCAATGTATTACGATAGGGAAGAATAGGGAAATCTTTGGAGAGTCTACCACAAGCATGATAGACGTCTAACTGTATGTTAAGCACCTGCTCATAATAGGCAGGCAAAAGGGCGGAAAGACCTTTGTCGTGGCGCCGCCTCTTCAGTGCGGCAATGATTTGACGCAATGCCCGAATATGAGCACTAAGCAGATGGGTAAGATCATAGGCTGTGGCTTTCTGCGTGATACCCTCTGGATTGTAGCAGTAATAATACAGTCCCACATCCGTTGTGGCCATCATATGGCAATTGCGGAGAATTGACGGTAGCGTGTAGATGTCTTCAAAGTTGCGTCGCTCAGGGAACTTTACCTTGTCAAATACTTCCTTACGATAAATCTTGTTCCACGAATAGGCATGAAGATATGCCTTGCCCTCGAGCCAATATGCCAGTGGGTCACTATATTCACGACGTTGAAACTGGAGAAGATGGATTTTGCTCGACCCGTAACGCTCATAAACTGGATATTCGAGAAGATCGTAATCAGGGTGCGTAGCTAGGATCTCAAAGAGCGTCTTTAGGCTGTCATCTGCGATATAGTCGTCACTATCGACAAATGTAATATATTGCCCTCGTGCCTTCTCCAAACCTACGTTGCGTGCTGCGCTCAAGCCTGAATTGCGACGAAGGTGCACTACTTGAAAGCGGTGATCATGCTTTACATACTCATCACAAATGTTAGCGCTGCCATCACTAGAGGCATCGTCCACAAGTATGGCTTGCCAATCACGAAACGATTGATCAGACAAGCTATCCAAGCAACGAGACAGCGTGCCAGCCACTTGATAAACGGGGATAATGATGCTCAATTTCATAATGCAAAGATAATAAATGTTTCGATAATCCGTTAGCTAATGGTGGAAAAACAAGAAAAAGACGATAGCTATTCCCATATACTGAAATACACTGGTCTTTTCGGCGGTGTTCAGGGACTGAGTATCCTTGTTGGTGTCGTTCGCAACAAGCTAGTGGCCATAATATTAGGACCAGATGGTATGGGATTGATGTCGCTATTTAATTCCACAATAAAGTTAGTTTCCGACTCCACGAACTTTGGCATTCCGATGAGTGCGGTAAAAAATGTGTCGGAGGCTTACAATACCGAGAACAATGACCAGCTTAACGAGGCGATAAGTCTTATTCGTTCATGGAGTCTTATTACTGCTTTGCTCGGTATGGTGGTATGTATTGTGCTTAGTCCATGGCTTAGTGATTGGACTTTCACTTGGGGTAATCATACGCTTCACTTCGTCTTGCTCTCGCCTGTAATTGCCCTTATAGCCATCACTGGCGGCGAAACAGCTATTCTCAAAGGTGCACGACAATTGCGACGATTAGCCGTTGTCAGTGTCTATAATGTGATTTTGGCCCTTGTTTGTAGCGTTCCCATCTACTATTTCTTCGGTCAATCGGGTATTGTTCCCTCCTTGATAATACTAGCATTGGTGCAGTGTCTTCTCACCATTAGTTATTCTTATCGCCTCTTCAAACCTTCGTTCTCTTTTTCGAGGGTAAACATCCGCCGTGGAGAGGGCATGATTAGGCTTGGCATTGCTTTTGTGTTGGCAGGTATTTTGGGTAGTGGAGCTGAGTTTCTTGTACGTACTTTCCTCAATCACACGGGTCAACTTTATGTGGTAGGACTTTATAATGCTGGTTATGTGATGACAATGACCTATGCTGGAATGGTTTTTTCGGCCATGGAGACCGACTATTTTCCACGATTGTCTGGCATCAGTCAGCTTGGTCCTCAGCTTAATCAGACGGTCAATCACCAGATAGAAGTATCACTCCTTTTGGTGTCGCCGATCATCGTTTTCTTTATGGTGGCACTCCCTGTGCTTTTGCCTTTACTGTACAGTGGTAAGTTTTTACCGGTGCTCAGCATGATGAAGGTTGCTGCGATAGCCATGTATTTTCGTGCCTTAACATTGCCTGTCGAATATATTGCACTATCTCGGGGAGACTCACACGGCTATCTTTTTCTTGAGACAGTGTATGACTTGGCCTTTGCCTTGCTTGTGATTGTGGGTTATCAACAGTGGGGACTTTTCGGCACAGGTATTGGACTAGCTATTGCTGGAATCATCAACTTAGTGGTCGTCTATTTCTTTGCACGGTGGAAATACCAATATCGCATATCCAATACCGTACGTCTTTATACGCTTATCTTACTCCCTTTAGGCATCGTGACTTGCTTAGTGACACATCTGTTGACAGGTGTGTCGTATTGGGTAGTCGGCTTTCTTCTTTTCTTAGTATCCGCAGCGATCTCCGTGCAGATACTTCATTCTAAATCAAATCTTTGGGCTGTTTTGGTGCAACGAGTGGAGCGCAAACTTCACCGCAATCATAAGGAGGATTGAAATGGTTGAGTGTGAAGTGACGATACTTGTAGCAGTCTACAACACGGAGCAATATCTGCGGCAATGTATGGACTCTCTGTTGGGACAGACATTAAGCAATATTCAAATCATTTGTATTGATGATGCCTCCACGGACGGTTCTTTGGCCATTCTTCGCGAGTACGAAGACCGAGATCAGAGAGTGGAAGTCATTGCTCTTGAAACAAACAGGGGGCAAGCTCATGCACGCAACCAAGGGTTGACCAAGGCGCGTGGGCGATATATTGGTTTCCTTGACAGCGACGATTGGATGGATCGTCATTGTTTGGAAGAGGGTGTAAGGACCTTCGATAAGTACCCTGCAACTGACTCGGTATTGTTTCATACAATCTATTACTATTCTTCTTCGCGGCAAGAAGAGTTTGACATGGAACCTTTCGAAGTACTTTCAGGGCATGAGGCTTTCGTACGATCACTCACATGGAAGATACATGGAGTGTATATGGTAAAGGCGGAAATTCACCATCGTTACCCTTATGACGAGTCAGCCCATGCCTTCAGTGACGATAATACTACACGGCTTCACTATCTTGCTTCTCGTGAAGTGCGTCAGTGCGAAGGAACGTATTACTATCGCCAGCGAGCCGACTCTACTTCACATGCTTTCTCCTTGCGACGTTTTGACTACCTCAAAGCTAATCAGAGTATGTCTATGACACTTCGAAGAATGATGGTTTCCAGAGATATTCGTGATGTTTATGAGCGTCACCGCTGGCTCAATATCATAGACCTATATATGCTGTGGTTTCGTCATAGACATACTCTTTCTCCCATCGACTCTGCTGAGGCCCTTCATCAAATCCGTCTTGCCTGGGCATCAATTAATGTCAGAAGACTATCTCCAAAACTCCGTTGGAAGTTCGGCTATGTTCCTTTCCACCGTTCGTGGTTCCTCTTTCGAATGCAGGAAGAGCTTTATTTCTCTTTGCGTAAGGCTTTGAGAAGGTAGCTTTGTTTCTTTTGAGATAGCTCATTTACTTCATTATTCTTTCCCCTGAATTATTGTTTTATATCGCTTATGCACAATATGGCTTTTGTCTTTATTGTGAATGGTGTGTAAGTAAGATTCTTACCACAACAACATTGTGACTTCTTCTCAATCATGTGGAAAGGAATTGGTTTGAGTTATCAGTGATTATGACTGTTTTAGAGTAATCCTTTCTCCGTAAAAAACTGGAAACCATGACTTATATAGGAACCTTGTCTGTTGAAAATAAAACAACTTGTTCATATACCTTTCCCAATTATTCTTTGTAATTTTGTCTGATTAATCAGACACGATTTGAGCATGGATGCAAAACATATAGAGGTTAAAGGTGCAAGGGCAAATAATCTAAAGAATGTAAGTCTGCGAATCCCTCGTAACCAATTCGTTACCATTACTGGCGTTTCTGGATCAGGAAAGTCTTCTCTTGCATTTGATACTCTTTATGCCGAAGGACAACGGCGATATGTTGAGAGCTTGTCAAGTTATGCGCGACAATTTCTTGGCCGCATGAAGAAACCCGAAGTGGACTTCATTAAGGGTTTACCACCTGCCATCGCCATCGAACAAAAGGTCATTGCGCGCAACCCACGATCCACCGTTGGTACCTCTACTGAGATCTATGATTATCTGCGAATGCTCTTTGCAAGGATAGGTCTGACTTACTCACCTGTGTCGGGTCAGGAAGTGAAAAAGCACTCCATGGAGGATATCATTGCTGAGGTGAGTCAATATTCTGAAGGTACAAAATACATGATTCTTGCTCCACTCCATATCGTCGAAGGACGTTCATTGGAGAAGCAATTGGAGATGGACCTTCAGGAAGGATATACAAGAATCATGGTCGGAGAGGAGATATTGCGCATCGAAGATATCTTGGATGCTAAGGACTTCCCCGATCAACCGAAGTCCACCAAGCCCATCTATCTTGTGATTGACCGTTTAAGCGTGTCGCAAGAAAAGGATGTCATTGCTCGATTGGTTGACTCTGTTGAGACCGCTATGTATGAGGGCGACGGCGCTTGCCGACTGATTTTTTTGCCAAGCAACATCAGTTATGATTTCTCCTCTCGCTTTGAAGCTGATGGAATTAGATTTGAGGAACCCAATGACAATATGTTTTCGTTCAACTCTCCACTTGGGGCTTGTCCCACTTGCGAGGGCTTCGGTAATGTGATTGGCATCAGTGAAAAGCTCGTTATTCCCAACTCGACACTCTCCGTCTATGATGGTTGCGTACAATGTTGGCACGGAGACAAGATGAAGAACTGGCAAGACGAGTTCTGTAGGCGAGCAAAGGCGGATGATTTCCCAATCTTCAAGCCTTATATGGAACTTTCTATGAAGGAAAAGGATATGCTTTGGCATGGCCTTCCTTCAGAAAGGAAAAAGAATGGGGAGCTCTGTGCTGATAGCGTTTGTATTGACTCCTTCTTCCAAATGGTCAAGGAGAACCAGTACAAGATACAATACCGTGTGATGATGAGCCGCTATCGGGGCAAGACAGTGTGCCCTGATTGTCAAGGAACACGATTAAAAAAGGAGACCCAATGGGTGAAGATCGGTGGCCGAAGTATCTCCGATATCACAGCAACTCCCATAGTTAACCTTACCGTGTGGTTTGATCGACTAGAACTCACCGAACATGAGGCTGAGGTCGCAAGACGACTTCTCACAGAGATTCGTTCTCGTTTGCATTTCCTTTGTGATGTGGGACTTGACTATCTTACGCTCAACCGTCCCAGCAACACACTTTCTGGAGGCGAGAGCCAGCGAATCAACCTTTCGACATCGCTTGGCTCTTCTCTGGTGGGAAGCCTCTATATACTTGATGAACCTAGTATCGGACTGCACAGCCGCGATACTGACCGTCTCATTGGTGTACTGAAACAGTTGCAGCAAATAGGCAATACGGTTATCGTAGTAGAGCACGATGAAGAGATTATGAGGGCTGCCGACTGGCTTATCGATATAGGGCCAGATGCCGGAACCAATGGAGGTGAGATCGTTTATGAGGGTCCTCTGCCTGAGAGCCAACGCCAGGGAGCTAAGGTTGACACTGACTTGATGGATCAATATCCTCGTAGTTACACTATAAAATACCTCACAGGCACCGAACAGATTGTCGTGCCTACTTCTCGTCGGGCTTGGAATGAATCGATCATTCTCAACGGATGCCGTATGAATAATCTTCGTGGCGTCAATGCAGAGTTCCCACTTAATGTGCTAACTGTGGTGACAGGGGTGTCTGGTTCAGGTAAATCGAGTCTTGTAAAGGGCATTCTCTACCCTGTGATCAAGCGTAAACTTGATGAAGTGTGCGATGCTCCAGGAGAGTATCTGTCCCTAGAAGGCGATTGGAGAACCGTGAAACATGTAGAGTTCGTCGACCAGAACCCAATCGGAAGGAGCACCCGTTCCAACCCCGCAACATACTTGAAGGCTTATGATGCCATACGACAGTTATATTCGGAACAGCCTTTAGCTAAACAGTTAGGATTCTCGCCACAGTACTTCTCATTTAATGCCGAGGGAGGGCGATGTGAGGAATGTAAGGGAGCTGGCCTCATTACAGTGGAGATGCAGTTCATGGCCGACCTGACATTGGAGTGCCAAGTCTGTCACGGACAGCGCTTTAAGCAGGATGTCCTCGACGTACGCTTTGAGGGAAAGAACATCAATGATGTGCTCAATATGACTGTCTCTGAGGCCTTGGCGTTCTTCGGCGAACATGGTCAAAAAGCTATCGTCAATCGACTGCAACCATTGGAGGATGTCGGTCTGGGCTATATCAAACTCGGTCAGAACTCTTCGACACTATCTGGTGGAGAAAACCAGCGTGTGAAATTGGCCTATTTCATTGGACAGGAAAAACAAGAGCCGACGTTGTTTATCTTCGACGAACCGACGACTGGACTTCATTTTCATGATATCACTCGTCTCTTGCATGCCTTTGAGGCCTTGATTGAACGTGGACACACCATTATCGTCATCGAACATAACCTTGATGTCATCAAGTGTGCGGATTGGGTGATTGACCTTGGCCCTGATGGTGGTGACCGTGGTGGTAATATTGTTTGTACAGGTACACCTGAAACGATTACTCAATGCAAGGAGAGTATCACGGGGAAATATCTCCGAGCAAAGCTCAATTCTAATATGAATAGATGAAAATATGAAAGAATGAAAATATGATATGAGTGATAAACAGGAGACGCTGAGAATGTTTGATTGCTCGTTAATATACTGAAACATTATTCATTTCCATCTTTTGTTCCTCCCTTTTTTCATCACTGCCTGTGCATTCCGAGCTTTAGAACTTAATGTTTTCATCTTTTTCTCATTTAATATTTTCATAAACAAACAAATGCTGCTATCCATCCTCATCCCAACCCACAATGACGTGTGTATCGAATTGGTGCACTCATTGACTCTTCAGGCATTTACAATAGATGACTTGACATGGGAAGTTGTTGTGGCTGATGATGGATCTACAGACCAAAAGGTCATTGCAGCTAATCAGTCTATCAATAACGAACCAAACAGCCGCTATGTTTTGTATGGTGAAAACATCGGACGCGCAGCTATTCGAAACTTTTTAGTCACACAAGCTAGGGGTGAATGGTTGCTTTTTATTGATGGAGATGGAAAGGTAATAGATGATGAGTATTTAAAGAAATTCGTCAATTCACAACCTGTTGAGGTTTGTTATGGAGGCTATAAGATGATGCCTGGACCCAAAGACAACTTACGCTGGTTGTACGAACGACATGCAGCGCCACATCATCAAGTCGCTGATCGTCAACAGACTCCATATCAAAGCTTTAATATTTGCAATCTGATGATTCGGCGAGAACTCATGTTGAAGTATCCGCTAGATAATCGTTTCGTAAAATATGGTTATGAAGATGTGCTGCTTGGTAAGCATCTACAACAAGCCGACATAATGATCACACATATTGATGCACCAATTGGTTTCTTTGATTACGAAACTAATACACATTTTGTTGCCAAGACAGAGGAAGGTTTGCAGACGCTTTGGGAGTATAGAAAGGACCTTCAAGGCTATTCAAAACTTCTGGATATAGCACTTAGTTGTAATTCTTTCTGCCGTCGAGTAATACTTGGAATTTACGATATAAACAAAAAGAGGTGGAAGCAGAACCTTCTGTCCACTTCCCCCTCTTTATGGATTTTCAATCTCTATAAGCTTGGGTATCTGCTACGCTTGGGTAAAAGCTAGAGCTAATCCGCTAACTTTGGCATTTCCATTATTTTTTCTTGATAGATGACGAAATGCCATTTTCGTCTCATTCTTTTTCTGCTCGCAACGGCGAAGAAAGGCTAACCTTCCATTCACTATTCCTGCGCACCATTGGAATCAGAAACTTGGATTTCTCGATAACGTTACCCGTCTGACCCAAGGTGTCCATACTGAGGTAATGATGAACCTGTAAAGTTATTGTTGCTGTGGTGTCATCGTCGGCTATATCGATGCCATCTATCTCGCAACGAGCTCCTTCTGTCATGGCGCGAAGTGTGTCCACATCCTGTTGGTTGACTTGAGAGGACAAATAACTGAGCCATTGCCGAGACTCAGGTGTACAATAACTGACAGCTTTAGGGAACTGCCAATTGAAGTAAGTATCAGCAAATGGTTGAGCCGCCTCAGAAATCTGAGTTTTGTCACTCTTATCGCACGCACCCATACATAGACTACCAGCCACGATAATTGCTATCAGGAGCAAGTTTTCAAAACCGCTCTTGATGGACACCTTCATATTCCTTTTCATGCTCACTTGTTATTTGTTTCTAACCGTTCATTTTTGATGAATGGTGGTTTCAGCATTTTTCAAACCTACAGACTTGGCAGTCATTGTGACATCTCCAGGTATATTCGCCGACTGAATCATTACTATGCATTTCCCGTTGAAAGCCTTTCGATGGTTGGCTTTGAAACTCTCCATTGACGACTGACTTCCATTATCAACACCGGCTATCTGTGCTCCGCCTGTGACTGAGAATTGAATATCGTTATCTGCCCATGGACATACATTTCCATTGTCATCTGTTACTTCCACCGTCACAAACGCTAGGCTACTTCCATCGGCATTAATCTGCGTTTTGTCTGGAACCAATCGAATCTGCGTCGGTACTCCTGCGGTCTTGATTACTTGCTCACTTACAACGCTGCCATTGCGTCTCGCAACCGCCTTAACCTCGCCAGGCTCAAAGGTCACACGCCACATTACATGGTATTCGTGATCGTTTTGCTTTTTCCTTATCCCCTGAGATCTACCGTTAATGAAAAGTTCGACTTCGTCTGCTTTGTTGTAATAGCACCACATATCTACAGTCTGACCCTCAATCCATGACCAATGTGGGAAGAGATGAAGTACCGGGCGGTCTGTCCACTCACTTTGATAGAGATAATAAACGTCTTTTGGGAAACCGGCTAAGTCCACAATACCGAAGTAGCTGCTGCGCGCAGGGAAGGTGAATGGGGTAGGTTCGCCGATGTAATCCCAGCCTGTCCAAATGAACTGACCGGCACAATGAGGCGTATGTTTAACCATGTCCAAAGTTTCTTCATGGGTATTTCCCCAACCCACGTGCATGTTATCATAAGAAGAACAGCTGAAAGAAGGATCGGTATAGGGAATCCACCACTCCCTAGGACCAACAAAGATGGAGTCACTTGGCATCTTATAATAGCCGCGGGTCGCTAAAGCAGAAACAGTCTCTGTCATGAGGAATGGTTTACCAGGGAAGTTTTTAGGAACATCCTTGACCCATGGATTGTGGTAGTTGAATCCAATGACATCAATCGAGCCGCTACGGAAGAGATGATTGTTGGGCGATGGTTCGTTGCACCCAGCTGTGATTAGGCGGGACCTATCCAATCTTTTAACGATGTCTGCTAGTCGTGTAGTGAGTTGCTGGTTGAAGCTGATGACTCCGTCTTTTGCTAACATGGAGGCATCTCGCGGTAGATTGAGTATGGTGTTTGCTTGTTCTAATGTTAGTGTTGAGTCCGCCTGATGTGTCCATTGTTCCAACACTTCATTTCCAATACTCCACAAGAAAATACTCGGGTGGTTGCGATCGCGCAGCAACATATCGGTTAAGTCACGCTCATACCATTCGTCAAAGTTGAGTGCATAGTCGTATCGGGTCTTTTGCTTGTGCCAAACGTCGAATGCCTCATCCATTACAAGTAGCCCCATGGTGTCACATATGTTCAGCAGTTCTGGTGCGGGAGGATTGTGTGAACACCTAATGGCATTAGCTCCCATATCCTTCATCATACGAAGTTGTCGCCAAAGTGCGTCCTCATTGATGGCTGCACCCAGGCAGCCTAGGTCGTGATGGAGGCAAACGCCGTTAATTTTCGTTGGCTTTCCATTGAGTGAGAAGCCGGTTGCTGCATCGAAGTGGAATGAACGAAAGCCAGTATCTGTGGTATAATCGTCTAAGACTCGACTTCCACTAAGCACCTCTGCCTTAACCTTATACATGCAGGTATTGTCAAGTTGCCAAAGTTTTGGATGGGCAACAGATAACTTTTGACTAACCGTGGCACTATCGTCCAATTGTGATGCAGTAGTTTTTGTAGCAACCGCATGGCCGTACGTATCTAAAACCGTTGTACGTAATTTCACGTGTTGAAGCTTTCCCGAAGCGTTAGCCATTGTCACAGCGACATCGATAGTACCAGTTCCCTTGTCCAAATCAACAGTTGATACCACTTGGGTGCCCCAATGAGCAATGTGCACTGGGTTTGTCTTGATAATCCATACATGTCTATAGATGCCACTACCGCTGTACCATCGACAATTTGGCTGTTGGCTATTGTCTACCTTGACGGCTATTACATTGTCTCCGTTGGGTTTTAGATAGGGTGTGAGCTCATAGCGAAAACTTATAAATCCGTATGGTCTTGTACCTAATTTGTGCCCGTTCAAGTAGACGGTGGAGTTCATATAAACGCCATCAAAGTCAATGAAATAACGAGAGGTCTTATCTTTTGGGTTGACAGTAAAATGCTTACGGTACCAACCGATGCCACCAGGGAGCGCACCGCCACCTGCTCCTGATGGAGCTCCGGCATAGAAGTCGCCCTCTATTGACCAGTCATGAGGTAGGTTGAGCGTTCTCCAAGTATGGTCATCATAGCCTACAGATGACATATTTACATTGTCTCCTAGTGTAAATAGCCACCCTTTGTCAAAGCAATCTCGTTCTCTGGCGTTTGCGACGAGGCTTGCGACGAGGCATATTAGACCTAACATTATCTTCCTCATAGTCTCACTTTCATTACTTTTCCGTTATACTTAACGATTTTTCCTTTGTTGTATTGTAGGTCGAGAGGTTTAGGATCGTTTTGCGAAATGAAGTGAATGTTGAAACGACGATTCTGTAACATTCCAGGAAAACTTCCTTTTCTATTATCAAAAGTTACATTCTTCGATGCATTATTATAGGTGATTCGAATAGTCGAGAATGCTCCTTTCTCATAATTATAGTTGGTGTTTTCATCTTCGTAGAGTTCAAATTGACCATCTTTTCCTGCATAGATGTAGAGATCTATCAACTCAGCTGGTTTCTCGTCGCTCCATTCCATGTCGGGTCCAATAGGAATGATCGCACCTTCGGGGACAAACACTGGAATGCGTTCATAGGGCGCATTGACTGTGATTGTCTGTCCACCAGCCATGTGCTGACCTGTGTAAAAGTCGTACCAACCGCAACTCTTTGGCAGGTAAACCTGTCTTTCGCGTGCACCATAATAGCCTATTGGGCAAGCCATCAATGATGGACCAAACATCCACTGATCTTTGATATCGTTGACCTTAGTATCTTCTGGGAAGTCCATCACCAGAGCACGCATGAGTGTGTAGTCCTTGAAATGTGTCCAGCCAGCCATACTATAGAGGTAAGGCATGAGCCGATAACGGAGTTTGTCATAATAGACGATGCTCTGATAGGCAGGATGCGACTCCGGTGCAATGTTCCATACTTCACGCAACGGCCATTGTCCATGCGTGCGGAAGAGTGGTACGAAGCAGCCAAACTGGTGCCATCTAGTCTGTAGCTCTCGCCATTCCTTTAGGTCGGCGTTCTCTTCTCCAGTTGCATCAAAGTGTTGCTGTGCCTTAGAGTATCTGTTTTCAACGGTAAATCCACCAATATCCATGCCCCAGAATGGAATACCACTAAGCGAATAGTTCATTCCAGCGGTCATCTGAGCGCGCATATCTTCCCATCGAGTGCCAATGTCTCCACTCCATGATGCCGTGCTATAACGTTGCAATCCAGCAAATCCACTTCGAGTCAACAGAAAAACACGCTGATTTGGGTTGACCTGACGCTGACCATTATAAATGGCATCTGCATTGACTAAGGCATAGGCATTGAAATATTCTGTGCTTGATCCTAAGGCAGTAGGTCCACTCAAAGCTTTCCTATACCACATCGGCGTACAGTCACGAATATTTGGCTCACTCGCGTCCATCCACCAAGCATCAATGCCAAACTTATATTTCGAGTAGAGACTATTGTCCATCTGTTTCCAGAACAGTCTGCGAGCATCTTGCGAATATGCATCATAGAAAGAGCCCATGTAGTTTAACCAATCGTAAATGGAGTCTTTTACGGCTTGCTGATAAATCCATCCATTGTTGTCGAGTTCCTTGTAGTGTTGTGTAGTACAATAGAACTTGGGCCACACTGAGATCATAAAGCGTCCATGCATCTGGTGAATGCTGTCCATCAAAGCTTGTGGGTTAGGGTAGCGAGAGGCCTCAAACTCATGCGATCCCCATGACTCTATGGGCCAATAGTTCCAGTCTTGCACGATGTTGTCTACCGGAATGTGACGCTTACGTAACTCGCCAAGCGTAGAAAGTAGATCATCGGAACTCTTATATCGCTCACGACTTTGCCAGAATCCCATAGACCAGCGAGGCATGACTTGTGCTTTGCCAGTCAAAGTGCGGTATCCATGAATGACGTCATCCATGTTGTCACCTGCAATGAAGTAATAGTCCATATCGCGACTCATCTCACTCCAAAAGCTGAGACGGTTTTGGTCGCTGTCTGTCTGTGGCATTGCCGCACGCAGACTAACATAAGAAACATCACCATCGGGTCGCCATTCTATGCGAATAGGTACACGACGACCCTGTGTCAAAGGATAGGTAAATTTGTAAGAGCTGGGATTCCAAGCTGCACGCCAGCGTTCTCCCACAACCTCTTGGCCATCGATGAATAGCTTGATATAGCCAGCATAGTAGAGGATAAATCGGTAGTCATCAGATGTTGGAGCCTCAATCTCGCCTTCATAGACCACTTGCGAACCGCTTAATTTGAAACCATCACGTGTGGGGAGGTTAGTGATTACTTCTGAATTCTCATAATAAAGCGAGTCCTCTGAACGAACTATTGTTTTACCATCTTGCTGCTTATAAGTTCCAGTTAATGCACCTGGATTCCCATCTTTATCATAAAGTTTGAAGGCATGATAGAGTTGCTGATAGTCGTTTGGATTTCCCCACCGACAATAAGAGTAGGTATCCCAAAGAAGTCCATAGCCTTTATTACTCACTACAAAGGGTACACTTATTTTCGTATTATACTGAAAGAGATCTTCGTTTTTCCCTTTCATGTTTAGTTCATTGGCCTGATGCTGCCCCAATCCGTAGAAAGCCTCGTCTTTGGGACTGTCAAACAGTGTACGCCAAGTGTATCCCTTGCTTTGCTCAGGTGTGATAGTACCCACGCCAATTTCACGTTCAGGTACTGTAAAAGGCTTGAATGTCTTGCCAAGCTCCTTTGCTTCCGAGAGCAACAAGCGACCTGTGGTATCATAGAACTGCACTCTTCCGGTAATCTTGCTCACCACAGCTTTCACGCGACTAGTACTTATAACTAAATTTTCGCTCTGTTCTTCGGTGGTAAATTGTGGGGTGTTGGTTTGGTCAACAATCATCAAACTTTGCTTCACGGGAAAAGCATCTTCACACGTAACCTCGACACGGATTGTTTGGTCATTAACCACCTGTAGCCTTACTTGCTTCGGTCCATTGACTACTGGCTGATCTATATGCAGGGTAACAAAGTTACCTTGTCGTTCGATATTGTTGCCTCGGGCTGTTGACAGGCAAGCCAACAGTATTATCGCTGATAAAAATCTTTGAAACATACCTATTTTTTCATCATTAATTTAATAGGGGGCATACTCACCAACTCGAGCATGCCCCTTGTTATAAGTTATTCGAACAAGCCAAACATGTATTTTAAAAAGAAGAACTAGTGGGCTTTTCGAATAAATGTTTATAGTTGTATAACGTCAAAAATTAGTTTTTATTTTTTTGGCGTCCAGTTCTTCTTGTAATCTTCTGAGATAAAGTTGAATGATAGTAGGCAAGGTCCTTCCGAAGAATTATCTCTGAGTACAGCCAACTGCAGGTGGTCATTATCCATGGATAAGATGCGTGCTTCTCCCCATTTTGTAACAATGGCGTCATGTGAAGGGTCGTGAAGCACAGGAGCATCAGTCATAGAAATCGTATGCTTTTCGGTGTTTAACTGAAATGTTCCATTGTAAGTCTTACCTACAGCATTGTCGACAACTTTTACCGTTGCATTGCCACTCAAGCCAAATTCCATGTATCCATAATCCATAGCGCCTGTGCTACCAAACAGCCACGAACCATTTCCGGCCCAGTCGGCAGACCAGTTCCAGGAGTCTCCACCGATTTTCTCACCTAACATTACGGAGTTCCAATTGTCTGCAGTACCATAGAAGTACATTGGACCAGCAAAGTAACGACATGTTGATGTCTCGTCCACATCGAGATACCATTTCTTTGAATTTCCTACGCCGCCAGTCAAAGTGTTCCACAATGGATCATCAATAAATCCTGCATAGAAGTTATCAATAGTGAAGGTGGTTTCAGGACCGTAGACAATTCCACCACGTGTCTGGACGCCCATGCGTACTTTATAATTTCCCGCAAAAGGAATTTTGAGCGTTAAGTCGGATCCCTGAGTGCGACCCTGTGGACTTTCCCAAAGCACTTGATAGCTTGAGGGAACCAAACTCTTCACATAGACGATGTTTGGATTGCTTGCGTCATGCTCAATAGTATAAGCCGAACCTTCTGCCAGTTGCTCTTGAGAATAATCCTTCTCTCCAAGACTATACTCGTCAGGCGTACACCCATTGGCGACAAGCAACATAAGCATAGCTATAAAAGAATATAATAATGTGTTCTTTTTCATAATGGTTTACTTTTATCGTAAATTTCTTTGTTTACTTGCATTTTACCAACCTGGATTCTGCTGCAACTTGTAGTTGGAGAGCTGTATTTCAGTCAAAGGTATCTGGCAGAGGCCTTTCTTGCTGATGATATCTTGTGCACTAACCTCATAAGTTTCCTTGTTTCCTCCGCTTAACACCTGAGTTGAACTCTCTGCGATAGTATTTGCTGCTGTCGTCACACCTTGTCTAAGCAGATCCCAGTAGCGTATTCCTTCAAAAGCGAATTCCAAACGACGTTCCTTCTGAATGTTTTCAGGTGTAGCTGACATCTCAACATAATCACTACTAAGAGTGCCGTCGCTCTCCTGATAAGCTCTTTGATGAACTTCATTGAAGTATTTTTGAGCATTGGAACTGCCTAGTTCGGCTGCCATTAGCAACACGTCAGCATACCTCATCAATACATAATCCTGATATTGATTAGTCTGGAAGTCTCCATTTGCATTCAGTCCGTCAATGTCATGGGTAAGTTTCCATGATCCATCACTCTGTTTTACATATTTGCTCTGTGGTGAATATTTCTTTATGAAATAGCCTGTGTACTCTCTTTGGTCTTTGATACCCTGATCCTGATAGGCTTTCATAGTCTCTATTCCCTCATTGGCAATATCAATTATAGATGCTTCACGACGTTTGTCTCCAGAAGGATAAGCCTGTACGAGTTTTGTGTTGACTGTGCAAGCGCCCCATCCTTGACCATAAGGAGCCTTAAAAATGCCACCTCTCACACCGATGAAGACTATAGAACGGTTACCATTGTTGTTTCCATTCCAGTCACTATCGTAGTTAAACTTCATGGACAAGATTGTCTCTGAATTACCTGCTCCAGCATATGTGGACTCCTTCGTCCAAGTGCCGTTTGCATCCTCAGTCCAGGCGGTAGAAGCTGCTGGCCATAAGTTCTTGAAGCTCTTCACTAGCTGATATTCTCCACTATTGATCACATCCTCACAGTATTGAAGGGCCTGAGCTTTTGTCAATCCGACGGGTTCTTTGCCATAATAACCCGTATAGAAGAGATATACACGTGCTAACATGGCCTTAGCTGCATATGGAGTGATGCGTCCATCGTTCTGAGCTGCAGATGATTTGGGATATGCCTTGGCAGGTATGTTCTCTGCTGCATAGGTTAAGTCAGCAATAATCTGAGCATAAATAGAATCTGCAGGTGTTGCAGGAACTAAATCCTTAGTAGGAGTTGTGATCAGGGGTACATTTCCGAACATCCTTGTCAAGTCAAAGTATAGAATGCCACGGATTGCTCGAGCCTCACCGATGTATTGTCCTTGAAGTGCAGTGTTGCCTTCCCAGTCAATTTGATCAGTCCTAATAATCAGTTCGTTAGCTCTGTAAATAGCATTGTAGTAATAAGTCCACAAGGATTCATATAGGTCGTTTTGAGACACGTCTTGCTTTGTTGAGAAGCGGTCGACGACCTGTGAATTTCGTGCATCCGTGTAACCTGTGCCACCTAGGCACTCATCGGCCATCATTTCAGAAGCCGTATAAAAGCTAAATGTTGGGCCTTTAGAAACGGTTCCCTGCCAACCATCATACACACCATTGAGCGCATAATAAGCATCAGTGGCATTGCGATAGTAGTTGGCCGTAGTGGTTTGTGTCTTTGAGGCCGTATTCAACATGTTGTCGCTACAAGAGACTAGGCCAGCTGATACTGCCAAACCCAATGCGACAATGAATATCTTATTTGTTTTCATAATGCAATTCTTTCCCTAATATTGTTAAAACTTCAAATTGACACCAATCAGGACTGTACGTGGTCTAGGATAGTAGCCTAAGTCGATACCACTTGCCCAAGAGTTTACACCATAGCCAATTTCTGGGTCCATACCGTTGTATTTAGTGAATGTGAAGGCATTTTGTACTTGTAGATAGAGACGTGCCTCAGTTACATACTGACAAGCTAGGAGTTTGGAGAAATCGTAGCCCAAAGTAATGTTGCTTATGCGAAGGAAGTCGCCATCATGAATATATAGATCTGAAAATAGCCAGTTGATGTTGCTTTGAGTAATTCGTGGCATGTGGTTGCTTGTTCCCTCACCAGTCCAACGCCCAAGAATCTCTGTCGTGTAGTTGGCTTTTGCATTTGATTGGTTGCGATAGCTTTGCACGATTTGATTGCCTAGGCTGGCATTGGCAGTCATAGAGAAATCGAAGTTCTTATAGTCACAGCCTAAGCTGAAGCCTAAAGTCCAATCTGGCATACCATTTCCAAGGTTAACTTTGTCATTGTCATCAATAACGTTGTCATGGTCAACATCGATGTATTTTACATCACCTGGTTGTACGTTGGCTTGCAAAATACCGTTTTCAGCAGCTTTCCAATCATCAATTTCCTGTTTGTTTTGGAAGATTCCAGCTGTCTTGTAACCCCAGAAATAACCAATAGGTTGTCCAACGGATGAACGGTAGAATTCTGTAGAGTTGTCATAAAGCTGACCAGCACCATCAGTACCATGGATGATACCGTCACTATTTGCAATACGAGTTACCTCATTCTTGTTATAGGCAAAATTGAATCCTGCATTATAACCGAAATCCTTTCCGATCTTATCATTCCAGTTGAAACCTAGTTCGAGACCACTATTGCGTACGTCACCACCGTTGATGAGCTGATAGCTCACACCAGATGTCTTAGGTAGAGGTGCTTGTACAAGCCAGTCCTTCGTTGTCTTGATATAGTAATCCATGTTCACGTTGAGGCGGCCATCGAAGAATCTTGCGTCGAAACCGGCGTCAAACTGTTCAGAGGTCTCCCATGTGAGGTCCGGATTTGCCAATGCGTCACTGTATGCACCATACACATTACCATCAGCGCCGAGGGTTGTTCCGAAGTTGTAATAACTATTGGTAAACTTAATTGGAGCTGTATAACCGTATTTGGTGATGTCCGCATTACCGTTCTGACCCCAGCTTACACGTAGCTTAAAGAAATCCATGAAATCTTTGATGGGTTGCATCCATGATTCGTTGCTCATGATCCAACCAGCACTTACTGATGGGAAGAATCCCCACTTATGACCTGGAGCAAAGTTGTCATTACCATCATAACGGAAGTTTGCTGTTACCATATAGGTCTCTTTGTAGTTCCATGACAATCGGCCAAAGTAAGAAATCATGCGAGAGGGCTCGTTAGGAGAACCGTTTCCAGTGAGTCCTGTTTCCTTGGTTTGTGCTGTGCCGTTATCTACATAGGCATAGTACCAGCTGTCAAATCCTGGTCTGAGCAGACCGTTTCCTGCACCTACATAAGATCCGGAATACTTATAGGCTTCCATACCAGCCATGGCAGAGAGTGCATTCTGCCCCATCTTCCAATCATAAGAGATCGTATTGGTCCAAGTCAGAGAATATCCATCGTTTTTGTTCTGGTTCACCACATTAGAAGTGCGCTGTGAATAGTCACTGAAATGATAAATCGGGGAGAATGAACGATAATCTGAACTAGAATAAGTATAACCTAATACAGTCTTTAGCTTAAGAGCATGAATTGGTTCCAACTCTGCATAAAGATTAGCTGATAGATTGGCATTGTTGGTCTGATTGTTAGAAGTGACCATCATAACACCATAAGGATTGCCGTCATAAGCATACCAGTCGCCACTCTTTGTAGAATTGTAATTGCCATCAGCATCATATACAGGGGCTAATGGAGACGTGTTGAAGGCTCCTCTTAGGGTGTTGTTATAAGCATTGCCAACACTGATACCTTTGTTTTTCTTGTAGGAGAAGGCAATCTGCTCGCCAACATGGAGTATACCATTGTATAGTGTCCAGTTAGAATTGAGTCGACCGTTGTAACGCTCGTAATTGCTGACATCCTTGCCGCCTACAATACCTTCTTGGTTGAAATAGCCCAAAGAAAGAGAATAGTTACCATCTTTGTTGCCACCATTTACACCAACGTTGTAGCTCTCAGTCATGGCGTTGTTCTTGAACATCTGATTAATCCAGTCGGTATTGACCACTTTGCCCTGTTGATCGTAGAGTTTACCATAGCTGGTCCAATCATTCACGGCACTGCCGCTATTGATAGCTGCCTCGTCCATAATGACCTGATACTCCTCAGCATTCAGCATTTTGGACTTACGCTCTACATTTTGCCAGCCACGGTATCCATCAAAAGTAACCTGCGCTTTCCCGTTCCTTCCACTCTTGGTGGTTACGAGAACTACACCGTTTGCACCTGCAGAACCATAGATTGCCGTTGAAGCTGCATCTTTGAGTACGTCTATACTTTCGATATCAGCAGAGTTTAATGTGCTAATATCGCCTCTGATGCCGTCAATAATGTATAAAGGAGAACTTGTTCCCATGGTACCCATACCACGGATATTGACCTTCAAGTCTGCTCCTGGTTGTCCAGAAGTAGAGATGATGGTCATACCTGGAGTCTGTCCTTGCATAGCTTGAAGAGGATTGGAAGTGTTCATCTTAGCTATGTCATCACCCTTAATCTGTAGGTTTGCTCCGGTGACAAGCTTCTTTTTAACAACACCATATCCAATGGCAACAACCTCATCAAGGGAGTTTACATCTTCATCAAGCGTAATTTGCAGATTGTTTCCCTTTACAGTGACTGTTTTGGAATGAAATCCTACATAACTTACAGTGATAGACTGACCTTCATTGGCATCTATTGAAAAGTTGCCATCATAGTCGGTTACGGTCATGACCATCGTACCCTCTACAGTTACAGTGGCTCCTATGAGAGGCTCATTGCCTGTCGCGGAAACCACATTGCCTTTTACTAGCTTAGCTGATAGTTGTCCTGCACTTAGTAAACTTGTCGCAGGAAACAACAGCGAAGCGATCAATACGACCTTGAATAGCATAGTCTGCCTGCAAGGTTGAAGAAACTTTTTAATCATAGCTGCTTCATTATTAGTTATTGGTTTATGTTTAAATAGTTTTTGGTTGATTCTAATTACAGAAATGATTCAGGTGTCAGTAGCTAAAAGTCAATGTTTGTTTTGACTCTGCAAATTTATGCTAAAATCGTGAAAGTTCTGTGAAAGGATGTTCACAGTTATAGTCATTCAGGTTACATATATGTCTAATTTAGTTACAAAAAAGTACTACGAATGTTGCAAATAGCTTTTAATAAAATCTTGAGTGGATTCGTAAATCAATTCGAATGACCGTGTGATTCAATTTGATTTACCGTGTGATTCAATTTGATTTACTGCGTGATTCAATTTGATTCATCGCGTGATTCAATTTGAATTATAACCGCATCTGTATGGTATGACAGAAATAAACTTCAACAAAGCAAGATGTTTTGATAAAATAGTTTGAAATAATAATTCCAATGATTTGTGTGTTCGGAATTATAGGGTACTACAACCTATATGATATGTAACTAGAAATGATAACATGAGAGGTCACGCTATCACCCCAACAATTTTATATTTTCAATCTTATATCTTAAAAGATTAAAACTATTTATAGGTTCAAGATCTATTAGTGGAATTGGGAATACTGAGAGGGGAGATACCCGTAGAGCTCCTTATAACATTTGCTGAAATAGCGAGAACTTGAAAATCCGACGCTATACGCAATTTCAGAAATACTGAGTTGACTTTTCATTAGCAACTGTTCGGCGTGGCGAAGACGGATAAGACGTATAAACTCGGACGGAGTTTTACCAGTTGCTGATAATAGCTTGCGATATAAGTTAACACGTGACATCCCAAGAGACTCGCTTAACATTTCGACGCTGAGTTCGGTGTTGTCGAGTTGATTCTCTATGTATGCTGTGGCATTTTGCACTAATTTCTCATCTAACGAAGTGATAACCGGCCTGCTGATTTGTGGTTTTATTTTTCCGTTGCTACCTATATTGTGCCGTTTCAATAGCTTGTTGATATACATATATAATATATCCAGGTTGAATGGCTTGGTGATATATTCGTCCGCACCGCATTTTAGGCTCTCGATTTCGTTTTCCTCGGCAAGTCTTGCTGTAAGCATGATGACAGGAATGGAAGCTGTCTTGACGTCACTTTTCAATCGATTGCATAGTTCATTGCCATCCATTTCAGGCATCATCACGTCTGTAAGAATAATGTCGGGGTGCTCCTGGTCAACACATTGCAAGGCCTCTACACCATCATGAGCAATGAGAATGGTGAAATTGGCTTCCATTTCTGATTGCATAAACTCCAAGAAGTCATTACTGTCATCGACAAGAAGCACTACGGGTTTGGGTCTTTGATCCTTGGTTTCTATATCTTTTGCTTCAGATAATGGTCCTTGAATGTCCGTGACAACAGATTCCTCTGACTCCACAAACTCGTTGCCCTCAACTTGTGAATGTGTTGCCGGTAATGTCAGAATAAACACTGCGCCCCCTCCGGGATTGTCTTCAACATGCACTTTACCACCGTGAAGTGTAACATATTCTTGGACAATATTTAATCCTATGCCGCTTCCACCGCTAGGATGATTGTTCTCAGCCTGATAGAAACGCTCGAATATGCGTGTCTTGTCTTCGTCTTTGATGCCAATACCATTATCCATCACCTTGATGACAAGGTCCTTGGACTCTGTTGTATCATTGTTCTCCAAGCTCAGAGAGACATCAACGCGACCATGGTCTGGGGTAAATTTGAATGCGTTGGACAAGAGATTACTGATAATCTTGGTTAATTTATCTCGATCGAAATCCATCATCAGCTTTTCCATGGATGAGTAAAAAGTAAGCGTGATGTGTTTGTCGGAGAGTTCCAGGAACTGGTCACAAATACTATGGATAAACTGTACTACTTCCCCATGGGTAGTTTTCAATTGTTCTCCTTTAACCATGAGTCGCCTAAGGTCAAGCATCTGGTTTACCATTTCAAGGAGTTTTAAGGCATTGCGATGAATAAGCTGCAACTTCTTACGAATCTCATCGTTACTCTCTTCGCGAATGATAGATGCCAACGGAGATAGTATTAGCGTGAGTGGGGTGCGTAGTTCATGGTTGATGTTGATAAAGAAAATCTGCTTAGACGCATCTATTTCTTTTTCCTTCTCAAGTTCAATGCGCGCTTGGGCAGCCTTGCGACGACGCTGTAAAGCTTTGTATAGATAAAAAACCAACGCTATTAATAATATTGTATATATGATATACGCCAACGTCGAGCGATAAAATGGCGGCTTAATACTGATAGTAAGAGAACTCACAGGGGATAATGGAACGCCATTATAGTCTACAGTCCGCACTTCGAGAGTATATTTACCCGGCTCCAAGTTGGTAAAAGTAACGCTCGCTTGACCTTCTGAAGTCATAAGCCAACGGTTGCTAAACCCTTTCAGTCGATAGATGAACCGGCTTGTTTCGGGAATGCTGAGGTTTGCAGACGCTAGCTGTATTGTAAATGCATTATAGTTATAGTTCAACTCAATATGCCTGCTGATATTGAGATCTTCTTCCATGATGACATTGTGGTTGAACTTTTCGCCTACTGCCAGCTGATGATCAAAGAGCGTTAGACCACTGAAAAGCACATGGGCGGGGTTCTTGTGCATGGTGATCTGTTGGGGAGCGATGAAACTGATGCCTTCCATGCCACCGACGATGATGTTGCCATCCGATGATAGTACCATCGAACGTTTGTTATAAATGCGACTCTGAAGGCCATCCGACTCGCTAAAACTGTTGACATAGAAATGCCATTCATTGTTCTCGTTGCGCACACTTACTCTACTGACAATGTTTGAAGCACTAACCCAAATGTATCCATGACGATCTTCGGAAATTGCTTCTACCTCGGCATTGGTGGCTGCTTCAGACACCTCGACGACGCTCAGTTGGTCAGTTTTGGGGTCGTAGGCATTAAGGCCGGAAGCAGTTGCTAGCCAGATGATGCCACGCGAATCACACATTATTTGGTTGACCACTGTTGAAGAGAACGGCTTTCCACTGTGCGTGGCATTGTAATTACTGATTCGGTTGGTATGAATATTAAGCTTTGAGAAGTTGTTAGAATGCCCGATTAACAGATCTTCGTTAGGATTGAAAGATAAGGAGAAAATGTCGTCAGACTGCAATCCGCTATTTCTTGTGTCATAAGTGCGAAACGTACGTTTTGTCGGATTGTACACTTGAAGTCCACGGCCCAAAGTGCCTATGTAGATGTTTCCATATGAATCCTCAGCTAGTGACCAGATATTATCACTACATAATCCGCCCTTTGACTGTCTGAAGGTCTCAAAATTGCCATTCTTATAATGGGTAAGTCCGCCTCGATAGGTTCCTAGCCACATTGAACCGTCGCGAGCAGTCAGGCTACTTACGACGATGTCGGAACCTAGTTGGCCACCAGCATGACTATAGTGGGCTGTTGTTCCGCGTGAAGGTGAGTAACAGATGATGCCGTTGTCGTTTGTGCCACACCATAAATTCTTCTGCAGATCCTCAGCAATTGTACATACGTCGCCTATGTCAACTGACTTGAAAGCTGTTTGTCCCTTATAGTAATAGGCCAAACCGTTCTTGTATGTTCCTATCCACATTGTACCCCATTCATCGGGATAAAGGCATTGTATGGTATTATCGGGCAGCGATCGCGGATTTGCACGATCGTTCTTGAAATGTTTGATGGTATTTCCTTGCTCGTCTTGCAGCAGCACACCTTCGTGGTCAGTAGCTATCCATATACGGTTATCTCTATCCTGAATAACAGCTTTTACCATCAGATCTATGGTTTTCCAAGTCTTTTTGATGGCATTGAAATAATAAGCCATCTCCCCAGTGTAAACCCAATAGTTGTGAAGGCGGTCAACAAACACTTGGTACGAGCGATAAGGTTGTGTCACGTTTTGTGGCAGATAACGATTTACCCAAATGACCTGATGTGTATGAGGGTTGAACTTAGCCAGAGTGCCATCATTGTATGCGATGACAATGCCGTCATTTATTTCCTGTATATCGTTGATTATACCAGTAGGTATTTTTCCGTGTCCTTTGCCTTGAGGCATGAAGGAAACTTTGTCAGTAGCGAAATTATAGTAGTAACAGCCAACATTATTCACACTGATCCACAGGTTGCGGTGAACATCCGCATAGACGTATCCTGGGTCTCCTTTTATACCATGTTGCTTTAACCAACCCTTCGGGTCTCGCATACAGATTTCCGTCTTGGGGTCGAAGATGCTGTAACTATAATTTGATTTTAGCCATAGTCGCCCCATGGCATCTTCTAAAATCTCACTGATAATACAGCCTGGAAGCGATTGCTCGTTTCCCAATTGAGTGAAATATGACCTAAAACGGAAGCCATCGTACCGGCTAAGACCTAAGACAGTTCCTATCCATAGGAATCCTCTTGAGTCTTTATAAATATAGTTAACCTGGTCCGACGACAAGCCATTGCGTGTCGTTAGGCTTTGAAAACTAAACTCTTCTGCATGTGAAGGAATTGTAAATAGGCAGAGAAATACGAGTAAGATCCAATTCTTGATATAATTAGGCAAGTGCATCGCTACACTGATATTATTTAATAGTTGACTTGATGTTTTATTTAACAAAAGTAATCAATAATTTTATAATAATTGAAAAAGATTTTGAATTTTGTCTTGTAACAATGTTTTTTCAAATGATTTTTTTGACGGTTTATGGTCGTTAAAATTATAATGAGTCATGGTAAAAGCTAATAGAAAATTAGCAGTTTCGCCACTTTTTCGCGCTTATTAGAGTTATATTTTCTTTATTTTTAATAATTTGTCAGCTGATTTCTCTTATTTTATCCGATTAAACATTAACTTTGTGGCTTAATTCAAGAAACCTCTCCTTACGCTAATGTGTGATGGGATTGTTTTAAAAAAGAATATAGGGCTTTTAAGATAGTATGTTTGAGAACTTAACCGATCGTCTTGACCATTCCTTCAAAATATTGAAGGGTGAGGGTAAGATCACCGAAATAAATGTCGCCGAGACACTTAAGGACGTGCGCCGAGCATTGCTTGATGCGGATGTTAACTTTAAGGTAGCTAAGACATTCACTGATACTGTGAAGCAAAAGGCGTTGGGTATGAATGTACTCACCGCTGTGAAGCCAGGTCAGTTGATGGTGAAGATCGTGCATGACGAGCTGGCAAAGCTCATGGGTGGTGAAGCCGTTGAGTTACATCTTACAGGTAAACCTGCCATCATCTTGATGTCGGGCTTGCAAGGTTCCGGTAAGACGACATTCTCAGGCAAGCTCGCCAACATGCTTAAGACCAAACAACGCAAGACCCCTTTACTTGTTGCTTGTGACGTTTATCGTCCCGCTGCCATCCAACAACTTAATGTTGTAGGTGAGCAAATCGGTGTGCCCGTCTATATGGAGGAGGGCAACAAGAATGTAAACGAGATTGCTCTTCATGCCGTTCAACAAGCTAAGGCTAAGGGAAACGATGTAGTTATCATCGATACAGCTGGCCGCTTGGCTGTTGATGAGAGCATGATGAATGAAATAGCATCCCTTAAACAGACTGTCAATCCAGACGAAACACTATTCGTTGTTGACTCTATGACAGGCCAGGATGCTGTGAACACTGCCAAGGAATTTAACGATAGACTTAATTTCGATGGTGTTGTGCTCACAAAACTAGATGGTGACACACGTGGTGGTGCTGCGCTTTCTATTCGCACGGTGGTCACTAAGCCAATTAAATTCATTGGTACAGGTGAGAAGATGGAAGCCATTGATGTCTTTCATCCTAATCGTATGGCCGACCGAATACTCGGTATGGGTGATGTCGTGTCCTTGGTGGAGCGTGCTCAGGAGCAATTCGACGAGGAGGAAGCTAAGCGTCTTCAAAAGAAGATTCAGAAGAATAAATTCGACTTCAATGATTTCTTAGGTCAGATAGAGCAAATCAAAAAGATGGGCAACCTGAAGGATTTGGCTTCTATGATACCTGGCGTAGGCAAGGCTATCAAGGACGTAGATATCGATGATAATGCTTTCAAAAATATCGAAGCCATCATTCATAGCATGACACCTAAAGAGAGAACTACCCCGGAAGTACTCAATCAGGGTCGTCGAATGAGAATCGCCAAGGGGTCTGGCACCAGCATCCAGGAAGTTAACCGTCTTGTTAAGCAGTTTGACCAAACACGCAAGATGATGAAGATGGTTACAGGTAACCAGATGAAATCGATGATGGCGAACATGAAGAATATGAAGGGTGGCATGCCTGGCATGGGAGCCTGATAAAGATAATAAACAGAGCAATGGCATATACAATAATAGATGGCAAGGCAACCTCTGTAATCATCAAACAGCAGATTGCTGATGAGGTGAAACAGATCATGGCAGAAGGCGGAAAGCAACCACATTTGGCAGCTGTTCTTGTTGGCCATGACGGTGGGTCAGAGACCTATGTCAAGAACAAGGTTATATCTTGCGAACAATGTGGATTCAAATCTACTCTCATTCGCTTCGAAGAAGATGTAACAGAGGAAGAATTATTGCAATGCGTTCAAAAGCTCAATGAGGACACGGATATAGATGGCTTTATTGTTCAGTTGCCATTGCCACGACATATTGATGAGCAAAAGATCATCATGGCAATTGATTACCGTAAGGATGTCGATGGCTTCCATCCAATCAACGTTGGACGACTAGCGATAGGACTGCCATGCTTTGTTTCTGCTACTCCTTTTGGCATCTTGACTTTATTGCAGCATTATAATATTGAAACTTCTGGTAAGAAGTGTGTCATTCTAGGCCGTAGTAACATTGTGGGAAAGCCGATGTCCCAGCTTATGATTGATAAGAAAAGAGGTGATGCCACTGTAACGGTATGTCATTCACACTCTGCCAATCTTAAGCAGGAATGCCAAGAGGCCGATATCATTATTGCTGCCATAGGAAAGCCAAACTTCGTTACCTCAGATATGGTAAAGGAAGGAGCTGTTGTCATCGATGTAGGTACAACTCGTGTTCCTGATGCTACCAAGAAGAGTGGGTTCCGTTTAAACGGTGACGTTAAGTTTGACGAAGTAGCGCCGAAGTGCTCATATATTTCACCTGTACCAGGTGGCGTGGGTCCCATGACCATCTGCTCATTGATGAAGAATACTCTTTCAGCAGCAAAAAAAGAATTTTATAGATAATAATACTCATGATAACTTGATTTTTTATAACTCTCTAATTTGGGAACAGGTCGCAGTGATGCGGCCTGTTTTTTTGTTCTGATTGGGTGTTTTCTTGCACTTATTCTTTGTGTTTAGCCTTATAATGGGTATCTTTGCAGGGCACATCAATACTACCTTTTTATGAAAAGAACCTATCTTTTGCTGTCAACCATTGCTTTGGCATTATGTACTCAGGCACAGACAGTGGAGTCTGCTTGTCAAATTTTCGGTAACGACACTACTTGTCAAATTTTTGTTTATTCCCCCGGAGAAAAGGATGGGCTCCAAGTAGCCTACCTCACTGAAAATCAGACTTGGCAGAATGTTGGTCGTCTTTGTAATTCAGACTATGCCCAATGGGGATCGGAGAAAAAGATGTACGACCCATATGTGGTCCATGCTAATGATGGTACGTGGCGCCTTGTATTTGCAGTCAATGACTATTCGCCTTGTTTCGCTGCTGCCTATAGTGAGGACTTAGTGACTTGGAGACCCCAGGATTATCCTCGTATGGCCGAGAAGGGCGTTTCAGAGCCGATTATGTTTCAGATGGACGATGGTACTTTCGATATCTATTTTAAAGCCAAAGACGGAACCCATCGCTATGTTCAAGGCAGCGAAGATTTCAGGAGTTTCAAGG
Source organism: Prevotella sp. UBA5387 (assembly GCA_002407775.1). Classification (GTDB taxonomy): domain Bacteria; phylum Bacteroidota; class Bacteroidia; order Bacteroidales; family Bacteroidaceae; genus Prevotella. The sequence goes on from DHOP01000021.1 coordinate 30,189, forward strand.
AATCTTCCGATCCCAGTACTATCGATGCGATTGCTTGGTTGCGTGATACGGCAACTGTAGCAGGCAAAAATCAAAAGGGAAACTTATTCGATGTGCCAAAGGTGCATTTGGATTATATTCGAAAGTATTTTAGTGTAATGGCTCAAGAGGATGAGTTGAATAGCGAGACCATGCGTGACGACGCAAAGCGCTTTGCCTCAATAGGTAACAATGTCAATGCTACGCTTACGGTAAACACTGAAAAGACCAAAGGCATCAGTAATATGTTGATGGGAGCTTTTTTTGAGGATATTAGCTATGCTGCAGATGGTGGCCTCTATGCTGAGTTAGTACAAAACCGTGATTTCGAATATTCCGCAGATGACAGGCGCGAATGGAATGCTACTACCGCTTGGCAATCCAATAAGCCAATTGTGGTGAAGACTGACATTCCATTAAGTAAGAATAATCCTCATTATGTAGTTCTTGCCCAGCGTGACACCTTATATAATAAAGGATGGGATGGTATTACAGCAAAACCAACCAATGCTTTTGACTTTTCCGTTTATTTGAGAAATGAGAATTCTGAAAAGAATCAGGTATTAGTGGCACTGATAAATGATAAAGGTGAAGTCGTAGCCGATGCCAAAATCAAGGCCATGGGACAAGGTTGGAACCGTTATTTCGTCCGTCTTGAAGTCAATAAGAAAGCAATTAAAAGTAATGTGCGCCTCGTACTTGTACCCCAGAAACAAGGCAGTGTAGCAATTGATATGGTAAGCCTTTTCCCGGAAAAGACTTTCAAGGGGCATGGATTACGTGTAGATTTGGCTGAGGCTATAGCTGCTATGAAGCCAAAATTCGTACGTTTCCCCGGCGGTTGTATGTCTCATGGTCAAGGTCTATCCAATATTTACCATTGGTATGAGTCTGTTGGACCATGGCAGGATCGTATGCCAGCAAAGAACATTTGGAACTATCATCAGACACGGGGCTTGGGATTCTATGAGTATTTCCAGTTTTGTGAGGATATTGGTGCTGAGGCATTGCCAGTATTGGCAGCTGGAGTACCCTGTCAGAATAGCACTCCGGACAAGGATGGTATGGGTGGACAGCAATGTGGTATACCAAGGGAGGACATGCCAGCTTACTGCCAAGAGCTTCTTAATCTCATCGATTGGGCCAATGGTGACCCCGCTACGTCAAAATGGGCTAAGATGCGTGCCGATGCAGGGCACCCAGCCCCGTTTAACATGAAATACATCGGTATTGGCAACGAGGACATCATTTCTACGGTGTTTGAGGAGCGATACGAGATGATTTGTAAAGCGATTAAAGAGAAATACCCTAATATAATCGTTTGCGGAACAGTAGGACCGTTCCACGATCCATCGGCAGATTATATTGAAGGGTGGAAATTTGCCAAAGCACATAGCGACATTATAGATATGGTAGATGAACATTACTATGAATCGACCGGATGGTTCATGCATCATCAAGACTACTATGATGACTATGACAGAAAGGCGCCGAAGGTTTATCTCGGTGAGTGGGCTTCCAGGACACGTACTTACGAGAGTGCATTAGCAGAAGCTATGCATCTTTGCTCTTTGGAACGTAACGGTGATGTGGTTGCAATGTCAAGCTATGCACCTTTGCTTTGCAAGGAGGGCCACCACAATTGGAACCCCGACCTTATCTATTTTAATAACGATACTATTACTTCTCTAACTCCGAGTTACGAAGTACAGCGTATATGGGGTAATAGTGTTGGTGACCAATATGTCTCTTCGCATATCGATATAGATGAAAACTTACGCTATCGAGTAGCTTCAAGCGTAGTGAAAGACAGAAAGAGTGGAAAGACATATATAAAGTTGGTCAATGCTCTCCCTTCTCAAGTCACTCTCAAAGTTCAGGGAATTGTTATCCCTGATGGTGCATCACAAGAAGAATATATAGGAAAAGTAACTGACAGGAAAGTCTCCTCAGTCAAGGGAAAGTCGTCTGGAAGAATTCAATCTCTCCCCCCTTACAGTGTAAGGATTATTGAGATTTAAAAAACTTTATCGTACTGCGCCAATATCAATGTATTGGCGCAGTTTTTTGTTTTGAATACTTTCATTTTGGTTAATAATTTGGAATTTTGTCTTGTTATATATCAATAAAACTATAATATTTTCTTTTTAACAGTTAAATATTTGGCCATATCGTTTTTTTTGACTTAATTTGCACATTGTAAACAGATAACATCATTTAAATAATATTAATCTAAGAGAGTATGAAGAAGTTATTTACTATGTTGGCTGCCGCTATGATGGCAACCACAATGTCAGCTCAAACCGTTACAGAAAGTGGTACTTTCGATAATTTTTACATTGGAATCAATGGTGGCGTTGCTACCAAAACTACCGGTCATTCATGGATGAAGGGTTTGAACCCTAACGCTGGTCTTCGCATCGGCCGTTACTTCACACCTGTATTTGGTCTCGCAGTTGAGAGCAATGCATACTTCGCAAACAAGCCTTGGGAGTCAGTTGGTACAACTGTTCGCGCATTGAACACAAGCCTTCTTGGTACTGTGAACTTGAGCAACTGGTTCGGTGGTTATAAGGGTGAGCCACGCTCATTTGAGGTTAGTGCAATTTATGGTCTTGGTTGGGGTCATGTATTTGGTCAGGCAAGTCGCTATGTTGGCTCTGATTTCAATATGACAAGTGCTGAGAATGCAACTGCAGGAAACCAAAACATCGTGAAGACCAATAGCCTGACTTCAAAGGCAGGTATTGACTTCGCTTTCAATCTTGGTGAGGCAAAAGCATGGCAGATTTACATTGAGCCAGCTGTGATCTGGGGTCTCAATGGTTTTGGAAATGATGCTGTTGCTTACAACGTGAACAAGTCTTTCGTCCAGTTGAACGCAGGTTTGGTTTATAAGTTCAAGAACTCTAACGGCACACACAACTTCACCATCGCACAGCTCCGCGATCAGAGTGAGATCGATGCCCTAACTCTACCATCAACGACCTTCGCAACGAGCTTGCAAAGAAGCCTAAGGAAGTGATCAAGGAAGTGGTTAAAGAGGTTCCTACTCAGCAGGAAGTAAAGGTTGAAAACCTTGTATTCGTTACTTTCGCACAGGGAAAATCAGAGTTGACTAAAGAAGCAAAGAAGTGTCTTGATGCAGTTCAGTCTGGCAGCAAGGTGCAGATTGTAGGTACAGCATCTCCAGAGGGAAGCAAGGAAATCAACGATAAGCTTTCACAGGCTCGTGCTGATGTAGTTGCTAGCTATCTGAAGACTAAGGGTGTGAATGTGGATGAGGCTACTGGCAAGGGCGTTCAGGGCAATACATCTAACCGCTTGGCTGTTGTTTACGTGAAGTAATATCACAAGAACATAATAAGATATTAAACATATTATAGGGATGTACCTTAATGGTACATCCCTTTTTTGTGTAGCTATTGAAATACAAATACATTACCGACGTTCGAGTCCAGCAATTTTTTGTCTTAATCGAATTTGATTTGAATCACCATATAGCTTTTTCATAATATAATTGTTGTTCGCTTGTTGCTGAAGGAAATGGTTTTGTATATATTTATCAGTTTTTTAAAAAATATTTCATTGACGAGATAAACCGAATATGTTTATTGATTACGTCACATTTCTTTCTTCTTTAAGTGGGACAACTCTTATGACTTTGGGTAATGGGGGTAGGGAAGAGAATTGAGGATGATTACATAGTATTGGAGAAGTGAGAGTGAGACCTTTGTGTTTAGTATTTAAAGGCACTGCGATAAGTATCTAATGGCGTTGCGTTTCGGTACCAATCGCAGTGCCATTGATGCCTAAACGCAACGCGAAAGGATACTAATCGCAGTGCCATTACTATCCTTTCACAAATCACCTTTTACTACAAGCAAAAATGGTAGTTAAGTTGTCTGGAAATGGAAGGTTCTGTACCTCTATTCCATTCCAATCTCTTTGACCCGCTTCTCGAATTCTTCTCTATCCCCGTAGGCACCATTCTTAACTTTCGCTCTATAATTATAGATGGTATTGACAGAATAGTGAAGGAACTCTGCGATGCGCGAACTGTCGTCTATTCCAAGTCGAATGAGGGCGAAAATTCGTATAGAAGTACCTAACGAGCCATTGGGTGAAACCTCAACTCGTTCCTCTGGACGTAATAAGGCATTGAATTCGGCCACAAAATTAGGGAATAGTTTGAGGAAGGCACTGTCGAAATTCCGGTAGAAATCATCCCATTCTTCAGTCTTGCTCTCAGCTAATCGCGCTAGACCTGATAAATCTTGAGTCTTAACACGCTTCTTGATGTTTCGTCGCAGAGTCTCGGTTTTGTCTATATAGGTAGAACATAGACTAAGGAATCGTCCTATATATAACTCCTTCATCTTGTTGCTTTCATCAAGGGAACGATTGGTACTTGCCATCTTCTTGTTGAGTGAGTTGAGCTTAGTAATGTATTCTGAAAGCTGATTGTTAAGGTTCTTCAGTTCGTGATTGGAGTTGTCGAGTTCATTACGTGCCATTTGCAATTTGTTTCTTTGTCGATTGGCATAAAAGAATAAAACTGCAACAACAACAAGTAATACCCCGACGATACTATTGATAATGCGCAACTGGATGTTGTTACGTGTAATGTGCTCTTGATAGTTGCCCTCGATAAGTGAAAGAACGGGTGAAATTTGATTGCTTCGAACACGAGTGTTGAAGGTCTGGGCAGCCTGCCAAGCAAAACGAATGTACTTATATGACCGTTTTACTTTGTTGGGATCTGTATTGAGCCGGTTAGCAATCTCCCACAGTGAACCCTGATCCGTGACGGCGTTTCGTACATCACTCAGCGCGGACTCCAAGAGCCAGTATTGTGAAGATTGCTGATCGTTTAGCTTAGAGTATGCCAGGAAACGATAGAACGCTGCAATGGCGTATCGGTGAGAGCCACGTTCGACAAGATGCATCCATTGATCATTTACGCGGAGAGCATTCTTAAAGTCGTTTTTGTAATAATAGTCCATTTCTCTTCGCTGAAGATATTCATCATCATTGGGGCGAAGTTCTTTAAATATCTGGGACAGAAAGCGCGTGGATTCTGCACTGTATTTCTGCTTTATCCAGGGGACGGAGGTGTAGTAACTCATCTCACTGTAGAGGTGATGACCTGCTATCAGATAGTTGCGTCTTCCCTCTTCGTCAAGAGCTGATGTATCAATGGAATGGATAAGCTCAAAGGATTCTGCATACATACCTGTTGTTGAGCATTGGAAAGCTAAAAGAGCCCTGCAGTTGTTCTCGTGTTTTTTGTCGCCAAGGTGCGACGCAATATCAATGCATCGATCAAGAAACGTTACAGCGGAATCGCTTTTAAAAGAACGATATTCCTCGTAGAGATCAAACGAAAGACGGTATTTTTCTTGCTGTATAGTAGCTTGCTTAAGTTCAATGGTTAGGTAATCGATTCGTTTCTGGCGAATATCGATGTAATAGGAACTGCTATCTATAGCCTTGTCAAGGCAATGGTATAGTGAATCGAGATTTATTTTTGATTTTCCTGATGCTTGTAAAACCGATGAAAAGTATATCAATATTATTATGGACGCATAATGTATGATTTGCGCCTTGGTCCTTAGTAACAAAGAGAGATAATAGGTTTGCATAGGATAGCTATTAATATATGTTTTATCTGATGGAGTAGGCGTAGAGAGGAACAGTAGTAATAAATCATTTAGTCGAGCCCTCCAATAGAAATAACTCTATGCAAAAATAATCATTTCTGCCTAAATTGTCACCATATATCATGTCTTTTTAATTTGAACTAAGGGGTGAACATTCGCGATGATGTTTATTCTAGGTAGTATAGAAACATAAAACCCAAGCTAATTTAGCTCGGGTTTATAAATGTTTAGAGGTTGAATTGTTAGTACTCTTCTTTCCTCTAGGATATTTGTATCTTATCGAAAATACTATTTGAAGAAATCCTTCACGTCCTCGTTAGGCACCATGTGCTCATCGAAACTATAAGCACCGTTCTTCGGATTCTTTACCATCTTGATTACTTTTGAGTATGCGCGACCATCCGAAGATCCTTCATGGAGGGTAGCGACCGCTTTCTTTGCCATAGTTTAAATGCTTTTAAATGTTATGCAAGATTACTTAATTTCCTTGTGGATGGTCATCTTCTTAAGTATAGGATTATACTTTTTGAGTTCCACGCGCTCAGGAGTGTTCTTGCGATTCTTTGTGGTTATATAGCGGCTTGTGCCAGGCAGTCCCGAGTTCTTCATCTCGGTGCACTCTAATATAACCTGTACCCTATTTCCTTTAGCTTTCTTTGCCATGACGATTATTCTCCTATAACTTTAATATCTTTCCAATCGCAATAGCCCTTAGCCACTGCCTGCTTTAGTGCAGCGTCAAGTCCGACACGATTAATCTGGCGAAGACCAGCAGCACTGAGCTTCAAAGAGATCCAGCAATCTTCCTCTACATAGTAGAATTTCTTGCTGAAGAGGTTAACTTCAAAGCTCCTTTTAGTGTGGTGCTTTGAGTGAGACACATTGCAACCTATCTGTGCCTTCTTGCCTGTGATTTGACAAATCTTAGACATTGCT
>DHOP01000021.1:36978-37410 GCA_002407775.1 Prevotella sp. UBA5387
TTGACAAATCTTAGACATTGCTATTCTTTGTTTATGATTTCGATGTTGATACTTATTCCAAACAGTGTGCAAAATTACGAATTTTTCACCGTTTAACCAAATTTTTGTACTAAGAATTTAAGCATTTAAGCTATTTTAATTCAGACAATTGCTTATTTTGGAGAAACTCGAGCAATAGTTGGAGAGCCTTATTAGTAGCAATTGCCAGATTTCGATCTCGTCCAAAATCTTCGGTCAGTTTGTAGGTATGAACATCACTTTGGGTTCCATAGGCGAGCCAAATGGTACCCACAGGAATGGTCGGCGTTCCACCAGTCGGACCTGCAATGCCAGTTGCAGATATGGCATAGGTGCAATCTAAAGTCTCACAAGCACCTTTGACCATTTCCCGTGCCACTTCTTCACTTACCGCTGAATATTCCTCTAAGATCT
>DHOP01000021.1:37633-38095 GCA_002407775.1 Prevotella sp. UBA5387
CCGCTGAATATTCCTCTAAGATCTCGTGTGAAACATTCAGCAAGCACTCTTTCAACTCGTTAGTGTAGCTAACTATACCACCCTTGAAGTAGTTTGATGCACCAGGGATGGCGGCTAGAGACTCAGCAATACGCCCACCTGTGCAACTTTCGGCAGTGCCAAGCGAGCCACCAATATTATAAAGAACATTTTGGATAGCCTGGCTTAATACTCTTGTTTCAAGTTCCATGGTGTTTATTGGAAGGTAACTTTGGAAAATGCCGGCACGTCAATAGGGCAGAAGTCTTTGTCCAAGTATTTAAAATATCCTACAATACCAATCATTGCGGCATTGTCGGTTGTGTAACTAAATTTCGGGATATAAATGGTCCAGCCATATTTATCGGCATGTTCGTGGAAGGAATTGCGAAGACCATTATTTGCAGAAACACCTCCGGCTACTGCAACATGCTTAATACCCGT
>DHOP01000021.1:38256-65926 GCA_002407775.1 Prevotella sp. UBA5387
ACTGCAACATGCTTAATACCCGTAATCTTAACAGTCATGCGGAGCTTCTTCATCAACACATCAACGATGGTGTGCTCAAGACTTGCAGCCAGATCCTCTTTGTGATGCTCCACGAAGTCAGGGTCTTCTGCGACCCACTTACGTAGATTGTAAAGGAAAGAGGTCTTCAATCCTGAGAAAGAATAGTCCATGCCTGGTACATGAGGCTCTGCAAATTTATAGGCTAATGGATTGCCTTGACGAGCCAGCTTGTCGATGATGGGACCGCCGGGATAACCCAACCCCATTACTTTGGAACACTTGTCAATTGCTTCGCCAGCAGCGTCATCAATCGTTTGACCAAGCACTTGGATATCATTATAGGCATTGACTTTCACAATCTGTGAGTTACCGCCTGATACCAACATACATAGGAAGGGGAAGGGAGGGTGGCAATTATCACCGTCACTTTCCTTGATGAAATGCGCCATGACGTGTCCCTGAAGATGATTTACATCGATGAGAGGTATGCCAAGACTACGAGCGAAGCCCTTAGCGAAGCTAACGCCCACGAGGAGTGACCCCATTAGTCCTGGTCCACGTGTGAAAGCAATAGCTGATAATCGTTCTTTGTCCACACCAGCACGAACCAATGCCTGGTCAACAACAGGCAATACGTTTTGCTGATGTGCCCTACTGGCCAGTTCTGGTACAACCCCACCATAAGCGCGATGTACCTCTTGAGACGCTGTTACGTTGCTTAGCAACACGCCATTCTTCAATACCGCAGCCGAGGTATCATCACAACTGCTTTCAATAGCTAAGATATAAACATCCTGTATGTCATCCATATTGCATTTCATTTTAGGCGGTAAGCACAAGTCAAGAGATGTTGATGGCATCATTAATCATACAAGATACCAAGTAAAAGCCTTGGTCGACTTTTGCCTTCCAGCTATTTAATATAATCTTTTCACCTCTCAGCTAATACCATGCATTCATTTCAGCATATCATAAATGTCAATTTATGATCGTCGAACAAGTATTCTGTTACTCGGAAAGAACCTCAACGCCCGTTTCGGTCATCAAGAACGTGTGTTCCCATTGAGCCGATGGTTGTTCATCTTCAGAGATAACTTCCCAACCGTAAGGATCTTCGGCATCTATGTAAACTTTCCAAGTACCCATGTTTATCATTGGCTCGATGGTGAAGACCATACCAGGAACGAGTAGACAACCAGTGCCACGGTGACCGTAGTGTACGATGTCGGGTTGTTCGTGCATGGACAATCCTACTCCGTGTCCGCAAAGGTCACGCACCACGCCATAATGATATTTCTCTGCATGTTTCTGAATCGCATGGCCGATGTCGCCCACAAAACAGTAGGGCTTTGCAGCTTCGGCACCTATTTCAAGGCATTCCTTGGTCACACGCACGAGCTGTTCTTTCTCGGGTGTGGTCTTTCCACCGATAATAAACATGCGTGATGCATCACCAAAGTATCCATTATAGTCGAGTGTCATATCAACGTTCACGATATCACCTTCCTGCAATATGTCCGTGGACTTTGGTATTCCATGGCATACCACCTCGTTAATGCTTGTGCAAACGCTTTTTGGGAAGCCTTCGTAGTTGAGACATGACGGGTGACAATTATTCTCCTCGCAATACTTCATGCATACATCATCAATATCCTGCGTGGTCATTCCAGGATGTATTGCTGCAGCAACAGCATCCAGACAACCCGTATTGAGACGTCCTGCAATGCGGATTCCTTCAATCTGCTCTGGTGTTTTCACCATTTCTCTTGAAGGTACCTCCTTGCCTTTGTTCTCCCAATTCATTACCTTTTTGTCCAACTCGGTGAGTGGTTGGCCAGGCAATGCATGCCAAGTTCTCTTTTTCTTGAATCCCATAATGTTCTTCTCAATTGATATGCAAAGTTACAACATTTGCATTTAATAAGGTAAAATTCGTTGGAAAAAGAATAACCGAGCTAACCAGCTTAATTTAGTCAACTCTTCTACTACGTAATGACAAATGAAAAAACCGCCTGCCTTGTGGGCAGACGGTTATTCGAAAAAAAATATAATTGCTCTGTTGAGCTATGGATTATATTTTATAGTCAATGCTTAGTTCTTTGCGTTGTAAGCAGACATAACCTTGATCAGCTCGAGCACCTTGTGGCTGTAGCCAATCTCGTTGTCGTACCAAGAAAGAACCTTCACGAACTTGTCTGTGAGGTAAACACCACCAGTTGCATCGAAGATAGATGTCAATGGGCAGCCAAGGAAGTCAGAAGAAACGACTGCATCCTCAGTATAGCCAAGTACACCCTTCATCTCACCCTCAGAAGCCTTCTTCATAGCGGCGCAGATCTGCTCCTTGGTAGCGCTGTTCTTCAAATTAACTGTTAAGTCAACGATAGAGCTATCAAGTGTAGGAACGCGAAGAGAGATACCGGTCAGTTTGCCATTCAGCTCAGGAATAACCTTGCCTACAGCCTTAGCAGCACCAGTAGAAGATGGGATGATGTTGCCTGAAGCAGCACGGCCACCACGCCAATCCTTCAAAGAAGGACCGTCAACTGTACGCTGTGTAGCAGTTGTAGAGTGAACGGTTGTCATCAAACCACTCTCGATACCGAAGTTGTCGTTGAGCACCTTAGCGATAGGAGCAAGGCAGTTTGTTGTGCAGCTAGCGTTAGAAACGATAGTCTGGCCAGCATATTTATCAGCGTTTACACCGCAAACGAACATATCAGCCTGACGCCCATCAGCGCCCTTAGAAGATGGAGCAGAAAGCACTACATACTTGGCACCAGCCTGGAGGTGTTTCTCGGCACGATCCATTGTGAGGTAGAAACCTGTAGACTCAACTACATACTCTACATCAATTGCGTCCCACTTCAAGTCAGCGGCGTCCTTCTCAGCTGTGATACGGATGTGGTTACCGTTTACGATCAGCTCGTTCTTCTCAGTGTCAGCCTCTACGGTGCCTTCAAAACGACCATGCATTGTGTCGTATTTCAGCATATAAGCCATATATTCAACAGGCAACAAGTCGTTGATTCCAACTACCTGCATGTACTTTGCATTCTCAGCCTCGAGAGATGCACGGAAGACGAAACGGCCAATACGACCGAAACCGTTAATACCAATCTTAATCATCTTGTTTGTATTAAATAATAAAAAGTTTATAAAAGTTTATCCCAATATTATTTTGAGGAAATTTCCTCTTATTTCTTTTGCAAAGTTACTAAATAATTTTTAAATTTGCCTTTGAATGAAGTATTAAATATATTAAAATCAAAAGGTGAGTTGTTCTATATCAGTAAAATGATGTATTAACTACACTCGATGACAACTTCACCTATCAAAACGTACTTTTTTAACATAAATTTCAAATTAAGTTATGAGTAAATGGGTTCAAGAATTCAAAGAGTTTGCTGTTAAAGGCAATGCTATTGATTTGGCCGTCGGTGTGATCATCGGTGCAGCCTTTGGTAAAATTGTTACTAGTATAGTAGAGGATCTCCTTATGCCACCAATTGGATGGCTTATTGGCGGAGTCAATTTCTCTGATCTTAAGATAACTTTACCGGCTAAACAATTGGTCGAAGGTGTAACCACACAGGCTGCAACGATTAATTATGGTAACTTCCTGCAGACTCTTATCAACTTCCTGATCATTGCCTTGTGTGTTTTTTTCATGGTCAAAGGTATCAATTCTCTCAGTAAGAAGAAGGAAGCGCCAGAAGCTCCAGCACCTGCCCCTGAACCATCTGCAGAGGAAAAACTTCTCGGTGAGATTCTTGACGTGCTAAAAAATAAGTAATAAGCACATGTTGGCCTATTGTTAAGAAGCCAGTTGGCTAAAGAATTGCAGCCTCACTCGTATTTGTTACGGGTGAGGCTGTATGTTGTTATGGATAAGAAAGCAAATGCTTTCTTCTTTTTCGATGGATTGAGCAAGAGATGCAAACAGTAATGTTTTTAGAGATGGAAAGCGTTATTTGATATAATCTTTCGCCACCATATCATAATAGAGCGCTTCTAATTGACCCAGTTTGAGACGCTCCATGCTGTGTTCAATCATACGGATAAGTTCCTCGCGCCTACCCTCATTGTCGCCTCCAAAATTGGTAAAAATCTTTTCCATGCTCTATATTGTATTTTTATTAATCACAACGTGGTAATTACGTTTATTATTGTGTTCTTCACAAAGGGCAATTATTGTCCGTGAAAATCAAATGCTGATGCTCTATGAAATGAATCGAGTGATAAAACAATAATTGCTCACCTACTATATCCCTCGACCCTAATAGAATTTTTAGAAACTATTAATCGCATAAGCAATTCCGTCAAATTATTAGATGATAAATCATGCGAAATGCTTATGCGATTATAGAAAGGGTATTATAATGGCCTATAGCTTGTCGCTGAACGAAAGCTTATTGTTGAATCAAAAATTGCTTAAAGGCAGCAAAGTCTTTCGATAGGGGAATGCTTTGCTTAGTACCAGCCATGAAATTCTGCAAACGTTGCGGAATCTCAATGTCTTCGTCAATGATTGAGTCCACTTTCTCTTTGAACTTAGCCGGGTGAGCTGTTTCCAAGAACACTCCTAAATCTCCTGGTGCCAAGAGATCCTTTAGCGCTTGATAACCGCAGGCTCCGTGAGGATCGAGAATGTAATCAGTGGCAGTGTGGCAGGCCTTCATTGTCTCGCGGATATCTGCGTCAGAGTATGTTGCACCACTGATGTCGGTCCTAATCTGTGTCCAGTCACTACCATACAAATCCAGTATTCGAGCAAAGTTACTTGGGTCGCCGACATCCATGGCATTGGCAAGTGTCTGTTTGCTTGGCTGTGGGTTATATTTACCTGTCTGAAGATATTGGAAGAAGATATCGTTGGCATTGTTGGCAGCAATGAAATGCTTTACGGGTAGTCCCATCTTCCAACCGAAAAGGCCGGCAGTGATATTGCCAAAGTTGCCGCTTGGAACGGAGAAAACAAGATTGCTTGTACCGTTCTCTGCATCATAGTCTATGATTCCAGCACGTTTCAACTGTGCAAAAGCGTTGAAATAATAGAAGGCTTGGGGTAAAAAGCGTGCGACGTTGATGGAGTTGGCTGAGGTGAGACGCATGTGCTCATTCAACTGTTGGTCCATAAAGGCATTTTTGACAAGTGCCTGGCAGTCGTCGAAAACGCCATCAACCTCTATAGCAGTGATGTTGCGGCCAAGTGTTGTGAACTGACTTTCTTGTATGGCACTGACTTTCCCCTTGGGATAAAGCACATAGACATGGATGCCGTCAACCCCAAGAAAGCCATTGGCAACGGCAGAGCCAGTGTCGCCGGAAGTAGCCACAAGTACATTAACCAGTCCAGTTGAGTTTTTATCCTTGTTGATAAAGTATTGCAGCAAGCGTGCCATGAATCTCGCACCAACATCCTTAAATGCAAGCGTTGGTCCATGAAAAAGCTCTAATGTATAGATGTTACCCTCTACTTTGACAGTTGGAGTATCAAATGATAGCGTATCCTCAACGATTCTCTTCAAGGCTTCAGCCTCTACATCCTCGCCGAAAAAGGCCTTAGCTACTTCAAAAGCTATCTGCCGAAACGTCAATTTGTCGATATTTTCAAAAAACCCAACTGGTAGTTTCTTGATGTTTTGGGGCATATAAAGGCCACGATCGGGTGCAAGGCCACGTTCAACCGCCTCCTGCAAAGAGGCCTCTGGGGCTTGTCGATTTGTAGAATAGTATTTCATGTTCAGTCTATTTTCATCAGTGTATCCATAAATTCTTCGAGATGAAGCATACCGTATGATCCCGATACGCAGGCCACTTCGTCATAGCAATCAACGCTGTCTGCCTCTATTCCGGGGTGCCAAATAAGGAATGGTACAGGCTCCTTGACATGCGTGCGCACCTCCACGGGTGTGGGATGGTCGGGCAGAACAGCAATGCAAACAGCTTCATCCCAAGAATTTACCATATTATATATCGGCTCGACGATGCGATGATCCAAGTATTCAATAGTGCGCAACTTCAGTGATAAATCGCCATCGTGGCCGGCTTCATCGCTTGCCTCTAAATGCAGAAAGACAAAGTCTTGTTTTCTCAAGGCATCTATGGCAGCCTCAGCCTTACCCTCATAGTTGGTATTGGATAACCCTGTTGCACCGGGTACCTTAATAACGTCAAGTCCGGCGTATTTTCCAATGCCCCTGATAAGGTCAACGGCAGAGATCACTGATCCACTTTTGACCTGAGGATATCGTTGTATGATGGTTTTCATCTTGGGTCGATAGCCTCCGCCCCATGGCCAAATACTGTTAGCCTGACGCTCATTAGCAGTAGCTTTGCCAACATTGTATGGATGCTCAGTAAGGAGTTGCTGTGATCGCAGGATAAGATCATTGAGCAGGTCGGCAGTTTCTTGTCCAGTCATGCGCATCTCACCAGTGGGATTACCATCAAAGTCTACGATGGGTTCACGCACACCCTCCCAGCCGGCCTCACTCTTAACGAGTAACGGACGCCACTCGTGGCTTGGATAATCATGGGGTGGAGCGCACTCCACATGCTTACTGCCGCGACGAATAATTAATAGATGGCGATATTGAATACCTGTGATAAACTGTACGGCATCATTGCCTAGATGTTCGTCGAGATATTTTACGAGTATGTCACCATCCTCTGTAGAAAGGTTGCCGCCGTTGTGTGTGATAATGCGTCCGTCCTGTAATGTGATGATATTGCACCTCATGGCCATGTCCTCGGGCAACATTTCATAACCGATGCTCGCAGCTTCTAATGGCCCGCGACCTTCATAGACGTCGTTCAGATCATACCCAAGTATAGCAGTGTTGGCTACTTCGGACCCGGGTTGAAAGCCTTCGGGAATTGTCATTAGCCTTCCTGTACGACCTTTTTTGGCCAATAAGTCCATGTAAGGGGTGTTTGCGTATTGTAGCAAAGTCTTGCCGCCCAATTTAGCAACAGCATGATCTGCCATGCCATCGCCTAAGATAATGATGTGTTTCATGCCTTCAAATTCATCAAAAAGTCCTGAACGGCATTAGATATTTGCAATGCTCATGATGTTGGCAAACACGCCCGCTGCCGTAACACCAGCACCAGCACCATATCCTTTGATTTCCATGGGGTATTCCTTGTAGCGCTCTGTTGTCAGCATGATGATATTGTTGCTACCTTCCAAGCGGTAGAAGGGATGTTCTTGTCCAACGGCTTTCAGGGAAACACTTGTCTTACCTCCTTCCATTGTTGCAACAAACCTCCAGCGCTTGCCTTCAGATTCTAGTTGCTTGCGACGTATCTCAAAGTCGTTATCCAATTCGGGCAACTTGCTCCAGAAGTCATCTACAGAACCCTGGAAATATTCATTGGGTACGAATAGCTCCCTGTTTACATCATCTTGTTCAACTCGATAGCCAGCCTCACGGGTGAGTATAACCAACTTACGTATCACATCGATGCCACTAAGATCTACTCGTGGGTCAGGTTCTGAGTAACCTTGTTGCTGTGCCCGATGCACGGTTTCCGAGAAAGGAACGTCCTCTGCCAGTTCGTTAAATATAAAGTTGAGGGTTCCACTGAGTACAGCCTCTATCTTTAATATACGGTCTCCGCTGTTACGAAGGTCATTGATGGTACTGATGATAGGTAGTCCAGCGCCTACGTTGGTCTCGAAAAGAAACTTCACTCCGCGCTTCAAGGCCGTCTCTTTAAGCTTGGCATAGCGCTCGTACTCGGAACTGGCGGCAATCTTGTTGGCTGCAACAATGCTTATGTTATGATCGAGAAAAGTCTGATAAAGTGAAGCAATGTCCTTGGAAGCCGTACAATCTACGAATACAGAGTTAAATATATTCATCTCCAAAATACTGTCACGCATCTTCTCTGTGGAACTAATGGCAGAGGCCTTCAGTAACTCTCGATAATTGTTGAGGTCCAATCCCTGACGTGAATATATGGCTTTCTTGGAGCTAGCAATGCCCACAACATTTAGCTTGAGATGTGAATGTTCCTTCAATAGCTCATATTGCGAACGAATTTGCTCTATGAGTTTGGTACCGACAGTTCCTATACCACAAATGAAAAGGTTGAGAACGTTATACTCTGAAAGGAAGAAGGAGTCGTGAATCACATTGAGCGACTTTCGCAGATATTTGGAGTCGACCACAAATGAGATGTTGGTCTCCGAAGCGCCTTGAGCACATGCAATGACCGAAATACCACTTCTTCCTAACGTGCCGAATAGTTTGCCAGCAATACCAGGCGTATGTTTCATGTTCTCGCCAACGATAGCGATGGTTGCCAGATTGCTTTCAGCGTTCATGGGGAACATGGCCCCGTCTTCTATCTCTGTTTCAAACTCTTTGTTGAGCACCTCAACTGCACTCGGGGCATCCTCATCTCGCACACCGATAGAGGTCGAATTCTCTGATGATGCCTGAGAAACGAGGAACACGCTGATGCCATGGTCGGCCAACGCGGTGAAGATTCGGCGGTTCACACCAATCACTCCGACCATTGAAAGGCCAGATACCGTAATTAGCGTAGTACCCTTTATGCTTGAGATACCCTTGATGGCGCGATGATCATCAGTGATTTTGTTTTTGATGATGGTACCCTCACCCTCGGGGTTGAACGTGTTTCTTACGCTTATAGGGATGTTCTTGATGCAAACAGGATATATGGTCGGGGGGTAGATGACCTTGGCACCGAAGTTTGAAAGCTCCATTGCCTCAACGTAACTCAGCTCATCAATGGTGTAGGCCGTGTGTATAACCTTGGGGTCTGCCGTCATAAAGCCATCGACATCTGTCCATATTTCCAGAGCCTCGGCATTAAGTGCGGCGGCGATGATGGCTGCCGTATAGTCGGATCCTCCACGACCTAAGTTGGTAATCTCGCCAGTATTGCTATCCGTCGAAATAAATCCGGGCACAACAGAAATACGAGACAAGTCTTCGAAAGCATCACCCACAAGTTTGTAAGTCAGATCGCTATCGAGTGTATTCTTATTATTAAATGGTATGGTCTTGATAAATTCGCGGGAGTCAAACCACCGTGACCCTTTGATTAGAACAGACACAATATTGGAACTCAAGCGTTCTCCATAGCTGACGATCGCGTCCTGAGTCTTTTGGCTTAGGTCGTGAATCAGATATACGCCGAAGTAAATGGAGTGTAGTTGCTCGAATAAGGCATCTACAGAATTAAACAGTTGTTCGCGTGCTGAAGGATTGGTGATGATCGTATCAATCATCTTGTGGTGCCGATTCACCATGTCTTGGTAAGATTTTCGCCATTCATCATTGCCTTCTAGGGCTAACTGCGACGTGGCGATGAGTTGGTCGGTGATTCCGCCAAGGGCACTAACGACAACGACAATGGGTTGGTGGCGTGCCTCACGCTCTACGATGTGTTTTAAACTAAGGATACTCTTCACGGAACCTACAGACGTTCCGCCAAACTTCAAAACTTTCATAACAATGATATTAATAATATGTAATGCCATCCCAAAAACAAATTGGGCTATGACAAAACTTGTCTGCAAAAATAATAAGAAATAATCTTTTTCCAAACCATTAATGTGATAATTTCGCTAATTTTGCAGCAAAATAGCTACAAATTGCATTATGATACAAGAATTACAGATACGTGTTTCACCTCAGATAGCATCCTCAGAACAGTTTATTATCAACTATATCGCCAAGGACCAAGGGGTTGATGCGCGAACTATTCAGCGTGCTCGAGTGTTGCGAAGGAGCATTGATGCACGGCAACGTACCATCTATGTAAACTTGAATGTTCGTGTTTATATCAACGAACTACCACAAGACGAGGGCTATTTGAAGACCGAATACCCCGATGTTTCAGACAGACAACAAGTCATAGTAGTAGGTGAGGGCCCTGCCGGATTGTTTGCTTCTCTTCGTCTTATTGAGCTTGGATTGAGACCAATCGTGCTGGAACGTGGCAAGGATGTGCACGAACGCAAGCGCGACCTCGCTCTAATTACGAAGACGCAGAAAGTTGATGCAGAGAGTAACTACTGCTTCGGCGAAGGTGGTGCAGGTGCTTATAGTGATGGAAAGCTCTACACACGTAGCAAGAAACGTGGCAATGTTGACAAGATATTGAATGTGTTCTGCCAACATGGTGCCTCTACTTCGATTCTAGCTGATACCCATCCGCACATTGGTACCGACAAGTTGCCTCGTGTTATCGAGAACATGCGCGAGCAGATACTGAAAAGTGGGGGTGAGGTGCACTTTCAGACCAAGATGACTTCCCTGCTTCTTGATGGAGACAAAGTAGTTGGCGTGCAAGCTGAGAACCTTCAAACCGGGGCAGAAGAGACCTATCGCGGACCAGTCATTCTAGCTACTGGACATAGCGCTCGAGATGTTTATCGTTATCTTGATGCTGCCCATATCGAAATTGAACCTAAGGGAATAGCCATGGGAGTGCGTTTGGAGCACCCCTCTCAACTCATAGACCAATTACAATATCATAACAGGCAGGGACGTGGCGATTATCTTCCAGCCGCGGAATATTCCTATGTCTCGCAAGTCGAGGGACGAGGAATTTACTCCTTCTGCATGTGTCCCGGCGGCTTTGTCATTCCTGCCGCTACCGGCCCGGAGCAGATTGTTGTTAATGGAATGTCCCCCTCCAACCGTGGTACTCAATGGAGCAACAGTGGTATGGTGGTGGAAATCAACCCTGAGGACGTTCCGGCTATAGTGAAGAATGAGGCTAAAGTCACTGACTCTACAGGTGATACGCAAGACAATCTAGCAGTCATGCGATTGCAGGAATCACTTGAACGTATGTGTTGGCAGCAGGGAAATATGCAGCAAACTGCACCTGCCCAGCGTATGGCAGACTTCGTAAATAAGCATCTCAGTTATGACTTGCCGGACAGCAGTTATGCGCCAGGACTGATTAGTAGTCCATTGCACTTCTGGTTACCTCCTTTCATCACTAGCCGTTTACAAGAGGGTTTCAAGACTTTTGGCAGGCGAAGTCATGGCTTCCTAACCAACGAGGCTGTACTTATTGCCACAGAGACGCGCACTTCCAGTCCGGTTCGTATCCTTCGCGACTACGAAACCCTCCAGCATGTGCGTCTTAGAGGTCTCTTTCCTTGTGGTGAGGGAGCCGGCTATGCAGGTGGAATTGTATCAGCAGGCATTGATGGTGAGCGATGTGCTACTATGGTGAAAGAGTACGTGGAGGCATTATAAGGTTGAAGATAAAGCGTCAGAAAGGTGCTACGTGGTTGAGCCCAGGACTTGAAGAATCGCTTTATGAGATTGTATTGATTTTGCTTGAGCATTACTTACCCAATTCATTTGGTGATAAGGTAAATATTAATATTATAGTCATTTAGGACGATTGTGCTCGTAAATCAAATTGAATCACGCCATGAATCAAATTGAATCACTCGGTAAATCAAATTGAATCACTCGGTAAATCAAATTGAATTAGTAGCTGACATGTATTGAATTCAGTCCAAAAACAGGTTTTAAGTCAGGCACCACCGTCTCTTTTCTCAAAAATTGCAGTCCATAAATCAAATCCGACATGGTTTATTATGCAAAATCGCGGTATCTTTGCAATATCGGTGAATAGCCGATAATTTATAACAACTACTCATTTATATCTATGAAGCGACTACTTTTTATCACGATGCTCTTGGCTCTATGCCTAAACATTGAATCAAAACAAAAAACTCAACAGTGGCCTGATGGCACACCGATAGATGCATGGTTTTCGGATACCTTCCGTGTAGACATGCAGACACTCGGACGGCGTTATGTCGTTACAGATTTCGGTGTTTGTCAAGATTCCAACCTTGTCCAAACTCGCGAGTTGCAAGCTGTCATTGATCGCTGTGCACAAGAAGGTGGCGGAGTGGTCGTTATTCCTCGAGGAACATTCCTTTCTGGTAGCCTTTTCTTTCGTCAAGGTACCAATCTTTTGGTAGAGGGGGGCGCTCGTCTCAAGGGGTCTGATCGCGTGGAGGACTTTGCTATCAAGGAAACCCGCATTGAGGGCGAGACTTGTAAATACTATACGGCACTCATCAATGCCGATGGGGTGAATGGATTTGTTGTATCTGGACCGGGCACCATTGATGGCAATGGCTACCACTATTGGCGTCAGTTCTGGTTGAGAAGGGAGTGGAATCGCAATTGTACCAATAAGGATGAGCAACGCCCACGATTGTTTTACATATCCAATAGCACCAACGTTACTGTGCAAGATGTGAAACTCATTAATAGCCCTTTCTGGACGAATCATCTCTACAAAAGCGATCATGTAAGATATCTTGGATGTTTCATATACTCATCTACTGATGGCGTCAAAGGGCCGAGTACTGACGCCATTGACATTGATGTATGCCATGATGTTTTGGTAGATGGTTGTTATATGAACGTCAATGACGATGCCATTGCATTGAAGGGTGGCAAGGGTACATATGCAGACCAAAGCCCAGACAACGGTCCCAACTATAATATTATCATTCAGAACTGTCGTTATGGTGTCGTTCATGGTTGTCTTACACTTGGCTCGGAAAGTGTTAAGGATCATAATATTATTCTTCGAAATATCGTAGCGGGTAACGTTAACCGTGTACTATGGCTTAAGATGCGCCCAGATACCCCACAACACTATGAATATGTAACTGTCGAAAACGTTACGGGAAATGCCAATATGTTCCTCGTAGTGCGTCCTTGGACACAGTTTTTCAACAAGACAGACCGTCAAGATATGCCTATATCGCAGTGTAACAACATTGTGATGAGGAACATCAATATGGACTGCGGCAACTTTTTTGATGTTGGAGCATCGGATAAGTATGTGCTTCGTGATTTCACTTTCGAGAACATTAATGTGAAGGACAAGAAGGAAGCGTTCACTGATAGCATTATTACAAACACCGTAATCAAGAACGTTACTATTAACGGAAAGAAGTTAACGGACACCAAAAAGAAGAAGTAAGGAGAGACGCTCCTCAATTCCTCTAATGTCAATTCATATCTTAACCTGACTAACAACAAATTATTGATAAACAATGAAACGAATAATTATCATGGCGCTTTGCCTCATGGGAATCATCTCCATGAGTGCACAGTCATTCGAATTTGATATGAGTAAACCACAGCCACTTTATTCAGAGGGCTTGGGGTTTGGCTGGGACATGCTTGAATATGCCCATGTGCCATCGGCAAAAGAACTATCAGGAGTCTATTCTGGGCCAGCTTATTTCTCAGTCAAAGTCCCCGACGGCAATTACAAGGTAACCGTGACGCTTGGTAGCAAGCGAAAGGCAGGAAATACAGTTGTCCGGGCAGAGAACCGCAGACTATTTTTGGAAGCTGCACCGACCAAAAAGGGACAATTCAAGACTTACTCTTTCATTATCAACAAACGTTCTCCCTATATCTCAGATAAGGAGAGGGTTAAACTCAAGGATCGTGAGAATGAATATTTTCATTGGGATGACAGGCTCACATTAGAATTCAACGGTCCCTCACCAGCTGTTCGTTCTATCAAGATAGAGGTAGACACTACAGCCTTGACGATATTTCTTTGTGGCAACTCCACAGTGGTAGATCAGAATCGGGAACCATGGGCTAGTTGGGGACAGATGTTCCCACGATGGTTTGATGATAAGGTTGCTGTGTCTAATCACGCCGAGAGTGGTTTGACAGCAGGCTCTTTTTTAGCATCCAATCGATTGGACAAGGTGCTCCAGATGATGCACAAAGGTGACTATGTGTTCTGCGAATTTGGGCATAATGACCAAAAGGAGCATGGCCCTGGCGATGGAGCGTGGTATAATTTTTCCCATAATCTCAAGCTGTTTATTGACAAGGTTCGTGGACGTGGCGGAAATATCGTCTTTGTTACTCCTACTCAGCGCAGACGATTCGAACAGGGACGGATAGTTGAAACCCACGGAGAATATCCAGATGCCATGCGAGCTGTTGCACGCAGAGAGAATGTGCCAGTGATAGAAGTACACGAAATGACACGCACTTTCTTTGAGAGTTTGGGCGAGGAAAATAGCAAACGTGCCTTGGTTCATTATCCCGTGAACACATTTCCCGGTCAGACAACAGAATTGGCTGACAACACACACTTCAATCCATTTGGAGCATACGAAGTTAGTAAGATGGTTGTGATGGGTATCAAACAACTGGGATTGCCCATGGCAAAAGATCTTCGTGGTGACTGGAAAGACTTTGACCCTTCTCATCCCGATGACTGGCATACCTATCGGTGGTATGCATCACCTGTCTTTGAGGTCAAGAAACCAGACGGAAATTAAGGTCATTCGAAAAGGAAAATCGTAACTTTGTATTATCAAAAACACCAACAAATCTACTTCATGCGTATTAAACAATTAATCCTTACACTGCTTGTGGTGTTGCTGTCATTGAATGCAACAGCTAACCTACGCCATAAAATGAACTTTAATAGCGACTGGTTGCTTCAAATTGGCGACATCAAGGGTGCTCAAGCTGTTGATTATAACGATCGTGACTGGCAACGTGTCACTTTGCCCTATGCTTGGAATGAAGCAGAGGCCTTTAAGGTACCTATCTCACAATTGAGTGACACAACGATGTGGTATCGCAAGCACTTCAAGATTGACGATGTAGACGGGAAGAAATTTTTCGTCGAGTTTGAAGGTGTTCGATTCGGTGCTGAAGTTTATATCAACGGTCAAAGCCTTGGCCTGACGGAAAACGGCATCATGGCAAGTGGCTGGGATCTGACTCCTTATATTAGACAAGGAGAGAACGTCATCGCCGTTTGGGTAAATAGTTCGTGGACCTACAGGGAAAGAGCTACTAACTCTAGATACCAGTGGAACGACCGGAACTTTAATGCAAACTATGGCGGAATACCAAAGAATGTATGGTTGCATATTACGGATAAGGTATATCAAACCTTGCCACTTTATTCTAATCTGAAGACCACTGGTGTTTATGTCTATGGTAAGAACTATGATATTTCTGGAAAGAAGGTTACTGTTCATGCCGAGTCGCAAGTTCGCAATGATGACAACAAGGCGCGCTCTTTTATCTATTCGTGTCAGATTCTTGATAAAGACGGGAAGGAAGTGCTGCGTCTCAAAGGACAAAAGTATACATTGAACCCACAAGAAACCAAGACGGTTGCTGTGGAAGGACTTCTTGACAACGCCCATTTTTGGAGTTGGGGATATGGCTATCTTTATACCGTAAACACACTACTCACTGCCGATGATGGATCAGTGATAGATGATAACTCACTGCGAACGGGCTTTAGAAAGACACGTTTTGGTGAAGGAAAGATATGGCTTAATGACCGCGTTCTTATGATGCATGGCTATGCCCAGCGAACTAGCAATGAGTGGCCGAGTGTTGGAATGAGTGTGCCTGCATGGTTATCCGATTATAGCAACAATTTGCAGGTAGAGTCTGGCGGCAACCTTGTACGATGGATGCATATCACTCCATGGAAGCAAGACATTGAAAGCTGTGACCGTGTCGGCCTTATTCAGGCTATGCCAGCTGGCGATGCGGAGCATGATTCCAAAGGAAGGCAGTGGGAACAGCGAGCAGAGGTTATGCGCGATGCAATCATTTATAATCGCAACAACCCAAGTATCCTCTTTTACGAAGGTGGTAACGAGAGTATCTCTCGTGAACATGTCGTAGAACTAAAGCAGATCAGAGACAAGTTCGATCCTTATGGAGGGCGAGCTGTGGGTAGCCGCGAGATGCTTGATATTGATGAGGCTGAATATGGCGGAGAGATGCTTTATGTCAACAAGAGCGGTGGAAAGCCATATTGGCAGATGGAGTATAACCGCGACGAAGGCTTGCGCAAATATTGGGATGAGTATAGCTACCCTTATCATAAGGAAGGTGCGGGTCCCCTTTACCGCGGCGCCCCAGCCCCTGACTACAACCACAATATGGACAAGTTTGCTTGTGGCATGGTAGAGAGGTGGTACGATTACTATGTTGACAGACCAGGTATGGGTAAGCGAGTGAATAGTGGTGGTGCAAAAATTGTGTTCTCTGAGACCAACACACACTACCGTGGCGAGGCCAACTATCGTACTTCAGGTGTCGTGGATGCTATGCGCATCCCGAAGGATGCCTTCTATGCCCATCAAGTAATGTGGAATGGTTGGGTGACTCCCGAGAAGGATGGAAGTCATGTTATCGGTCATTGGAACTATGCTCTGGGTACTGTTAAACCAGTCTATGTTGTATCTACAGGGGACTCTGTTGAGCTGAAACTCAATGGAAAGAGCCTTGGATTTGGTAAGAATAGTTTCAAGTATCTTTACACTTTCAATGATGTGGCTTATCAACCAGGACGTTTAGAGGCTGTGAGCTATCGCGGAGGCAAAGAGGTTTCACGCTGTAATGTTGAGACGGCAGGTCAGCCCGACCATCTTAAAGTGAGTGTGATGCAGAACCCATTAGGCTTCAAAGCTGATGGCGCTGATATGGCCTTGGTTCAGTTGGAGGTGGTTGATGCTGAGGGAAGAAGATGCCCATTGGATAACCGTATGGTCAATTTCAACCTTAGTGGAGAGGGAGAATGGCTTGGTGGTATAGCCAGGCCAGCAGGTCCTCGTGGTATTGATGGCATACCACCGGTGATTAACGAGGCCAATGGTAAGGCAGGGATGCTTGATGGTCCAGCCACTACCTCAACGTTCGACAACTATATTCGTGCACTGAGTTTGCCAGTGGAGTGTGGTGTTAACAGGGTACTCGTTCGCTCAACCACAACCCCTGGAAACATAAGGCTTAACATCGTGCCAGATGGATTGAATGCAGTGAACATTGATTTAAAGACAAATGCCATTGACAATAACGGTGGTTTGAGTTCCTATAATCCATCGATGTTGCTCCCTGTTCGTCTTGAACGCGGAGAGACACCGTTGACTCCATCATATAAAGAATTGTATGTGACGCCAGAAATCAAGGGCATCAAGGTTGGCTCCAACCCTGAAACTGCTACAAAAGCCTTTGATGACAATGAGCTGTCGGAATGGAAGAGTGATGGTAAACAGCAGAATGCATGGGCAATATTCACCTTTGCCAAAAAGGCAAGGATAGATGAAGTCGCTATTAAACTAACTGGATGGCGCAACCTTGTCTATCCTCTGGCTATCTATGTAGGCAACAAAAAGGTTTGGGAAGGCTACACTTATGCAACGCTTGGCTATGTGCATATTACTATTGACAAGCCGGTTTTAGGCAACCAAATCACCATCAAGATGCTTGGCCCGAGCCAAAATAGCAACAAGTTTGGTGATATCAAGGAACTTGCCGGAGGAGCAACGGGTGAACTTGACCGTACGATTGTTGGAAAGGGAAAGACGGAACTGCGTATTGTGGAAGTTGACTTCTTATCCAAAATCAAATAATATCAATTGGCCACGCAGAGACAAGCCAATCATAGTCGCTTGCCAATACGGACCGGAAATCGAGGAATATGAAACGTAAACTATTTTTCTTTGCCCTTCTGTTGATAGCTATGACAGCTTCAGCACAGACGGCTCGCCGATTTGTTTTGAAGAACTCGGCCGATG
Source organism: Prevotella sp. UBA5387 (assembly GCA_002407775.1). Taxonomy (GTDB): domain Bacteria; phylum Bacteroidota; class Bacteroidia; order Bacteroidales; family Bacteroidaceae; genus Prevotella. The sequence continues at coordinate 55,907 of DHOP01000021.1, forward strand.
GTGTCTCAGAATTGACGGTCTATTTACCAGAGCATCCAAGTGGACGTGCTGTTGTTTGTTGTCCTGGCGGCGGCTATGCACATTTGGCGATGGAGCATGAGGGCTATGACTGGGCAGAATATTTCAATCGTCAAGGCATTTCCTTTTTCGTTTTGAAATACCGTATGCCAAATGGTGATCGCAACATTCCATTAGGCGATGCCTACCACGCCATGCAAACCGTACGTGACTCAGCAAAGGTTTGGAGTATCAATCCTTATGATGTTGGCATCATGGGCTTTTCAGCTGGAGGTCATCTTGCCTCTTCCGTGAGTACTCATGCTGACTGGAAAGTGCGCCCGAACTTCTCCATTTTGTTCTATCCTGTCATCACCTTGGGAAAAGGGACGCATAATGGCTCCAAAGTGAACATCCTAGGAGAAACTGGTCAAAATGATGAGAAACTTGTTGCCGAATGGAGTAACGAGCGTGCTGTTCAGCGTCATCTCACACCCCCTGCCGTGGTTTTCACTGCCAATGATGATGGTACTGTGCCACCAGTTCAAAATGGTATTGCCTATTATATCGCCATGCGCAACAGTGGCAATGACTGCGCCCTACATGTATATCCTACTGGAGGACACGGGTTTGGTTTCAGGGCCTCATACACATACCACGAGCAAGTGCTTTTCGACTTGACCACATGGCTCAATAATCTTAAGATGCCAAAGGCTGAAGCGGTTCGCGTGGCATGCATAGGCAACTCCATAACCGATGGCATGGGGATAGATATGAGTGGGGTCAACGGATACCCGGCTGTGCTTGGACGTCTATTGGGAGATGGCTTCAACGTAAAAAATTTCGGAGTGTCTGCTCGTACTATGTTAAATAAAGGCGACTATCCTTATATGAAAGAAGGGGCTTGGAAGGATGCTATGGCTTTCGACCCTGAAGTAGTTATTGTAAAACTTGGTACCAACGACTCAAAGCCTTATAACTGGAAATATGGACAGGAATATGGTCATGATCTTCAGCTTATGATTGATTCGCTTAAAGCTCTGTCAAGTAAGCCGAAAATTTATCTGTGCAACCCTATTCCCGCATCCAACAGTTGGGGTATCTCCGACAGTATTATCGTAAATGCTATCAGCCCGATCTTGCAGAAAGCGGCTAAGAAAAACAAACTCACGTACATCGATTTGCATGCTGCATTCCAAAATACTGATGGTAAACAAATGCAACGTGATGGCATACATCCTACTGATGCCGGGGCAGCACAAATGGCAAAAATTATTGCGCCTTACATCAAGCAATAAGATAACATATATTCAACTTTGCCTCATTAACTGATAGAGGCTTTTGCGGTTGATACCAAATGGCACCGTGGTTAGTATCTAATCACGGTGCCATTTGTATTTAATCGCAGTGCGTTTACGGTTGAATCGCAATGCCATTGCTATCCTTTCGCAAAGTCAAAAGTGCCCTATCGCGAAGAGTTGGATTATGCGGGAGAGAGGAAGCCTTGTTTTCGAAGAGCTTCGATGAGGGTCGCAGACATGGCGACATTGTCTTTACGTGTGTAGCGCAGGTCAGTGAAGACTTGAGCTAATGTCTCCTTGTTGTTGATTTCCACAAAGTGACGATTCTCTCTGAGAGATTCCTTCGGCTTGTAGAACTCATCGATTCGTTCTAGGGTGTAGTCTTCATAAGTTTCGCTATGCACAATTGCTTTCAATGGAAGACGATCACTCTGATCGGGGTTCTCATCTGGCCATCCCAGAGTAATCGTTGCTATGGGAAAGACAAGGCTCGGCAATTGTAGTGTATCTATGATTAGTTGAGGCATGTAGATAGTTGTTCCGAGAAAGCAAGTACCGAGTCCTTCCTCTTCTGCAAGGTTGCAGAAGGTTTGGCAATAAAGTAGGGCGTCTGTAGCAGCATTGATGAAACTAAGGAAGTTGTCATAACCAGGATCGGCTTGACGTTGTTCTGCCCAAAGGGTAGTTCTACGGAAATCGGCACAGAAAGTGAGTACAACGGGTGCCCCTTGCACCATGGGTTGGTTGAAATGTGCAGGCGCCAACCTTGCCTTCATATCGGCATCGCGAGTGATAACCACACTGTAGAGCTGAAGATTACCCATTGTCGGTGTTCGCTCTGCATCCGTGAGAAGGTTGGAAAGCAATTCCTTGGATACCTCTTTGGTCGAATATTTTCGAATGGATCGTCTGTTGATTAAGTTTTTCATCATGTAAAAATTTGGCTTTGCAAAGATAGACAATAATTCCTTAATTGATGATTTGTTCACGCTATATAGTTTCTCGTATGAGCATAAAAGGCTCAAGTCTTAATGTTAGAAACAAACTGAACTATCAGAAATATAGGCAAGTATGGAGATTGATGCATTGTTACAAGTTTCCAAAAATGAAAATCTTGTTGCTATTTTATCTTTCTTGAATTTCTAAAAAAAACATTTTAATTATGTTTTTCATAGAAATTGTTTTCGAATTCTCATAAATCTTTTGTAGATTTGCAGAGCAATGTCTGCCAAAGCAAAATGCTTTAATCATCCCTCGAAGTGATTTGAATTGCCTTCATAGGCTACGTGGTTTTCTTCTTATAGGCCTTTGATTGCTTGTTTGATTATTACTATATAGTTACTCTTACGGCTCTATAAGTATGACTATGATGATGGGGGAATGTGTTGAAACTATTGCTGTTGGTCGTGGTCAAGTTGGTAATTGCCTGTGTATTACACGCTAAACATTTATCTAAAACATTAATAAGTACTTGTAATAATAAAAAAAATATCAGTGTGCAGAATGTGCTGGCTTCAGAAGGAGATAGACTTCAATCCTACATCAAGTGCCATTGAAAAAATAAAAGATATACTAAACAACTCATGGAAAAACAAAAAACCTATTCCTATGATGAGGCTTTTGAAGCCTCTTTGAAGTATTTTGAGGGTGATGAACTAGCTGCACGTGTATGGGTTAACAAGTACGCGATGAAGGATAGTTTCGGCGACATCTTTGAGAAGTCGCCGGAGGAGATGCATTGGCGCATAGCTAACGAGGTAGCTCGTATCGAGAAGAAGTACAAGAATCCGTTGACAGCACAACAAGTATTTGACCTATTGGACCATTTCCGGTACATTATCCCAGCAGGAAGTCCGATGACAGGCATTGGCAACGAACATCAAGTGGCTTCCCTCAGTAATTGCTTCGTGATAGGACTTGATGGTGATGCCGATAGTTACGGTGCCATCATGAAGATTGATCAGGAACAGGTTCAGCTGATGAAACGTCGTGGTGGAGTCGGGCACGATTTGAGTCATATTCGCCCGAAAGGTTCACCAGTGAACAATTCTGCACTCACTTCAACAGGTTTGGTTCCTTTCATGGAACGCTATAGCAACTCCACGCGCGAGGTTGCACAAGACGGTCGTCGTGGTGCTCTGATGCTTTCAGTGAGTATTAATCACCCAGACTCTGAGGCATTCATAGATGCAAAGATGACCGAGGGCAAAGTGACAGGTGCCAATGTTAGCGTGAAGCTCACGGATGATTTCATGCAAGCAGCCCAGGATGATAAGCCCTTCATGCAACAGTTCCCTATCAATGCTGTGGAACCCAAAATGAAAAAGGAGACATCCGCACGCAACCTGTGGGAAAAGATTGTGCATAACGCTTGGCAAAGTGCTGAGCCAGGTGTACTATTCTGGGACACTATTATTCGTGAGAGTATACCTGACTGCTATGCAGACCTTGGTTTCCGCACGGTGAGCACAAACCCTTGTGGCGAGATTCCACTTTGCCCTTATGACAGCTGTCGTTTGCTTTGCCTCAACCTTTACAGTTATGTTGATCAGCCGTTCACCAACAACGCCAAGTTCAATTATGAAAAATTCAAGCAGCATGTGCAATATGCCCAGCGCATCATGGATGATATCGTTGATTTGGAAATGGAGAAGATTGACCTAATCATGGGGAAAATCGGTAACGATCCACAAAGCAAGGAAATCAAATCTACAGAGTATCATCTGTGGGAAAAGATCAAAAGAAAGAGTGGCATGGGCCGCCGCACAGGCGTAGGCATCACTGCTGAGGGTGACATGCTTGCTGCTTTGGGATTGCGTTATGGCACTCAGAAAGCTACAAACTTCTCTGTTGATGTACACAAGACACTCACATTGAACGCTTATCGCTCATCAGTTACTATGGCAGAGGAGCGTGGAGCATTTGAGATTTACGATGCAGATCGTGAGAAGAACAATCCCTTCGTTCGACGAATCAAGGAAGCAGATCCTGCTCTTTATAATGACATGGTGAAGTTCGGACGTCGCAACATCGCTTGTTTGACTATTGCTCCGACAGGAACTACGTCACTCATGACACAGACCACTAGTGGCATCGAACCGGTATTTATGCCTGTTTATAAGCGTCGTAGAAAGGTAAATCCCAACGATGAGGAAGCACACGTAGACTTTGTAGATGAAGTAGGTGATTCTTATGAGGAGTATATCGTTTACCATAAGAAGTTCCTTGAATGGATGAAGATAAATGGCATTGACACCACTATAAAGTATACACAAGAGGAACTTGACCAAATCATTGCCAAATCACCTTATTACAAGGCTACTGCTAACGACGTTGATTGGCTAATGAAGGTTAAGATGCAGGGCGCAATTCAGAAGTGGGTTGACCATAGCATATCGGTAACGGTCAACTTGCCAAACAATGTTGACGAGGCCTTAGTTAATAAACTTTATATCGAGGCATGGAAGTCTGGATGCAAAGGTTGTACAATCTATCGTGATGGAAGTCGTTCCGGAGTGATGGTTTCTGTGTCCAAGAAGGACAAGAAGAAAGAGGAACACAAGGAAGCTCCGGCTCCAATCACTGCTCCTGCTCAAGGTCGCCCCATCATTCAAGAGGAGAGGCCAAAGGTGTTGGACTGCGATGTGGTCCGCTTTCAGAATAACAAAGAGAAGTGGGTGGCCTTCGTGGGATTGCTTGAGGGTTATCCCTATGAGATCTTTACGGGTCTACAGGACGATGACGAGGGCATTGTTTTGCCTAAGACGACTGTTAAGGGAAAGATCATTAAGCAGACTAATGAAGATGGAACGCATCGTTATGACTTCCAGTTTGAGAATAAGCGTGGCTACAAGACTACTGTCGAGGGGCTGAGTGAGAAGTTTAATCCAGAATACTGGAACTATGCCAAACTCATCAGTGGTGTGCTTCGTTATCGCATGCCAATAGACAATGTCATCAAACTTGTCAGCTCATTGCAGCTCAAAGATGAGAGTATCAACACTTGGAAGGTGGGCGTAGAGCGCGCATTGAAAAAGTATGTGATTGACGGAACAAAGGCTACGGGTCAGATTTGCCCTGTTTGCGGACAAGAGACTTTGGTCTATCAGGAAGGCTGTCTTATCTGTACTAACTGCGGAGCAAGCCGTTGCGGATAATGTCCATGCTAAAAGATAGTTACATTTATCTAAATTGCCTGCGCTTTCATGCCTACCATGGCGTGGAGGCGCAGGAACGTCTCACAGGTAATGACTATGAATTGGATTTGCGGTTGAATGTCGATGTATCTGCTGCAACTATGAGCGATAGGGTCGAAGATACTGTGAACTATGCCGAAGTCTATCGTCTTATAGAAGCAGAGATGGCTAAACCAAGTAATCTACTTGAACATGTCGCTGGACGAATTGGTCAAGCATTGATCGAGAAGTGGCCACAGATTCAATCCGTAGATATTCGGCTGACCAAGCAGAATCCGCCCATGGGTGCCGATTGTAAGGGGGCAGGGGTTGAATTACACTTAATAAATGATAAAACTTAGAAACCTGCCAACGTTTCCAAATAGTTTTTATTATTTTTGCAAAATGAATGTTTTCGGAATGACCAAACGATTACTTTTTTTATTGATAGCCTTGAATGTGGTTGCGCTGACTGCCTTTGGAGCCAGCAAGCAATTCACTTTGGTCATAGATGCAGGGCATGGAGGCACTGACTATGGTGCTCCAGGTGCCATCTCCAACGAGAAAGACTTGACTCTAAAATATTCATTAGCCTTTGGCGAAATGGTCGAACGTAACTGTCGTGATGTCAGGGTGGTATATACACGAAAGACTGATATCTTTATCCCGCTCATGCAGCGGGCACGGATTGCGAATGATAACAACGCCGACCTCTTCATCTCTTTTCACATCAATGCTGTTGAAGGTAGTCGTTTAGTCACTGGATTCCAGTCTTGGACATTAGGAAGCGGGTCGCGTACAGGCGACAAAGGAATACGTGAAAATCTTGATGTGGCAAAGCGAGAGAACTCTGTTATTTTCCTTGAAAAGGACTATAAGACTACTTATAAGGGATTCGATGCCAACTCCGCCGAGAGCAATATCATGTTTGAATTCATAGCAGACAAAAATCGTGAACGGAGCGTTGAACTTTCGAGACTGATGCAGCAGGAGGTATGTAAGACCACTGGTAGACGAGATGGTGGGTCTCACCAGAACAATTTAGCTGTTTGCCGACTGACCGCAATGCCTTCAATCTTATTGGAACTTGGTTTTATTTCCACTCCTGATGAAGAACAATATCTCAACACTGATGTAGCTTTGGATTGCTTTACTCGTGGGATTTACAACGCATTCATAGTATATAAGAATAAGTACGACGGTTATATCGATGTGCCATATCGTCCAAGTGAGTCTAGCTATACAAGACAGGCAGATACGCCAAAGGTAGATACAGAGACTGGAGATACCGCATCTCGGCAACAGACAGCTGCAAAACAACCAGCGCTTCGCGCCAACACACCTAAGCCTGTTGTTGCTTCAAAGCCTAAGGAAGTCAAGGTTCCATCAGCACCATCAGCAAATATCGATAATTCCAAACCAGTCTTCAAAATCCAGTTTCTGACATCTAGGTATATATTGAAGGATGGTGATAAACGGTTTAAAGGATTGGAAGGTTGCGAGCATTATGCCGATGGTAACAATAACAAGTATACGTTTGGTTCCAGCAACGACTATAATTCAATTTTCCGTTTACGTAAACAAGTAGCTGAGTTGTTCCCAGATTGCTTTATCATAGCATTCAAGAATGGACAACGCATGGATGTGAACGAAGGAATTCGAGAGTTCAAGGCTAGACGCTAAATATTTGAAAATCAAGAAAAGACCATGAGATTTTTTACAAATGAAGTTAAGATTGCGCTTGTCGCTATAGTCGGCATTGTGCTTCTGTTCTTTGGACTCAACTTCCTGAAAGGGCAGTCTCTGTTCACAACAGACCATCCATATTATATCCATTTCGACAATATCCAGGGACTTTCTGCATCCAATCCAATCTATGCCGATGGTTTTCAGGTAGGTGTAGTCAAAGACATTCACTATGATTATAGTGGGGAAAAAGGGGTGTTTGTCCTCTTCGATGCTGATAACGAACTTCGTATTCCATCTGGAACGACTGCTGAGATTCAAAGCGATCTTATGGGAAATGTGAAAGTGAACTTAATCTTCGCTCATGGGTCCAATAATTATATGACACCTGGAGATACGCTAATAGGTGGCACTAATGCAGGATTGATGGGTTCTGTTAACCAGCTCATGCCCACAATTCAGCAGATGATGCCTAAGCTTGATAGCATTCTTACAAGTGTAAATCAACTTCTGGCGGATCCGGCTATTGCAAACTCTCTACACAATGTGGAGACTATCTCGCAAGATCTGACAGTAACAACGGCAAAGCTTAACGTGCTAATGGCCAGTCTCAACACACAGGTTCCATCTTTGGTGACCAAAGCTGGCACTGCCATTGATAAGGCAAATGTTACCCTTGACAACACTAATACACTGACAGCAAACCTTGCAGCAGTTGATATTGCAGGTACAATGTCGAAAGTTGACCATACTTTAGCAAATGTGCAAAGTGTCACAGATCAGCTTAATAGTAAGAATGGCTCTCTTGGGTTGCTTATAAACGATGGTTCGCTATACAACAATCTCAATGCCACCATGCAGTCAGCAGATTCCCTTCTAACCAATTTGAAGGCACATCCAAAACGTTATGTGCACTTCTCTATATTTGGAAGAAAAGATCGGTAATTTAAAAATGGTCTAAATACCTGCATACATGTTTCACGACTTCCGATAAGTTCTGAAGTCGTTTCTTTTTGTTGCAAATAGAGGGTGTTACAAAGATGTTTCACATATGTGGCTAGATTATGGTATGGTTATATAACTTTCTTGTAATCAGGGGCTTAATAAGATGCAAGTGATAATATTCCAACCTCTTAGAAGAATGTAGTCTAAAGACCGATATTTGAGCAAGTTAGATTCAGAACAAAAAAAATATTATCTGCCGGTCGATTTGGATTAATACGAAATCTTTGGTAAATTTGCAATTGCAATATACGACTAAGAACAGTCTATTGATATATAGTCTAAACTTCCGTTGCTAATGAATGTAGGTCCTAATGCTCGTTGGGACAACGCGCTTGCGCTCATCCGCAATAACGTTTCCGAGCAAATATATAAAACATGGTTCAAGCCAATCGTTTTCGAGCAGTTTGATGAAGCTCGCAAGATGATTCTTGTTCAAGTACCCAGCCCTTTTGTCTATGAGTACTTGGAGGAGAACTTTGTTGACCTACTTGGAAAATCACTAGCCAAATGTTTCGGTGCAGGTGTTGGACTCTCGTATCGTGTTGTAACCGACAAGGAACATAACATCTCACAAGATATAGAGGCTGAATCTACTGATAGCGTTGTTCAACAGCAACCTCGTACCAAGGCCAATCAAAGTCCTACGATACTTGATGCAGCTCAGCCACAGCAGTTAGATCCACAACTCAACCTCCATCTTACATTTGTAAATTACATAGAGGGAGACAGTAATAAGTTACCGCGATCTGTTGGTATGTCTATTGCTGAGCATCCTAATACGATGCAGTTCAACCCTATGTTCATTTTTGGCCCCTCTGGTTGTGGTAAGACACATCTTATTAACGCTATTGGTGTCCGAGCTAAACAGCTTTATCCTCAAAAGCGCGTGCTTTACATATCGGCCCGCTTGTTCCAAGTGCAGTACACCAATGCTGTTGTGAATAATGCAGTCAACGACTTCATCGCTTTCTATCAGACAATAGATATGCTTATCGTGGACGATATCCAGGAGTGGGTGACAGCAACGAAGACTCAGGAAACCTTCTTCCACATCTTCAATCATCTTTTCCGAAATGGCAAGCGTATTATTCTCGCATCCGATAGGCCTCCCGTAGATTTGAAGGGAATGCCCGATCGATTGCTCACTCGCTTCTCTTGCGGACTTATTGCAGAGCTTGAAAAGCCGAACACCCAACTGTGTGTTGATATTCTTGATAATAAGATCCGTCGTGATGGACTCAAGATACCTCTTGACGTTGTGAAGTTTATAGCAGAGACGGCAAGTGGAAGTGTGCGCGATTTGCAGGGTGTTATCAATTCACTCATGGCTTATTCTATCGTTTACAACTGTGATATCGATATGCGATTAGCCGAGAGAGTCATTAAGCGTGCGGTTAAGGTTGACGACGAACCCCTTACTGTTGATGATATTATGGATAAGGTTTGTGGGCATTTCAATGTTACTACGGCACAAGTAAACTCGCGAAGCCGTAAGCAGGATTATGTACAGGCGCGTCAGGTTTCGATGTACCTTGCACAGAAATATACCAAGATGCCAGCTAGTCGTATTGGCAAATTAGTAGGCAATCGCGACCATTCCACTGTGATTCATAGTTGTGCTCAAGTGACGAAACGCTTGCAAGTAGACCCTCTTTTCACCGAGGAACTTACAACCATTGAGAACTCTTTCAAGTTAAAGAATTAACTTACAGGAAAGTAAGTTTTGCTTTTCATAACCCCACTGTTTAGCTATAAGCTTGATGCTTGTAGCTTTTCTTTTTCCTGATAACTATTTATTGCTTTAAATAAGCTTATTATCGACCTTACGATAACTATCCTTTGTGACTTATATCAGA
>DHOP01000103.1:0-7587 GCA_002407775.1 Prevotella sp. UBA5387
TACGGCGGGCACCTGGCGGTGTTGGGGACCAGGCGTCGCAGGGCCTGTCTGCCCGGCAACCGTTCCCTCGACCCTCATGTGCGCAGCATCGTGTTCATGCTCATACGCACGGAGCAGTGGTCTCCAGAGCAGGTGTCTGGACGGCTGAGGAGGGATGGCGTGCCCGTGTCGAAGTCGACATCTATGACTGGATAGCCGCATGCTCCCCGCACCGTAAGGATGACATCCGCAGGCACCTGCGCCATGGAGGGCATAGGGCGAGGCGCCCGAGGAACACAGGAAGCGGATTGCCCCCTCGGAACAGGATCTCCATAGATGAAAGACCCGGGGATGGCTATGCCCGTACCGTCGGCGACTGGGAGATGGACACTATCGTGGGCAGGGAGGGAAAGGGAGCCATGGTAACCCTTGTGGACGGGAAGAGCGGCTACCCGCCCATGGACAAGCTGGACGAGGGAAAGCAGGCGGAGCCTTTGGCACGCACCGTGGTAAGCTTGATCAAGGCCTCGGGACTCAGGACGAGAACTATCACGACCGACAACGGGACCGAGTTTGCGGCGCATGAGGCTATCGCCAGGGAGTTAAAAACCACCGTTTACTTCGCACACCCCTACTCTCCGTGGGAGAAAGGAGCAATGGAGAACGCCAAAGGGCTCGTCAGACAATATATTCCAAAGCAGACCGACTTCAGGGGAGTCTCGCATCGCATGGTTAGACAAATCATGGACAAAATCAATAACAGACCAAGGAAAAAGAATGGATTCTATAAACCATTAGAAATGATTGGAAAAACATTTCCATAACTTTGCACTTGCTTATGGAATCCACCATAGCAATCCATAAGTTAATTATTCTTAACCGAATAATAAATTCTCAACGCAAAATGACGTTATCATAAATAAACATTATCTTTGCAGATAGGATTTAATGGAACAGGCTTATGGCAAAAAAGATACTTTCACTATTATTATTGATGGTTTTGTTTATTGGTGCTCCTCAGATAGCAAGTGCTTCCCCATCTATTGAAATTATTGAAAATGATTTCGAGAGTATCACTATTTCCGTCAACGAAGAGTCAGTATTACATGTTACAGGTGCATCTGGTTTAGTCCTTTTTGTCTATAATGTGACTGGTGTTCAGGTTATGACGATCAAGGTCGATGGTGCGGATAAAAGTTATAACCTGAACTTGCCAAAAGGTTGCTACATCGTTAAGGTTGGAAAAGTTGTCCGTAAAGTGTCTATTAGATAGAGACTATCCATTTATTCTTTGAAATCTGGTAATAAAACCCCTGTTCTTTTTCTGTTGGCATTAATGTTATGGTCATGCCAAGAGAAAAATCCTAATCCTAATAGTCAGCTTTCCATTGATGACTATGCATCTTTGGATACATCAGTGTTATCATTAAATTCTCATCGCGTTTGGGAAGAAATAGATTCCTTATCAAAGACGGATGAGGATTCTATGTTTGCAGATGTAGCTACACGAAATATATACAATAACAAGAAATCATTCCTATGGGTTGACCGTAAAGGAGTTAATTCCCGTGCTGATAGTATCCTTAATTATTTGCAATGCATAAATAGTCTGGGATTTAGCAAGCAAAAATTTTGTTTGCATCAGATTGAAAATGATTTAAGAAGAATAAGGAGTCTTGAATTTGGCGACGGAGATAATCGGATTAACAAGGTCATTGCTCGTCTTGAATATAATTTGACAAAGGCATATTTGAGATATGCTATTGGCCAACAATTTGGGTTTATGAATCCCTCGAAGGTGTTTAATAAGCTTGATGTTCAAGACTTAGATACTAGTAAGGTATCTTATCATAAGATTTTCGATATTAAGATAAAGCATGAAAACCGTCGTTTTGTAGAGTATGCCTTACATAAAGTTCATGTCGATAGTGTTGCCGAATTTCTGCGTGAGACTGAACCCAAAAGTCCCTTCTATTACGCTTTGAGAAGACAGTTGAATAGTACCAATGTAGATTTGCTTGGTAAAGCACGAATTCAAGTTAATATGGAACGTTGCCGATGGAGAATGCCCGACTATCCGCAGGCTCATTCGAAATATGTATTAGTTAATATTCCATCATTTCATTTATATGCCCAAGATGGGGATAATGAACTGATAATGCGTGTAGCTTTCGGTTCTTTTGAAAGTAAGACCCCACTTATGATTAGTGAAATTAAGAAGATGGAAATCAATCCTCAATGGGTAATGCCGCGCAGTATTATCAAGAAAAGCATTATTCCGCATGTGGGCAATGTTACTTATTTTGATCAAAGGAATTATTTTATTCGAAATAGATATACTGGAAAGATCGTTGAAACTCGTCAAGTCACACGCCAGATGTTGGAGAGTGGAGATTACTTCGTCATTCAAAGAGGAGGAGAAGGAAATGCAATGGGGCGAATAGTGTTCCGTTTCGACAACGATTTGGCCATTTATCTGCATGATACTTCTTCACGTGATGTATTCGAGAAATCAGATCGCGATGTTAGTCATGGATGTGTAAGAGTTGAACGTCCGTTCGACCTTGCTGTTTTTTTGCTTGAAGAAAAGGAATCCTCTTTAATAGATAAGATCAGCTACTCCATGACTGCAGACGTCACACCATTAGGAATCGAGGAGAAGAAACTAACTGACAAAATGCGCGCCGTAGCTGATACGCTAAATAAAAAAATGTTGATTGGAAGTGTAAACGTAACTCCTCATATACCAATTTTCATTATCTATTATACGCTATACCCGTCCAAGGATGGCAAAATCAGATCGTATCCAGACGTATATGGTTATGATGCTTTGATTTACAAAAAACTTAAAAATTACATCTAAAATTCATTACGTGAACAATAGCGACGAAGATAAAATAGTCAGGATGTTGACTGATCCTCACCGACAAAGAGAGGCCTTCTCTGTTGTGGTAAGGCAATACAGTGAATCGCTGTATTGGAAAATTCGCCGTATCGTACTTTCGCACGATGATGCCAATGATGTCTTGCAGAACACTTTTATCAAAGCTTGGACTAATCTTTCTTCGTTTCAAGGCAAATCTCGCTTTTCCACCTGGCTATATCGAATAGCTATAAATGAGTCATTGGATTTCCTTCGTCATCAGAAGATTGTTGAGCAGGTGAGTGCGGATGAGGATCTGAGTGTAGCATCAAAATTGATGTCGGATGAGTTTTTTGATGGTAATGAGGCCGATGCCTATTTACAAGAGGCTATTGCTACACTACCAGATGTGCAGAGAACAGTATTCAATTTGCGCTATTATGATGGGATGAAATATTCAGAGATGAGTATTCTCCTAGATACAACGGAAGGAGCGTTGAAAGCTAGCTATCATATAGCAGTAAATAAAATCAAGGATTATCTGAAGAAAAGAGAATGATTTTTGTTGATATTACTACTATTTTATTGTCAATAAAACCTATGCGAGATGGTATATATCGTAATAATTTCAATATTCAATTAAACTTTTAGAATTAAATTTCGTCATAGTATCAAAGGGTTAATTATGGAAAGAGAAGAAAAATATATAGCAAAGGAGTTTGGTCGCAGGACACCTTTCAAAGTGCCAGAAGGCTACTTTGACAATTTTGCTTCTCAAGTAATGCAGGTGTTACCCGAGAAACAAGTTCCTGTTCAGGCCCAATATGTACCGATTAAGGCAAACAGGCGTTATTATTTACGTCGTGTTGCTGTAGCAGCAGCTAGTGTTTGTGTTGCCATATTTGGTGCTGCTGTGATTTTACATAATGACAAAGAGTCCATGGCTAATAACCAGGTCACTTCTTCTTGCGAGAGTTACTCCTCGTCCTCATATACTGCTGTTGATGCCTTGGCAGATTACAGCATGCTTGATAGTGAGGATATGTACACCTATTTAGCAGATTCTAAGTAAAACAATATAACCATATTATTCATTGAAAAAAATAATTTTTTCTTTAGTTTTGGCATTGTGCACCATACAGATGGATGCTCAAAATCCTCATATGCGTTTTAATCCAGAGCGCTTTGAGGCTGAAATGGAGCAATTTATAGTAGTTCAAGCTGGCCTGTCTCCTACAGAATCAGCTGTATTTTTCCCTCTTTATAAGGAAATGCAAGATAAGCAGAGAATGCTATTCAGTAAAAAAAGACGTTACCATCATACTGATACAAGTGATGATAAGGTGAGTCTAGAAGTGATTAAAGATATGGATTATATTGATTTGCAGATGAAAAAGATTCAGCAGCAGTACCATCTAAAGTTTTGCAAAGTTCTTCCAGCTGGCAAGGTTCTCCGTATTCTTAAAGCTGAAGAAAGATTTCATCGTCAGGCTATTGGGCGAGTATCGCGCGGGCAATAGCCGATGGATTTTTCCTGCAGAATTAGCTCTTTATTAACTTTTGATGATATCTTCTGAATCCTTATAAAAAGGCAGTAGACAATGTCTTGGACAATAAAAAAGCAAAAAGCTCGCTAACAAATAATTGTTAGCGAGCTTTTTGTTGGTGTCGGGGCGACAGGATTCGAACCTGCGACCTCCTGGTCCCAAACCAGGAGCGCTACCGGACTGCGCTACACCCCGATTTTTTGAGTGTCCATAACCAATATTGGTTATTTCTTGGATTGCGTGTGCAAAGGTAATCCTTTTTGATTGAACAGCAAAGAAAATTCTTTTTTTTATTAAAAATAAACCTATTGATAGGAGATTTTTAGTAGGTTATTATTCTATAAGCACCATAAACCACATAAAAAGTGGTATTATATTTAAATCTTGAAATACTCCTCCAAGGCACCCCTTGCACTCCCATGTTCGTTTGGAAGGTCCTCAATGATATGTCCGTCTTCAAGAAGAGCTATACGAGTACTAATGTCTACTGTGTGTTGCAAGTTATGGCTACTCACAAGAATCGTAGCACCAGTAGCATTGTGATAGTTCACGAGCAACTGCTTCAATATGTTCTGTCCTGAAGGATCAAGGAAGTTGAATGGTTCATCAAGTATGACCAATTGTGGCTTTGAGAACAATACAGATATAATTCCAATCTTTTGTTTGTTTCCAGCACTGTAATCTCTAATGTATTTCTTTTGTCCAAACACTTCGCCATTGGCAAAGGGGAGGAAATGAGCAATGCTTGATTCTTCCAGGTTATCCCAATTTATAGCTGGTAGACCGTTTACTTTCGCAATAAAATCCAAGTATTCTTCTGGGCTAAGAAAATCTATTAGGAAACCTTCATCTAAATATGCGCCTGTAATTTCTTTCCATTCCTCGGATTGGGAAGGGTCTATTGACTTTATCTCTTCTGCTGCATTTGCCGATGTAGGTGTAAATAGGATGTTACCACCATCGGCTTGGAGTAGATCCAACATTAAGCGAAACAGGGTAGTTTTTCCTGCTCCGTTATTGCCTACTAATCCTAATATTTCTCCTTGATGTATTGTAAATTCAGGAATGTCAACTGCGTTTTTTTCTCCAAACCTCTTCACGAGGTTATTAATATCTATCTGCATGATTTATAATATTCGTTGAAATAATAAACGAATTTCAGCGCAACTTATTGTAAAGGATTATCCAAGATATTTGGCAAGTATCTTGATATTGCCGCTCTCTCTAAGTTTAACGATACTCTTTTCTCTAATTTGTCTCACACGTTCCCGAGTCAACCCCAATTGATCTCCTATTTCTTCAAGACACAACTCGTTACAGCCAATACCAAAACACTCTTTGATGATAATGGCTTCGCGCTCCTTCAATACACGCTCCAAAACGGCATTGAGTTCTAGTGTCATGCTTTCATGGTCCACTTTTTTATCCGTCTTGCCCTCTTCGCCGCTTGTCATTACATCGGCCATAGTGTGATCTTCTCCTTCTTGGAAAGGAGCATCAATGCTTACATGATTACCATCGGCCATCATGCTGTGAGTGATCTTGCTCACTTCCAAGTTTACGGAGGCAGCAATTTCTTCTGTACTTGGGCGTCGTTCGTACTGTTGCTCGAACTTATTGATTTCTTGGTTGATTTTGCTAAGGACACCAACTTGATTCAAAGGTAAGCGAACAATACGGCTTTGCTCAGCTATTGCCTGCAAAATACTTTGTCTAATCCACCATACCGCATAAGAAATAAACTTGAATCCACGCGTTTCATCAAATTTTTCTGCTGCTTTGATCAATCCTATGTTGCCTTCATTAATAAGGTCTGTCAGGGAAAGACCTTGGTGTTGATATTGTTTAGCAACAGAAACTACAAACCTCAGGTTTGAGGTGATAAGCTTATCCTTTGCACGTCGACCTTCCGGACCACCTTTCTTGATGACCTGGGCAAGCGTAATTTCTTCGTCTATGGAAATTAATGGAGTGCGTCCAATCTCTACCAGATACTTGTCTAAAGCTTCGCTGGAGCGATTGGTTATGCTTTTTTGTATTTTAAGCTGTCTCATACTAAAGTGTAAATGCAATAAGACTTTTGAACATCTTTTTTCTCAAAAATCTTTATAAAGGTACTAAAAAAGATACAAATTCAATATAAACTACGCATATTATTATGGAATAATAACTTTTCTTGCCTTAAATTAATCGACAGATTAACAGGTAAGTAGACCTATTTATCAACATTCAATACATGGAAATTAACAACCCTTTTCTTGCATATTTAAAGCTAATTCTTTATGTTTGCATATCAATTAAAAAGATAGACAAGATGGAAATTGTAATTAGACCAGAAGAAGGTAAAGTTCTTGCAATAGACGAGATGAAAGAGGTCGGACTGATGGAGTTTGAAATCAGTGATGATGTCATGACCATTATGCATACTCGAGCCTTCAAGGAGGGTAAGGGAATAGGCCATGCCTTGGTTGTTAAAGCCATAGACTATGCAAAACAGAATAGTCTATTGATACGCCCAGTGTGCACTTACGCTTTCGCAGTGATGTCAAAAAATCCAGAATACAGTAAGCTTATGGTCGAAGGTTCGGGTGAATGTCTCACTTGTGGAATCTGATTGGCTTGCCATGGCATTGATTAAAACGGTCAATGGGGTGACTCCAAATTGGGGCGAAAACTGTTATTTTTCAGAAACTGCTGCTATAATCGGTGCTGTGAATATGGGTGACGACTGTAGCATATGGTTTAATGCAGTGCTTCGTGCCGATGTGGATACCATCACATTAGGCAATCGTGTAAACGTACAAGATGGGGGTTGTATTCATGAAACAAATGGCATCCCTGTCATCATTGGGGATGATGTAACGATTGGTCATAACGTCACGGTACATGGGGCGATAGTTCATCATGGGGCATTGATAGGAATGGGTTCTACCTTGCTTGACCACTCAGAAGTGGGCGAGGGGGCTATAGTCGCTGCAGGTGCCTTGGTGCTTCAGGGTACGAAAATTCCTGCTTATGAGATTTGGGCAGGCGTCCCAGCGAAGTTTGTTAAGAAAGCTGCTGCTGGTCAGGCAGAGACTAATGCTCGCCATTACCTTGATATGAAGGAGTGGTATACTGAATGAATGTGATGAAATAAATAATCATAAACGAAAGAAATCGGGTAGGGAATGAAAACCAATTGGTGGTTTAATTCTC
>DHOP01000103.1:7775-8079 GCA_002407775.1 Prevotella sp. UBA5387
TGGTTTAATTCTCTACCCGATTTTAATATGTCCAATCGTGTAAGATAATTACACTTTTGGTTAGTTCGTCGTTATCAATGTTTATTTAGCATAAAGAGCAACAATGCTCTCATAGAGTTCCTGCTTACCACTAATTTGTTTGGGTTCGCCATTCTTGCGAGCATATGCTACAAGTTCCTCGAGTGTCATTTTGCCTTCCTCAAACTTCTTTCCCTCACCTGCGTCGAAGCTTGCATAGCGGTTTTGCAGCATCTTTGGCAGAGGACTCTCGTCGATGATGGCTGCTGCGTTGAGAAGAGCCCGT
>DHOP01000103.1:8245-8456 GCA_002407775.1 Prevotella sp. UBA5387
CGTTGAGAAGAGCCCGTGCCATGGCATCCATACCACTGATGTGAGCGATGAACAAATCTTCTGGATCGGTAGAATTGCGACGCAGTTTTGCATCGAAGTTAGAGCCGCCGTTGCCGAGTCCGCCGTTACGAATAACCTGCAACATAGCTTGTGTGAGTTCGAAGTTATCAATGGGGAATTGGTCAGTATCCCATCCGTTCTGATAGTCGCC
>DHOP01000103.1:8632-11463 GCA_002407775.1 Prevotella sp. UBA5387
ATCCCATCCGTTCTGATAGTCGCCACGGTTGGCATCGATTGATCCCAGCATGCCGTTGTCAACAGCTACACACAGTTCGTGGTCGAAAGTATGATGTGCCAGTGTGGCGTGATTAACTTCAATGTTTACTTTAAAGTCTTTGTCTAAACCATTGGCACGCAGGAATCCAATTACAGTTTCAACGTCAACATCATACTGATGCTTTGTTGGCTCCATTGGTTTTGGCTCAATCAAGAAGGTACCAGTGAATCCTTTGGCACGTGCATAGTCGCGAGCTGCAGTTAGCATCTTTGCCAAATGGTCTTTCTCTCTTTGTACCTGAGTGTTTAGCAAAGACATGTAACCTTCGCGACCGCCCCAGAACACATAATTCGTTCCACCCAATTTGATTGTGGCATCGATAGCATTCTTAATCTGAACAGCAGCATAAGCCACAACATCAAAATTAGGATTGGTAGCAGCACCATTCATAAAGCGCTTGTGACTGAACACGTTTGCAGTTCCCCAAAGTAGCTTCTTTGTTGAGTCAGCATTCATCTTCTCCTTGATATAATCGGTCACTGCGGCCAAGTTAGCCTCATATTTGTCAATATTGTCATCAGGATCAACAAGGTCCACATCATGGAAGCAGAAATATTCAATGCCCAATTTGCTCATAATCTCAAAGCCAGCATCCACTTTGTCTTTAGCACGCTGAACGGCGTCATCAGCCTTCTCCCATGCATAGTCGCGTGTCTGACCACCAAATTGGTCACTTGAAGCTGGTCCAAGTGTGTGCCACCAAGCCATGGCAAACTTCAACCAGTCTTTCATTTTCTTACCCTTCACCATGCGTTCCGGATCATAGTAATGGAATGCCATTGGATTCTTGCTCTCTGCTCCCTCAAAGGGGATCTTCTCAATCTGTGGGAAATACACTTTTGTCATAATGTTTTTTAGTTATATTAATAAGATAAATGTTATTGTTTTCTTAGCGCTTCTTTCCATCGTGCATAAGCTTCTAGGTAATCTGCACGTTTTTTTTCATTTGGTTCGACCACAGAAAGTTTTTTGAGTGATGCAAAAGCCTCATCATGGTCTTTATAAATACCGCAGCCCATGCCAGCTCCCTTGGCTGCCCCTACAGAACCGTCTGTCTCATACAATTCGATTGTGGCGCCACTTGTGGAAGCTAATGTCTGGCGGAATACGTTGCTTAGGAACATATTGGCATGCCCTGCATGTATCTTATGGATGTCCATACCCATCTTGTTCATGATCTCCATGCCATAGCAGAAGGAGAAGACGATTCCCTCTTGAGCGGCACGCATGATATGTGCGCGAGTGTGATGATTGAAGTCAAGACCATTGATGGAGCATCCAATCTCTTGGTTTTCCATCACGCGCTCAGCACCATTGCCGAATGGAATGATTGAGAGACCATCAGAACCGATAGGCGCAGTCTCGCATAATTCATTCATTTGCTGATACCCGATTCCTTCTGGTGCAATATTGCGACGTACCCATGCATTAAGGATACCTGTGCCATTGATACATAGTAATACACCAAGGCGAGTCTGCTCCGGGGTATAGTTTACATGGGCAAATGTGTTCACACGACTCTTTGGATCGTAACCCACTTCACCAAGGACGCCATAAACCACACCAGAAGTTCCTGCCGTCGAAGCGATTTCTCCTGGATTGAAAACGTTTAAGCTAAGTGCGTTATTAGGTTGATCACCAGCGCGATAACTTATAGGTGTGCCTTCTTTAAGGCCAAGCTCTAATGCAGCAGCTTTGCTAACCTGACTTTGTACGGCAAAGGTTGGTACAACATCTGCTAGAATATCTTTGGAGAATCCATAATAGTCTAATAAGAAGTCAGCTGCCTGTCGCTTGTTGAAATCCCAGAAGATACCTTCGCTCAGCCCTCCGATGGTTGTGTTAATCTCGCCTGAAAGTCTCATCGCAATATAATCGCCAGGAAGCATAACCTTATAGATTCGGTCATATATATCCGGTTCGTTTTCTTTTACCCAAGCCAGCTTTGCTGCTGTGAAATTTCCCGGGGAGTTTAGTAAGTTGCCAAGACAATTATCTGCCCCTAAATCATCGAATGCGCGCTCTCCATATGGTACTGCGCGTGAGTCGCACCAAATGATGGAGTCGCGTAATACTTGCTGATTGCGGTCAACACAGACTAAGCCGTGCATCTGGTAGGATATTCCGATAGTCTTGATATCTTCACCTTTGGCTCCAGTATCAGCCATGATTTTTTGTAGGGATAGTTTGACGTTGTCCCACCACATCTGTGGATCTTGCTCAGCCCAACCTGGCTTTACGGATTTTATGGGAGCCTCATGTTCGGGAAAAAAAGCCGTAGCGGCCATTACACCGGTTTCTATGTCGACTAGTGAAGCCTTTACACTACTGGAGCCAACGTCAAAACCCAAGAGAAATTGTCTATTCATGTTTAGGATTTAGATTTGTTTTTTTTGTTTCTATGGGCAAAGATAGATATTTTTTTCCAATGCAATCATGTTTTTTTGTTACAGTTTCTTTCCTTCATGTCTCATAATTCGAAAGCCATTATATAATGATGTATACATAGGATATTTGTAATATATTAACGCCTTCTTAAAGTTTGTTCTCTAAGATTTTATAGTTATCGGAATTCCAGTATCCCATTGTCGAATGATCAAAGTAATTTTTTGTGTTCTGGTTTTATTTGATATTCTCAATAAGAATGGTTCTCTTTGGTTGTTGTACCCAGTGCCCCTATTTGAATTAAAGATTATCGTGTTTGCGAATCAAATTGAATCACGTGATGAATCAAATTGAATTACGTGGTG
>DHOP01000103.1:11740-21876 GCA_002407775.1 Prevotella sp. UBA5387
AATCAAATTGAATCACATTGTGAATCAATTTGATTTACATTCCCAGGACGGGCAATTGGCATTCGTCCTTGATAGAAATGAGGAGCCCTTTGACACATGAAAACTGTTGTTTAATGAGTGGATGAGACAAAGAGAAAAACTTTAGAAACAATTATTTTATTGATGATACGAAGCGAAAAGGGTTATAAACTATAGATGAAATGAAAATAGAAAAATAATTAATAACTTTGCATTATCTATTAAATCGTTTTGAAATGCGTAGACATTGGCTAATATTTATTTTACCGTTTCTCTTTTTTCAAGCAGAGGCTAAGGTTGTTCCAGCTCGTATATTTCAAAGTGGAATGGTGTTACAGCGTAATAATTCCATTCCGGTATGGGGTACGGCGTCTGTTGGCGAGAAATTTGAAATTTCCTTTAATAAGAGAATCTACCCCGTTGAAGCAGATACTAAAGGCAATTGGCGCATCGATTTGCCGAAGATGAAAGCAGGTGGTCCCTATACCATGACAATTGCTGGAGAGCAATTCGAAGATATACTCATTGGTGATGTTTGGCTTTGTTCTGGACAGTCTAACATGGATGTTGACATCGAGCGTGTATCTCCTCAATACCCAGATCTTGTTCGAAATTATAGCAATAACCTTGTTCGCTTGCTGCGTGTAGATCAGGTTGCTACAGTCAGTGGTCCTCAGACGGACTTCAAGACAGCCGGTTGGAAACATCTCAACCCAAAAGATGCATGGAAGTTTTCAGCTATAGGTTATTTTCTTGGTAAGAATCTTCAGGAGTCTACAAAAGTTCCTCAAGGTATTATTTGCAACAGTTGGGGTGGTACGCCTATCGAGGCATGGATTCCATCTGATTCTCTCCAAAAGGATTTCCCACAATATCTGAAGCGTAGAAACCTTTATACCCCTGAATACGTTGCAACTCAAACAAAGGCAAACCAGTTGATGAATGACGGCTGGTGGCAATTGCTCAATGGAACAGACCTCGGATTAAAAGAAGGATGGACAGGGCTTGACTATGATGATAGTGCCTGGACCAGTTACAACCAATTTTCTAAGGATTGGGCTCAAGTGGATGGTCGTGGCGTTGTGGGGTCGGTCTGGATGCGACAGCATGTCAAAATTGATGCATCACATGCTGGTAAACCAGCACTTCTTGTGCTGGGCACACTTTACGATGCGGATATTACTTATGTGAATGGACAGCAAGTTGGAATCACCTATTATCAATATCCTCCACGGAGATACAATATCCCAGCTGGTATGTTGCATGAGGGTGATAATGTCATCAGTGTCCGTTTTGTTAATAAAAACGGGACACCGGCCTTCACACAAGGCAAGAAATATCAGATTGAGTTTGCCGATGGTGAAGTACTTCGCTTGTCAGAGCAATGGAAAAGCCACGTAGGAACACAGATGCCTAGTTGCCCACAGGAAGATGTCTCTATTCAATATTTGCCCACGGTGATGCATGATTGTATGCTTAATCCAGTTGTTCCCTATAGTATTGCTGGTGTCGTCTGGAATCAAGGCGAGTCTAATGCAGGTCACGCTGACGAGTATCTTACCATGTTACGCAAGCTGAAAGGTGATTGGCGTTTACGGTTTGACAAATCGGATTTGCCCTTCGTCATAGTACAATTGGCTAATTATATGGCACCATCTGCCCAACCACAAGAGACGGGATGGGCAGTAGTTCGTGAAGCTCAACGTCTTAGCACCGTGGAGGATAGTCGTTCGGAGTTGGCTGTGGCAATTGATGTAGGCGAGGCTAATGATATTCACCCACTACGAAAGAAGGAAGTTGCCGATCGTGTTGCCTTAGCTTTTCAGAAGCTTTATTACGGTAAAAAGGTTGCATTGTCGCCTCGGCCCCTTACTGCTCGTGTAAATGAGGATCAGATCATTGTGACTTTCGACCAGAAATTGCGATCTGGTGACATGATGGAGTTTGAGCTAAAAGGAAGTGATGGTCGCTATCATAATGCCACTGCGCATGCTGATGAAAACGAAGTGACCATAGATTGCGCAGACAACACCGCACCAACTATGGTACGATATGCATGGAAAAACAATCCTGAAAAAGCTGGCATTTATAATGTAGAAGGACTTCCAGGGACGCCTTTCGAAATATCTATTGACCGTTAAAAGCTAAAAGTTGTGACTGATAGTGCACAAAAACTTACCGTAAAAGAAAAGCTGGGCTACTCGTTGGGTGACGCAGCTGCCAACTTGGTGTTCCAAATGATGCTGATGTTTCAGCTCATGTTCTATACTGACGTGTTCGGCTTGGAAGGCCTTGTTGCAGGAACGGTATTGCTTATCGCTCGCGCTACTGATGCCTTTGTGGACCCCGCGGTAGGTATCCTCTCTGACAGGACCAATTCTAGATGGGGTAAATACCGTCCATGGATACTTTGGAACGCACTTCCTTTCTGTGTGTTCTATGTACTTGCATTTTGGAATCCAGGTATTGAAAACAAAGCCTTAGTGGCTATTTATGCTACGTTGAGTTATGTGTTGCTCATGTGGAGCTACTCGATGATCAACACTCCATATTGTTCCCTTGGTGGAGTGATGACTAGTGACATTGAGGAACGTACTTCGCTTAACACCTATCGTTTTGTAGCTGTTACAATTGGACAGATTATTGTACAGGGTGCGACTCTGCCATTGGTTGACACATTGGGAGGTAGCAATCGCCAAGTAGGCTGGTTGTGGACAGTCGGTATTTTCGCCGTCATTTCATTTCTCAGTCTCATTACGACCTTCCGTTCAACACGAGAACGTGTCAAACCATCGCCGGCTCAAAGGTCAGATACAAAACAAGATTTACATAACACAATGTTAAACAAGTCATGGCGAGCCATCATTGTGTTGATTTTCTTCCTTTTTGTAACACTTTCGATGTGGAATTCAGCTATGAATTTCTACTTCAGGTATGATGTTGACCAGAAGGCATTAGTCGATTTCCTTTCAATCTTTGGGTTGAGCGTAGAGCTAGATCATGCCTACAGCGTTGGATTTTCAGTATTCAATATATCTGCTGCTTTGGTTCAGTTTCTTGCTATCATTGGCTTTTCCCATCGCCTTGCAAGTCGATATGGCAAAAAGGAAGTGATCAGCACGTGTCTTGTAGTCACAGCTGTTCTGACGGCTTTGTTTTGGATTCCGACAAAAACAGATGTGGCATTCATGTTTATACTCAATTTGCTGAGAAGCTTTGCCTACGCTATAACCATTCCTTTGGTTTGGGCAATGATGGGTGATGTTGCGGATAATGTGGAATATCTGAGCCAGCGAAGGGCCACTGGTTTGTGCTTTTCGACGATGACTTTCAGCTTGAAGGTAGGCTTAGGTATCGGTGGTGTGCTAACCGGATTTTTCCTTTCCGTGTTCGGTTATGTTTCCGGTGATGTGTTGGTGCAGAGTGAGACTGCCGAGACGGGTATTCGACTCACGGCAAGCCTTATCCCTGCCTTAACACTAATAATAGGTGTTTTCGCACTGCGGAAAAGTCCTATTACCAAGAATTATAATGAACAAATGCAGTCGGAACTCTCTGGAAGACGATGGATACAGACTTTTAAAACTCGCAAGACAGAGTAAGAACCGCATCAACAAATAAAATTATGAAGAGAAACGTGATTGTTTTGTCATTACTGTTAGGTAGTATGACAGCTGTGGCTCAACAGCCAGGAATGAAAGATGTGTTGGGAAAATATTTCCAAGTGGGCGTAGCCCTCAACACAAGAATTACTAATGGACGCGATGCTCGCGCCGATGCCTTGGTGGATAAACATTTCAATTCTATTGTGGCAGAAAATTGCTTCAAGGGTGAGGAGGTGACACCTGCCAAGGGAGTATATAACTTCAACGATGCAGATGCAGTCGTGGACTACGCCCAGAAGCATGGACTTAAGCTCATTGGACATTGTCTTGTGTGGCATAGTCAGCCACCAAAGTGGATGTTCATAAACGATGACGGCAGCCAGGTCTGCCGTGATGAGCTTATTAAGCGTATGAAATCGCACATCCGTACAATGATGGGACGTTACAAAGGAAAGATCTATAGTTGGGACGTCGTGAACGAGGCGATAGAGGATAATGGTGAGTTCCGTAAGTCACCATATTATAACATTATCGGCCCAGAGTTCATTGACATCGCTTTCAAAACGGCTCAGGAAGTTGATCCAGAAGCTAAACTCTATTATAACGACTATTCTATGTCCAAGCCTGGAAAGCGTGCTGGAGTGTGTCGTTTGGTTCGCCACTTGCAAAATGAGGGCATACGAATCGACGGTGTGGGCATGCAGAGTCATAATGGAATGGATCATCCAGATCTCAAAGAGTATGAAGCAAGCATTGATAGTTTTGCAACCCTTGGAGTAAAAGTTAGCATGACCGAACTTGATATCAATATACTGCCACAGCCACAGCATTTTAATGGTGCTGGCGTCGAACAGAACTTTGAGTATCAGAAGCAACTTAATCCTTATGCAGACGGACTCCCTGCTAAGGTGCAAAAGCAGTTGGACGATCGTTGGCTTGCCTTCTACAACATCTACAAGAAACATGCTTCGCAGATCGAACGTATTACTTTGTGGGGTCTTACTGATGGCGATTCATGGCTCAACGACTGGCCTGTGCGTGGCAGAACGAACTACAGCTTGCTTTTCGACCGTGACTACAATGCAAAGCCAGTAGTCAATGAAATCATCAATATCTTTAAATAAACTTCAAATCTAAGCATTATGTCTCATCCTCGATATCTTTTTCCGAAGGATTTTATGGCAGACCCATCTGCCAATGTGTTCAATGACAGACTTTATATCTACCCTTCACATGATTGGGATAGTGGTGCAGCAGAAGATGACGACGGTGGTCATTTCGAAATGAAGGACTATCATGTCTTCTCGCTCGACGATGTTTTCCTGGGTGAGGTGACCGACCATGGCTGTATCTTGTCTGTGGAACAAGTGCCTTGGGCAGGTCGACAAATGTGGGATAACGACGTCGTAGAGAAGAACGGAAAGTACTATCTCATCTTTTCGTGTAAGGATAAGACTGATGTTTTCCACCTTGGTGTAGCCGTAGCCGAACGTCCTGAAGGGCCGTTCGTGCCTCAACCGGATCCTATTCGTGGCTCTTATAGCATCGATCCAACTGTATTTAAGGACGACGACGGACAGGTTTATGTTTATTTCGGAGGCATTTGGGGGGGGCAGTTACAATGGTATCGTGACAACAAGATGCTAAAATCGGAGCGACTGGCAGAGGGCAAGGAACCTGCTTTGCCCGGTAGAATGGCACGCATGACCGACGATTGCCTACAGTTTGCCGAGACACCTCAGCCTGTATTGGTGGTCGATAATGATGGCAAGCCCTTGACAGCGGACAACCCATGTCGCTTCTTCGAAGCTAGTTGGATGCACAAATATAATGGCAAATATTATTTCTCTTATTCTACAGGCGACACTCATTTCCTCTGTTATGCTATAGGAGATAATCCTTATGGACCTTTTACCTATCAGGGAGTTCTCCTCGATCCGGTAGTAGGATGGACATCTCATCACTCTATAGTGAAGTTTAAGGAGCACTGGTACCTTTTCTATCACGATTGCGTTCCAAGCAATGATATTACTTGGTTGCGTTCTATGAAAGTGCAAGAATTGTTCTATAACCCCGATGGAACAATTCAAAAAGTAATCAATGAATAATGCTTGGAGATTCTCTTCAGCAGTGCAGAAATAGGCTGCAAAAAGTTTTTGACTGCAAATTATTATGTAAATTTGCAATAAGTTGGTAGTTTAGACTGATGAAGAGAACTCTTCTGATATTCTTATCGATATTCTTTGTGATTATCGGCAATATTGATGCACAGTCCGGTTACTTTTATAACTCGGACCGTGTATCAAGTAATTTTGTTACCAGTATTATCCAAGACCAGTCAGGGTTGATATGGATTGGAAGCGATCGAGGCCTTAATAAGTTTGATGGATATCGGTTTACGACTTATCTTCATGATTCGGACAATCCTCGTTCATTGTCCAGCAATGCCGTCTCCTATCTTTTTACAGACCGAGAAGGCAATCTGTGGGTAGGCACATCTGGCGGCTTAATGCGCTACAATAAAGTTTCAGATGATTTCGAACCATATGCCGAGCCTCGCAATCCACGCATTAGTAGCATGTTGCAACTGCCCAATGGACAAATACTCGTGGGTACTGCTGGTTATGGACTATTTACAATCGATGAGCAGAATAAGAAGTTGAAACAAGTCACGGGCTATGCTTCCGCGACACAAAACCACTATTATAGCCGTTTGTTTCTTGATGAAAAGGGTAACTTTTGGCGTAGTGGTTCCGACAACATTATTACCTTAAAGAATCTGCATACAGGAAAAATCACGGAGAAGCCAGTTGGTATTGACAAAGCAGAAGCATTCATTAGTTATGGTGGAGGTGTTTTAATTGCTTGCCATAGCGATATGTTCTTATTCAAGGATGGCAAAATACTTCCTTGTCCGTTTGATGCTTCTGAGATGACGGCATTACATGCAAAGTATAAGTCTTTGGCATTAGATAAGTATGGAAATCTATATATCGGTACCTTCGGAACAGGTCTCTTTGTGGTCACTAAGGGAAAAGCAAAGGCTATCCGAGTGCCGAATCCAAATCCTTCCTTTGACCTTAATACTGCGAATATCTTTGACCTCTATGTCGATGGAAACAACAATCTTTGGGCTGCGTGCCAGCGCAAAGGACTATTGATGATACCCGACCATAAAGCAATATTCAGCAATTGGGATTTCGCTTCAGAGGGATACCATATTGGTTCATCGGTTTCGTCGTTTTGCCTTGGGGACAATGGTATAGTCTGGACAGTCGTCCAAAACCAGGGTGTCTTCGGATTCAACAAAGAAGGACATATTGTTGCTCATCCTTCTACTCCTAAAAATATCTATTCGATCTATCGGGATAGCAATCGTAAGTATTGGTTGGGTGGTTCTCAAGGACTATATACCTATAATCCTTCAAACGGTTCTTCGCAATTGGTCGCGCCGTTTAACAGCGACTTTGTTGGACAAATCTTAGAGGGTATCGATGGCAAGATTTACTTTGCTACTTTCGGTCTTGGATTCGGCGTGTTTGATCCAAAGACTGGAAAAGTAAAGAACTATAATATGTACCAGACCTCTTCCAAAGCAGGATTTCTTTGCAACGATTGGATTCATTGCATGATGATTACACCTGAAAGTACTCTTTGGCTAGGCACTTCATCTGGTTTGTCTGCTTTTAACATGAGGACTGAAAGTTTCAAACAGCTCCCAGCTAACTTTATGGCTGGTACTTCTATCACTACAATGGCCCAAAATTTGGATGGGCGGTTGATCCTTGGTACAGAAAATGGTCTCTATTCCCTTGATAAGAAACAATTAAAGCCAAAGCCATTTCCTGGTGCCGAGGCACTCAGAGACGAGGCTTGGAGAAGCATAGTGATGGAGAAGAGTGGTGATTTCTGGTGCGCAACATCTATGGGTATATGGGAGTTCCAGCGCAAGAAGGGCAAATTTGTAGGCTATGTGCATGGCAACGGATTGTCTTCCCGTGAGTATGTTTCCAACACCGGGATGAAAGGACCTGATGGACGCGTATATTTTGTTACAGGACAGGGACTCACGGTCTTTCGACCTTCTGACTTAAAACAGGCGGATTGGTCATTGGGTGAGATACATCTAACTAACTTCCTTATCAATGGCGAACCGATAAACGGAACGAGTCAGTCATATGGCACACAGATAATCGATGGTGCCGTCTTCGACAATACACACTTTACGCTTTCATATAAGGATGACAGCTTTGTAATGGAGTTCTCTCTTCTCAACTTCAACAATGCTGAGAACATTACTTATTTCTATCGCATCAATGGGGCTGACAAGTGGCAGCAGACTGGCGAAGGTATTAATGCCATAGCTTTCAACCATATGGAACCTGGGTCATATAGTATTGAAGTAAGGGCATCTGATTATGGAATGCTGTCACCTGTAAAGATGTTTACAGTTGTCATTGAGTCACCATGGTACAGTTCTACCTTAGCATGGCTGTTCTATATCGTCTTTGTCGGTGCGCTGACATACTTCATTTTCATCTACTATAACCGCCGAAGGACGCACCAGTTCGAGGAAGATAAGATGAAGACGCTTATCAACGCGACGCATGATATACGTTCTCCACTTACGCTCATTATGGGCCCTCTTCACTCGTTAATGAAGCGTGATACGATGGATGAGGACGCAAAGGAGGAGCTAAGTATCATCGAACGCAATGCAAATCGCATATTGACTCTCGTCAATCAAATACTTGATTTGCGTAAGATGGATAAGAAACAGATGCACCTTCACTGCCAAGAGACCGACCTGGTAGAATTTGTGGGGGGAGTTGCAAAGATGTTTGAGTTCTCAGCTCAGGAAAGAAACATGGAGTTTTACTATGAGCATCCAGAAGGAAAGCTCATGGTATGGATAGACCGTCAGCAGTTTGACAAGGTCATAAGCAACCTGCTTTCCAATGCTTTCAAATACACATATGATGGTGGGTCCGTTATAGTACGGGTAACACAAGGACATGATGAAACTAATCAAACATCACTTTCAGACTTTGCACAACTTGAAGTTATTGATAGTGGAGTAGGCATAAAGGAAGGTAATCAAGAGAAAATCTTCGACCGTTTTTTCCAAGGTGTGGGTAAGGGAAGTGTTCATGTGGATGGTACGGGTATTGGACTCAACCTCAGCAAGATGGTAGTTTCCATGCACCATGGTACTATAAATGCCTCGAATCGTACAGATGCACAGGGCAGTGTGTTCCGAGTGTGCCTCCCATTAGGCAATGAGCACTATACTCTAGAGGAGTTAACCCCGAAGGAAGAGCCCCGAGGCTTTGATAAGAATGGTAAGAAGCCAACAACCAATTACCATATTCTCATCGTAGATGATGATCCGGAGATAAGGCAGTATGTCAGTCGAGAACTGGGTGAATACTATAAGTTTGAGGGTGCAGCTGATGGCAAGGAAGCTTTGAAAATGCTATTAACGGAGAAGTTTGACTGTGTAATATCCGATGTAATGATGCCAGAAATGGATGGCTTGACTTTGCTAAGGATGATCAAAACTAACTCCAATATCAGTGATATTCCTGTTATTTTACTTAGCTCTAAGTCTGATGTTCAAAACCGATTGGAAGGCCTTAAGAAAGGTGCAGATGCCTATATCGCCAAGCCTTTCAGCCTGGAGGAGATTCATGTGACCGTGAACAACCTTGTGAGTAATATGCTTCGGTTGAAAGGTAAGTATAGTGGTGCACAAGAACAAAAAGACAAGGTTGAGGAAATTCATGTGGTAGGCAACGATGAGCAGCTTATGGATCGCATTATGAAGAGCATCAATGAGAATCTCTCCAATTCTGAGTTTAGTGTGGAAATGCTAACTAAAGAGGTTGGAATCAGCCGTGCTCAGTTGCATCGTAAACTGAAGGAGCTTACAGGAATACCGACATCAGAATTTATTAGAAATATCCGATTGGAACAGGCCGCCCGTTTACTCAAGGAACAAAAGTTGAACATAGCTCAGGTTGCCTTTGAGGTGGGATTCTCTAATCAAGCACATTTTTCAACGATTTTCAAACGACATTTTGGTGTCTCACCGACTGAATATATCCAGCAAAAGTCAGACAATTGATGTAAAAATGATATCAGGGGGGTGTAATATTGATTAGAAGTCATATTATAACCTTTTGTTTAAACTACTTATATATTAGCCTCATTATCATAAGCTTATGATGAATTAACGAATTGATTTTGTGGTAACATCTTGGTAATCTCATCTATGTCTCAATGGGCTTTATGTTATTTGATATTAATACTCTCTTCTATTGTCGCTGAAATTGCCTGTGATCATATTTGTAATGTCTATATCTTAATTATATTCTATTTCTTAATTTCAGTTGGGACAATTTAAGGTTCCGACGGTTAGACTTTGCATCGTTTTCAGCATACCTTATTTTTGAAATTAGAGTAATGGTTATATGGTTTTGCGATTGTTATCCTTTGTGACTTATATCAGAT